>JBPOIN010000017.1:0-2663 GCA_052034445.1 Pseudomonadota bacterium | reverse complement strand
GGCACATCTCCGAATAATAGAATATATTCAGGAAGCAATCCAGGAACAACTTGGGCTGCAGCATATACAGATAATACAAAAGTCCCGTACCAGGAAATGGAATTTCATTTTATGACTGGAACAGGTTGGGTTGTTAGTCATAAATATTCAGATTCATGGCATCCAACTTCTGGCAATAGCGCATTTAAGTTGGTTAATCCAACTTCGTTTGGTGGTGCGGCATTTGACACATCTGCTATAACTGCGTATGGTGACATAAAAACCATTACAATACCAAATGCCAATATTGATCTAAATAATACAATTACGAGTGCATCATATGTATTATCGACTGGTGTTTTGACATTATCAAAACCAAGCGGATCATATACAGTAACGATACCCGCAAACACAGTAGATGTTAAAACAGCATCATTTAGCGCCGTATCTAATAAAAAATACATACTAAGGGATGGTGGTTCAAATATTACGGTAACTTTACCGTCTGCACCTGTTGATGGCGAGATTATAGAAGTACAGACATGGGATGTGCCAGCACTAAGAACTGTTGTGCTTGATGCAAATGGTAAAAGTATAGTTATAGGAGGAATGTCTACATATACAATTGCGGCACCGTTTGTATATCAAACTTTTAAATTATATTACTATGCAGCATCAAATCTTTGGCAATTGACATTTGTTTCTGAGGGCGGATTTGTAGACGGTGCGTACTTCCTAATTAAATCTAGAAACAATCATCAATCAGCAATAAGATTTGAACTTCCGACTGCGGCGAATTCATCAAGAACAATTACTGTTCCAGACAAAAATATTAATTTAGGGGACTTGCCAAGCGTAGCAACAACCAATTCAAATATATTAACTGGTACATATGCCGCCATTTTAAATGGTACAAATAATACTGCGTCTGGCAATTACAGTACGATAATATCTGGCAATTACAATTATGCACAATCTGCAAATTCGGTTATTATTGGCGGAAAATACTCAGCTACAGATACAGGTGCAAATTATCAAATATTGATAGGTACACATAATCTAAAATCAACAACAATTAAAACAATAAATGCGCAGATATCAACGTCTGCACTAACAAACAGCGATCAAAGTGCAATCAAGTGCATTAAGGCAACTTATCTTTTATGTAATAATAATGTGTCAACAGGATATGCAACCGCCGATGGCACACAAACGCTTAATGAGTATTACTTGCCACCAGGTGTAGTAGGAACACGTGGATTTGGCACACATGAATTAACATTCCATATAGTGGCAAACAACAATGGTGCTGCAAATGGTGCTGCAACTTTTTACAATAACAGAGTTAGTGGCAAAAGAAGATTTGTGGTTAATAGAGATTCTGGCGGTATATATTCCATATCTACAATTGAAACTATAGGAACAGATGTTATTATGGTTGGTGGGGATACATTTTCGATCACTATAACAATAGACGCCAATGGTTTAATTAAAATCATAGGTACAATATCAAGCGGAACCAATATGAGTCTTGCTTGTCAATTAGAATCATTTTATTCATATACAGATTGGTCATAATTAGAGGAATAGCAAAATGGCATTATCACAAGAATACACATGCAACCAATATACATATCCAAATGCATACATTAAGGCGCACATAGGAAGAGCAACAGTTGAAGAAACAACAGTAATGTTCTACGTATGGCCAACACAAGCAGATAGAATTGCTAATAGACCACCAGTATATTCAGATGCAAGATCTTTACCTACAGATTTCAACATAGCTGCACAAAACCCAATTGAGTATGTGTATGCATTGCTAAAAACTCTTCCAGAATTTGAAAATGCAATAGATATAATGGAGTAAGTTTCATGATCAATAGCCGCGACATTAAGGAATTACACCCTACGGTTGCAAATATGGCTAGTAAGTTTATCAGTGCCTGCAAAACAGCAGGCATTGATATTCTTATAACTAGTACATACAGAGATGCAGAAAGCCAAAACGCTTTATATGCACAGGGAAGAACAAAGCCTGGAGCAAAAGTAACAAACGCAAAAGCTGGTCAATCATGGCACAACTATAGACTTGCATTCGATGTTGTTCCACTCAGAAATGGAAAACCAGTATGGGGCACTTCTGGAGAAGATTTAAAACTATGGAAAGCCATAGGTGCAGTTGGAAAATCACTTGGATTGGAATGGGCTGGCGATTGGGTAAATATGAAAGAGTTCCCACACTTCCAATACACCCAAGGACTTACACTTAAAGATTTACAAAATGGGAAAATGATAAAATGACAAATTTTGAATTTACAGCAGTACAATTGGTATTCATATGCAATGTCGCTGGAATTACAACAAATATAGGGTTTGAAAGTTCAACAATAATTGATGTAGATACAATGTCGTCATCAGAGCTGCTTATACTCGCAAGAGGTGTAATGTATGGACTGCTAACATGTTCAGATGAAGTAGGATTTACAGAGCATTATACTGGAATACTTGGCGATATTTCATCTGGTGGCACTGTATCTCCAGAACAGATACAAGATACTGTTGCCGAGATGTTTGAAGATGGAATTCTTATAACATCTAGCTACGATGATGTGGCAGGCAAAATACAACTGACTCCAGTGCCAGGAGATTTTATAAAAGAGTTTGTAGACAATACATACAGC
>JBPOIN010000194.1:0-3423 GCA_052034445.1 Pseudomonadota bacterium | reverse complement strand
GCCGCGGCCGCCGTATTCCTTCGGCCAGCCGACGGCCAGCCAGCCGTCCTTGCCCATCTGGCGGCACAGGTTCTTGTAGGCTTCATGACGCTCGGGACCGTCCTCGCGGCGCAGCGCGAAGCGGATCTCCTCGGTCATGATCTGGTTGAAATAGGCGCGGATTTCCTTGCGCAGCGCCTTCTGTTCCGGGGTCAAATCTACGAACATGATTTGTCTTTCACTGAATGGTGGGCAAGGTTGCTTAGAGTTCGACGCCGACGGTTTCCGGCTTGGCCAGCCAGTCGCCGAGCGCTTGCAGATCGGCGGTGGCGCCGCCCAGCGAGAGTTCCAGCGCACAGCTCCAGTAGAGGAAACGGTGGATCGGATAGCTGACGTCGGAACCCATGCCGCCATGCATATGGGATGAGGCGTGAGAGACGCGATGGCCGCACTCGCAGGCCCAATACTTGGCGACGCGCGCCGCGCCTTCGGCGTCGAGGCCGTTGTCGAGGCGCCAGCAGAGCTGCCACAGTGTCGAGCGCAGCGCTTCGATGTCGATGTAGCAGTCGGCCGAACGCGCGCCGATGACCTGGAAGCTGCCGATTGGGCGATCGAACTGCACGCGCTGGCTGGTGTATTCGACGGTGCGGCGCAGGTCTTCGGCGGCGACGCCGAGTTGCAGCGCGGCAAGACAGGCCAGCGCACGCTGTTCGAGCCAGGGCAGGGCTTCGACGGGCAACGCCTGATCCTTGCCGACGGCGACGCCCTTGAAGACGAGGTCGGCGGCCGGCTCGGCATGCGTCAGCATGCCGGCGATCTTCTCGATGCCGGCAGCATTGGGATCGATGACGAACAGGCGCACGCCTTCGGCGGTGGCCGCAGGCAGAATCGCGAGTTGAGCCTGGGCGGCGAGCGGCACGGCGACGGCGCGGCCGTCGAACTGCCAGCCGTTGCCGGTCGTCTTGGCCTGCAGGTCGAGGCCGCGTGAGGCGAACAGGCCGTCGAGCGACAGCGTCGCCAGGGCCGCGCCGGCGACCAGCTTTTCCAGCCAGGCCGACTTGGCCGCCGGCGCGAACTTGGCCAGCGCGGCGGCGACCAGTTGCTGACGCCACATGGGCGCCGGCGCGACGTAGCGGCCCTGCTGTTCCAGTGCCAGCATCAGCTCGATCATGCCGAGACCGCTGCCGCCGTCCGCCTCGGGGACGATCAGGCCGAGCAGGCCGGTTTCGGCGAGCTGCTGCCACAGCGCTTCGTCGTGGCTCTTGCCGCTGTCCCAGAACGCGCGGATCTGGTCGTCGTTGCAGTAGTCGGCGAACACGCTGGTCGCCATGTCGGCGATGGCGCGTTGTTCTTCGCTGAAGTCGAATTCCATGTTGAATATCCTTTTTGGTAGCTGGATGAGCGGATTCGCTGATCGAATCTTGGCCCAAGCACCGCGACGTCTCGTCGTCCGTTCAGACGATTCCCAAGCTGTGGCAGCCGTTAGTGATGGCTGCCGGGACCGGCATCTGGCGCCCCCGCGAACGCGGGAACGGCGGATGCCGGCCGGGATACTGCGCTTACATCTTGCCGAGGATCGCGCCGCCGGTCGGCACGCCGACGCCGGAGGTGACCAGGGCGTGATTGACGTTCTTCTTCGGCTGGTTGACCGAGGTGCCGCGCACCAGGCGCACTGCCTCGACGATGCCGTTGACGCCGTGGATGTAGGCTTCCGACAGCTGGCCGCCGTGGGTGTTGGTCGGCAGGCGACCGTCCGGACGCAGGTTGCCGTCGAGGACGAACTTCGCCGCTTCGCCGAACTCGCAGAAGCCCCACGATTCGAGCTGCATCAGCACGATGGAGGAAAACGCATCATAGATGACGGCGGCATCGATGTCCTTGGCGGAGAGGCCGCACTGCGCGTAGGCATGCTTGGCGGCGATGTCCATCTCGGGGATGCGGCCGATCTCGGCGCGGTAGAACGAGGTCATTTCTTCCTGGTCGCGCGGCGAGCACTGGGCGACGCCGTTGATGAGCACGCCGGGCTGCTTGAGGTCGCGCGCGCGCTCGGGCGTGGTGACGATCACCGCCGAGCCGCCGTCGCTTTCCTGGCAGCAGTCGAACAGGCGCAGCGGATCGCAGATGCGGCGCGCGTTGTCGTAGTCTTCGCGCGTGAACGGCTGGTTGTAGAAGAAGGCGGCCGGGTTCTTGACGGCGTATTCACGCGTGGTGTGGGCGATCTCGAACAGCGCGTCCTCGGTGCAGCCGGTCAGGTGCATGTAGCGCTGGGTGTACATCGCCACCCAGGAGGTCGGCGTGAGCAGGCCGTAGGGCATGTACCAGCCGTAGTGGATGGCGCTGCCGGTGATCAGCGAGCCCGACACGCCGGCCGAGTAGCGGTGGCCGGAGCGGCCATTCAGCGCACGATAGCAGACGACAACTTCGGCCATGCCGGTGGCGACGGCCATCGCCGCCTGCAGCAGCGTGCCGGTCGCCGCGCCGCCGCCGTAGGGGACGCGGGCGAAGAAATTGAGGTCGTTGCAGCCGACGGCGCGGGCGACGTCGACTTCCTCGTTCTGGTCCATGGTGAAGGTCACCATGCCATCGACATCGGAAGCCTTGAGACCGGCGTCGTTGAGCGCCGCCTTGACGGCCTCGGCGGCCAGGGAAAGCTCGGAACGGCCTGAGTTCTTGGAGAATTCGGTCGAGCCGATGCCGACGATGGCGGCCTTGTTCGCAATATTGGCGGTCATGTTCAAGCCTCCTTGGGCAGGGCGACTCGCACCGTGCCGTTCATGTGGGTACCCCAGACGTTGTTCACGCCCTCGACGGCGACGGAAACCACACCGGTGGCATCGTCCTTGGCCTTCACCTCGCCGGTGATGGTCATTACAAAGCCGGGCAGATTGGGCGCGCCGAGCTTGATGTCGATGCCCTTCAGCGTACTGTCGGGGCCGGCCCAGTCGGTGACGAAGCGGCCCATGAAGCCGTTGCTGGTGATGATGTTCATGAAGACATCGGACAGGCCGGTGGCCTGGGCGACCTTCTTGTCGTGGTGCACCGGCGTGAAGTCGCGCGAGGCGAGCGCCGAGCCGATGATGAGACCGGAGGTGATGTCGATCTTCAGTTCGGGCAGCTTGTCGCCAACCTTGACCTGGCCGTATTTCAGGGTATTCAGATTCATGATGTGTCCTTCCTAAATTCAGGCCAGATAGAACTGCGGCAGCCAGGTCTTTTCGTCGACCTTCTCGACCTTGCCCTTGACCTTCATGCCGATCTTGATGGCTTCGGGTTCGCAACCGACGAGGTTGGCGACCAGGTTGGTGCCCTCGGAGAGCTTGATGACGGCGCAGATCAGCGGATAGGGATAGCCCGGGAACTTCGGGTAGTGCATCTGGGTGAAGCTGATGATCTCGCCGTCGAGCTTGGACTCGATCGAATCCCACTCCGTCGATTGGCACTCGC
>JBPOIN010000160.1:0-2632 GCA_052034445.1 Pseudomonadota bacterium | reverse complement strand
GCGTATCGCCGGCGCCATCGCTGATCACGATGTTGCCCGTGCCCGCCTGCACGGCTTCGCTGAAGGTCAGCACGATGTTGCTGCCCACCGCCACGGCCGTGGCATTGTCGGCCGGATTGCTGCCAGCCAGCGTCGGCGCAACGCTGTCGGTCGTGAAGTTCAGCGTCGTGGTATCGGCAATGCCTGCGTAGGCATTGCCCTGCAAATCCTCGATCACGCCACTGGCCAGCTGCACATAGTAGGTGGTGTTGGCGTTCAGATCGAGCGTCGGGTTGATGGTGACGGTCGCGCCGCTGATCGTCTCTTGCGTTGCATCGCTCACGCTGATGGTGCGCGTTTCCGCGCCATCGCTGATCACGATATCGCCGACACCGGCCTGCACCGCCTCGCTGAAGGTCAGCACGATATTGCTGCCCAGCACCGCGATGTAGGCATTATCGGCCGGCGAGGCGCTCGCCAGGGTCGGCACAACCGTATCCTGGGTCGTGAAATTCAGCGTGTGATTGTTGCTGATGCCGGCATAGGCATTGCCCGCCACATCGGTGATCGCGCCGGCGGCAATCCGGACGTAATACGCCGTATCCGGATTCAGATCGGCCGTCGGGTTGATGGTCACACTATTGCCACTCACCGAAACCTGGGTCGCGTCGGTGACATCAATGGTGCGCGTGTCACCAGCGCCGTTGCTGATGAGAATGTTGCCAAACCCGATGGCCACGTTTTCGCTGAAAGTCAGCACGATGTTGCTGCCGATCAGTATCGCCGTCGAGTCGTCGGCTGGCGTGCTGCTGACCAGTGTCGGTGTAACCGTGTCGTCGGTGGTGAAATTCAGCGTCGTGGCATTGCTGATGCCGGCATAGGCGTTGCCCGTCAGATCGGTCAGCACACCGCTGGCCATCTGCACGTTGTACGCCGTGCCTGAGTTCAGATTGGTTGTCGGGTTGATGGTCACGGTATTGCCGCTGATCGTCACCTGGGTCGCATCGCTCACGCTGATGGTGCGCGTATCGCCGGCGCCATCGCTGATCACGATGTCGCCCATGCCCGCCTGTACGGCTTCGCTGAACGTCAGCACGATGTTGCCGTTTTCGGCAACCGCCGTGGCATTGTCGGCCGGCGTGCTGCTTGCCAGCGTCGGCGCGATGGTATCCGGGGTGCTGAAATTCAGCGTCGTCGTATCGTTGATGCCGGCATAGGCGTTGCCCGCCAGATCTTCGATCACGCCACTGGCCAGCTGCACGTAATAGGTGGTGTTGGCGTTCAGATCGAGGGTCGGGTTGATCGTCACGGTATTGCCGCTGATCGTCACCTGGGTCGCATCGCTCACAGCGATGGTGCGCGTATCGCCCACACCGTCATTGATGACGATGCTGCCCGCCCCCGCCTGTACGGCTTCGCTGAAGGTCAGAACGATACTACTACCCACCGCCACGGCGGTGGCATTGTCGGCCGGCGTGCTGCTCGCCAACGTCGGAGCCAGTGTGTCGCCCGTCGTGAAATTCAGCGTGGTCGCATCCGTAATACCGGCATAGGCATTGCCCGCCGTGTCGGTAATCACGCCGCTGGCCAGCTGCACGTTGTAGGCCGTATTGGAAAGCAGATCGGCGGTCGGGTTGATCGTCACGGTGTTGCCAACGATCGTCACCTGAGCATCGCCCACGGCAATCGTGCGCGTATCGCCGGCGCCATCGCTGATCACGATGTTGCCCGTGCCAGCCTGTACGGCCTCGCTAAAGGTCAGCACGATGTTGCCGCCTTCGACAATCGCCGTGGCATTGTCAGCCGGCGTGCTGCTCGCCAGCATCGGCGCTATGGTGTCCGGCGTACTGAAATTCAGCGTCGTGGTGTCGCTGATGCCGGTGTAGGCATTGCCCGCCGTATCGGTAATCACGCCGCTGGCGAGCTGCACATAATAGGTAGTGTCGGTTTGCAGATTGAGTGCCGGATTGATCGTGACCGTGCTGCCGCTGAACGTGACCTGACTGGTATCGGTGACGTTGATCGTGCGCGTATCCGTACCATTGCTGATCACAATATCGCCCGTGCCGGCCTGCACGGTTTCGTCGAAGGTCAGCACGACGTTGCTGCCGACCGCGATGGTGGTCGCGTTGTCGGCCGGCGTGCTGGACGCCAGCGTCGGCGCCGTCGTATCGACGACTGCGAAGTTCAGCGTCGTGGCATCGCTGATACCGGCATAGGCGTTGCCTTCCAGATCGGTGATCACGCCGCTGGCCATCTGGACATGATAGTTACCGCTAATCAGGTTCGTCGTCGGATTGATCAGCACATTGCTGCCAACGATGGTGACCTGGCTCGCATCGGTGACATCGATCGTGCGCGTATCGACGCCATTGCTGATGACGATATTGCCCACGCCAGCCTGCACCGCCTCGCTGAAGGTCAGCGCAATACTGGTGTTTTCGAGGATGCCCGTGGCGTCATCGGTCGGCGTGCTGCTGACCAGGGTCGGCGCCACAGTGTCGGTGGTGGTGAAGTTCAGGGTGGTGGCGGTCGCGATGCCGGCATAGGCATTGCCGGTCGTATCGAGAATCACGCCGGAAGCCATCTGCACCGAATAGGTGGTGTTCGGGTTCAGATCCAGCAGTGGATCAATGGTCACCTTGTTGCCGCT
>JBPOIN010000252.1:0-3514 GCA_052034445.1 Pseudomonadota bacterium | reverse complement strand
AGCACAGAGTGAGTCACTTTGGCCTTATGAAGCTTGGCTTTGAGCATAATGGACTGCATAGCAAACCCTTTCGTTAATTATCACAAGTGGTTGCCAGAAATTACCGCTTCTGGCCGTCGTCGTGAGCTCGCATTGAGCGCGTCAGTACAATTAAGGCGGCGAAGTATGCCTTAATCATTACCCTGATTCAACACCAGTTCAAGGTTGTCAATCAGGCGTGCTTTGCCTAAAAACGCCGCACCTAAAATCACAATTTGCGTATCGGCAAGGGTGGCGGGCTTTAGGTCTTGGCTGCGGCGTACCTCAAGGTAGTCGGTGTTAAAGCCGCGTTGGTTCAAGCGCAGCCTTGCGGCTTCTAGGCTGGTATTTAAATCCTTTTGCGCTTGAAAGTCTGCGGCAATTTCGTTCAAGGTTTGGTAAAGAGCGGGCGCTAGGGCGCGTTCTTCGGCCGTGAGATAGCCGTTGCGCGAGCTTAATGCCAAGCCGTCGTTCGCGCGCATAGTAGGCACGCTAACGATTTGAATAGGAAGGTTTAAATCGGCCACCATTTTGCGAATCACGGCCACTTGCTGAAAATCTTTTTGACCAAAGAAGGCGAGGTCGGCTTGCACCATATTAAAAAGCTTGGTGACGACTGTGGATACGCCATCAAAGTGCCCAGGGCGGCTGCCGCCACACAAGCCTTCAGACACCACAGGCACATGCACTGTGCTTTGCTCGCTTTGACCTGCGGGGTACATTTCATCGACATCGGGGGCAAAGAGCAGATCGCATTTTGCGGCCTGCAACAGGGCTTGGTCAGCGGCGAGGGTGCGCGGGTAGCGCTCCAGATCGCTTTTGTCGTTGAACTGCAAAGGGTTCACAAAAATACTGGCCACCACAAAGTCCGTGCGCGCCTTGGCTTGGTTCACCAGGCTTATATGGCCATCGTGCAAGTTGCCCATGGTGGGCACAAAGCCAATGCTGTGGCCGTGGCTGCGCGCGGCTTTGACCTGAGCGCGCAGTTCTTTAACGCTGTGAACGGTAATCATGCTTGAAACTCGTATTCGGCCGAGGGGAAGGCACCGCTTTTGACTTCATCGGCGTAGGCTTTAAAGGCGTCTTGAATAGAGCGGCCCGAGCTTAGGAAGTTTTTGACAAACTTAGCAGGGCGCGGGTTTAAGCCAAGCAGGTCGTGCACCACCAAGACTTGGGCGTCGGTGCTCGCGCCTGCGCCAATGCCGACAACGGGCACTTTTACCGCGTCGGTAATGCGCTTGGCCAAGGGGCTGGGAACGCATTCAAGTAAGATCATATCGGCACCTGCGTTGGCGAGGGCGATGGCGTGTTCGAGCATGGCGTCGGCGGCGGCTTGGTCGCGGCCTTGCACACGGTAGCCACCAAACTTATTGACGGATTGGGGCGTAAGCCCCAAGTGCGCACAGCTGGGCACGCCTTGGCGGGATAAGGATTCAATCAGCGGAATCAGCCAGCTGTCGCCTTCGACTTTGATCATGTGCGCGCCTGCTTGCATCACCGCTTTGGCGCAGGCCAAGCCTTGCTCAACCGTGCCGTAGCTCATAAAAGGCAGGTCGGTAATGATAAATGCTTGATTTTGGGCTTGTTTGTTACCGCGCGCGACGGCGGCGGTGTGGTAGGCCATATCGGCCACCGAAACAGGCAAAGTGCTGTCCTGCCCTTGCACGACATTGCCTAACGAGTCGCCAACCAGCAGCACTTCGATACCCGCATTGGCCGCGTGCATGGCGTAAGTGGCGTCGTAGGCGGTGAGCATGGCAAATTTTTCGTGACGTTCTTTCATGGCCTGCAATGAGCGGATGCTAATGGCACTCATGGGAGGTCTCCTTTGGCTGAAAGTGGGCAATGAGGGCGTATTGTGCTGATACAGGTGGGCAGGTCAACCGTTTTTTACAGGCTAGGGTTAGGCGCGCAGATACAGCCAACCTTGCTCTAAGGAGAAGGGGATGGCTTGCAGCTGCTCGCCTTGGCAGGGGCCGCTGATGCATTGGCCGCTGTCGATCAAAAACAGCGCACCGTGATGGCAGCATTGAATCAAACTGGCGCTGGGGTCTAAAAATTGATGTTCTTGCCAGTCGAGGTTACAGCCTAAATGCGGGCATTGATTGCGATACAGAAAAATCTTCCCGTGCTTGCGTACCGCAAAATAATGCTGCCCTTGATGTTCAAGGCCAAGGCTTTGCCCTTCCGCAATGGAATCTATGTGGCACAATGCCTGCACTTTTTGCCTCCTTAGAATGCTATGCGCTCATCTTTTTTACTGAAATCCAAGCATATCGGCCTTGCTTGGTTGTTGCTACCTATCTGGGTGTTGGCCTTGGGTATTTTGCTGGGCAGTCAAAGTGCCTCGTGGCTGTTTGCGAATGAGCTTGGGCAAACGGTTCTTTGGGAAATTCGTTTGCCGCGCGTGCTGTTGGCCTTTGTGATTGGGGCGATGTTGGCGTTGGCAGGGGTGCTGATTCAAGGCATGGTGCGTAATCCTTTGGCCGACCCAGGGCTTATCGGTGTGTCAGGCGGTGCGACTGTGGGCGTGGCCTTGTTGTTGTTATTGATGAGTGCGGGTTTTACGTTGTCGGCTTGGATGCTGCCTGTGGCGGCGGTGCTTGGGGCGCTTTTGGCGCTGATGCTCGTGCTGCGCATCGGCGCTGTGAGCGCCACCGATTCCATGACCTACTTGATTCTGGCGGGCATAGCGGTCAGTACGCTTAGCGGTGCGCTCTTGGGGTTGTTTTCGTATTTGGCTTCCGACAGCGCGTTGCGGCAGCTGAGTTTTTGGTCTTTGGGTAGCCTCAGTGCCGCCAGCTGGTCGTGGCTGTACAGCTGCGCGGCAATGCTGCTGGTGCTCACGCTGTTTTGGTGGCGCAAAACTTCAGCCTTGGACGCTTTGTTGCTGGGGGATGTTGAAGCGCGCTCGCTGGGCGTGAACGTACGCAGCCTAAAACGCCAAGTGGTGCTCTGTACGGCCGCGCTGGTGGGGTTGGCGGTGGCGGTGTGCGGCATCATTGGATTTATTGGTTTGGTGTGCCCGCATTTGGCGCGACTGTTAACAGGGGCAACGCACAGGCGCGTGCTGCCTTTGGCCATGTTGCTTGGCGGGATGCTGCTGGTGTTGGCCGATGCACTGGCGCGCAGCTTGATAGCCCCTGCCGAAATACCTGTTGGTATTTTAACGGCGCTGGTGGGCGGGCCGGTGTTTATTAGCCTGTTGGTGCGTGAGCGAGGACGACTGCTGTGAGCCTAGTACGGGTGGAGGCGATGAGCTGTGCGCCAATTTTGCAAGACATTCACTTTGAGCTGCACCCAGGTGAGCTGGTGGCTTTGGTAGGCCCAAATGGCGCGGGCAAATCCACCTTGCTGCAAGTGCTGGCGGGTTTGAAAGCACCGACACAAGGGCAGTATTGGCAGGGGGCGCAAAGCACCCAAGCTTGGCGCGAGCGGGAGTTTGCGCACAGGTTGAGCTATTTGCCGCAGCTGACGTCCGTGGCTTTTGCCTTAA
>JBPOIN010000257.1:0-8115 GCA_052034445.1 Pseudomonadota bacterium | reverse complement strand
ACCCGAAGGGCGTGGTCGGCATCATGGGCACCTGGAACTATCCGATCTTCACGCTGTTTGCGCCGCTGGCCTACGTGCTCGCGGCCGGCAACCGCGCCATCCTCAAGCCCGCCGAGCTCACGCCGCGCACGGCCGCGGTGCTCGCCGCCGCCGTGGCGGAATTCTTCACCCCTGACGAAGTTGCCGTGGTGAATGGCGGACTCGAACTGAGTCAGGCCTTCTCGGCGCAGCCGTTCGACCATCTGGTGCTGACCGGCAGCGCCCCGGTGGCGCGCGCCGTGATGCGCAACGCCGCCGCACACCTGACCCCGCTGACGCTCGAACTCGGTGGCAAGTCGCCCGTCATCATCGGCCGCAGCGCCGATCTCGCCGTGGCCGCCGAGCGCATCATGATCGTCAAAGGAACCAACAGCGGCCAGGTCTGCGTGAATGCCGATGTCGTGTATGTGGCGCGCGAAGCGCTCGAAGCCTTTCTGGCCGCCTGCCGCAATAGTTACGAACGCCTGTATCCGGGCAGCTATGCCGAGAATCCGGATCTGGTTTCGCTGATCAACGCGCGCCACTGCCAGCGCGTCGAAGGTTATGTGCAGCAGGCCGCGGCGCGCGGCGCACGCATCGAAACCTGCGGCGGCCCCGACCACGGCCCGCAACGCCAGAAGCTGCCGCTACAGCTGGTGATCGATCCGCCCGCCGACACGGACATCATGCAACACGAAATCTTCGGCCCGGCCATGGTGGTGCTGACCTACGATGCGCTGGATGCCGTGATCGCCGACATCAACAGCCGGCCGCGTCCGCTGGCGTTGTACTACTTCGGTCGCGATGCCGCCGAACAGCGCCGGATACTCGACCACACGCTGTCGGGCGGCGTGTCGATCAACGAACTCATGATGCACGCCGCGCTCACCGACGCGCCGTTCGGCGGCATCGGCGACTCAGGCATGGGCCATTA
Source organism: Pseudomonadota bacterium (assembly GCA_052034445.1). Lineage (GTDB taxonomy): Bacteria > Pseudomonadota > Gammaproteobacteria > Burkholderiales > Rhodocyclaceae > Sterolibacterium. Next base: position 7,163 of record JBPOIN010000257.1, on the reverse strand, counting down.
CCATGGCCGCGAAGGCTTCCTCGAATTCAGCCATGCGCGCACCATCTACCAGGCCGGCTGGTGGGATTTCCGCCGCGCCTTCGGCCTGCTGCCGCCGTACACCGAAAAACTCGAAAAACTCATGGCGCAGCAGGTCAAGCGCTGACCCGACATCGCTCGGGATGCGCTCACAAACCCAGACGACGGCGCAGCCAGCCCTTGCTCCCGGGCTGCGCGGTGGCGACTTCGGGAGTGGCAACTTCGGGAGTTGCAGCGCCAGGATCGTCTGGCGCGCACGGCTGATCCGGGGCCGCGCTCAACTGGATCAATTTCTCGTTGATGGCTGTCGCGTAAGCGTAGCGATCCTGAATCACCGAGGGCTCCAGCGTCCATTCCATCCTGCCTGACAGCGCAGCGCCCGGGCATGTCTCGCCCAGCGGCGCGGTCAGCACGATATCGGTATTGGCAAACGCAGCCGCCAGCGGAAAATCGCCGGCGACGATCTGCCATCTGGCCAGGCGCAAGGCGGCAAACGGATGCCGGATGCTGGCCACCTGTGCGCTGGCGTGCCACAGGATGTCGAAGCCGGCGGCCCGCAGCACCGGCACGGCGGCCCGAAATGTCTCGGGTAATTCAAGCACCTGATCGGCCAGAATCTCGTACCTGCGGGTCTCGCCGCGCCGTGCGCCAGCGGGCAACACCAGCGTGAGGTGAAACCGGCGACGATCGAGATACTCGAACAACGCCAGCACGCTATCGATTCCACCATCCGATGCGCCAGCGCTGCCATCCATGATGACCGCCAGATGCAGACGCGGACGCTCCGGCTGATCGCCGGACTGGCTCCCCAGCCCGTAGCAACGCAACTGCAGGATCCGTTCGATCAGGCGCGCCTGCGCGTTGGCGCACTGGCGGTCGAATGCGCCCCGGGTATCTGCATCCAGCGTGTCCAGCCGCTGCAGCAGATGTTCGGCGAGCAGCAGCGTGTCGATACGTTCGGCAGCCGCATGCGTCATGGCGGCCAGGCAGTCGAACAACCGCGCCTGCTCGGCGCGGCAGGCCGCCAGCGTTGCGGCTGGCAGCGGCCCGGGCGGCACGCTGAAGACATACAGCGCGAAGACTTCGTGGAGCCAGTACGGCAGACCCGGCAGCCAGAGTGCCGCCGGCAAGGCGTCGGGCGCCAGGTACAGCATCGCCGCCATGAGCGTGCCGGGCGGCGGCGCCTCCGGACCAGCGCAGGCCGCATGCAATGCGGCGCGCAACTCCAGCTCGGCGGCGGCGGCCGGAACGGCATGCAGCGCACCCGCCATGCCGGCGGCAAATATCCGCCCGGGCAGGCTGCGCAGCAAAGTCGCGCCAGCGCCCTGCAGGCTGGCGTCGAATCCGGACAGGCAACGCGCCAGCCGGCAGCGTAATTCCGCCCGCCACGCCTGATCCGTGCCCGGCTCGCGGCGCGCGGCTTCGAGACGCTCGAGATCGGCCGGTGAGAAAGCCGCCGTGGCGCAGCGCTGCAGGATTTCCGTCGCCTCGCGTTCGGTGGCCAGCAGGCTGCTTTCGAGCGCTGCGGCGCAACGATCCCAGCTGAACTGCTCGACGCGCTGCCTACCCTGGCTGCGCAATGCTGCACGCCGCGCAGGCTCCTGTACCGCCAGCAGGGCGGCGTGCATTTCCGCCACGCTGTCGGGGGCGACGAAAAGCGCCGCGTCGCCACACACTTCCGGCAGCGAGGCATTCCGGCAGGTAATCACCGGGCAGCCGCAGGCCATGGCTTCGAGCGGCGGCATGCCGAAGCCCTCGTAGCACGACGGATACACCAGCGCCAACGCGGCGCCATAGGCAGCACGCAAACCGGCGTCGTCGAGCTGCAGCAGATGCACGCGGGTGCGCGGAGCCGCGGCGGCCAGTTCGGCTTCGAGCGTGGTGTCGCCGCCGACGCAGACAATGTCGATCTCGTTTGGCAACGGCGCATGCGCCAGCGCCTCGAACAGCAGGCGCACATTCTTGTGGCCGCCACGGGCGCCGACCGTGAGGAAAAATGGCCGCTCGACGCCATGCCGGCTACGCCAGGCAGCGATCTCCTCGTCAGTCGGCGCATGGAACACCGCATTCACGCCGAGCCGGGCGATGTCGATACTGACCTGGCCGAGCGACGGAAAAAAACGCGGCAAGTCGCTGGCCGTATGCTGCGACACTGCGGCAAAGCGGCTGGCCTGCGCCAGTGCGGCATGTTTTTCCTGCCACATCGGCGTATCGCGCACGACCTGCAGCGCCTCGGGAATCATGTCGTGCAGCAACAGCAGCGCCGGCGTCGTTTGCGGCAATGTAAAGTAGGTCGAGACAAACGCCCGCGCATCCAGCGCATCGCACCAGCGCTGCAGCATCAGCGCATCGGCGGCGGCGCTGCAACCGGCGGCATGACGGCGCGGAATGTCGACGCGGCGGATGCCGGGAATCCGCGGCGCCGTGTCGTCACGATCCAGCAGCACAATGCGCCGGCCGATCGGCCGCCCGGCCCAGCGCTGCAACACCTCGCTCCAGACGCGCGCGATGCCGCCGTCCTGAGCCTCCCAGAACACGCCATCGACAACCAGCGCGCCGCCGGGCACGGGCGGCTGACGCAGATTGCGCCGCTGCTGTTCGAGCGTCGCGAGGGCCGCGAACAGATCGGCATCCTCTTCATGAAACACCGCCAGATCGAAATAATGGATCGCGGTGCCGAACTGGCGATTACTGCGCAGCACGGCATTGAGCTCGGCGGCGAAGTGCCCGTCGTTCAGGCTGCGCGCCTGATAGAAATGGCCAAAGTTGTCATACACGACAAACTGCCGATAGCCGTGTTGGCCGAGTTCAGCCAGCAACTGCTCGGCCTGCGCTTCGGCGTCGGCAGAAAACCCCGTGTCGTATTCGAAATACAGCACCGGCCGGTTGCGCGCAATCTCGACCATGGCATGCTGCAGGATCGCGAAATCCATGCCATCGGTATCGGTCTTGAGCAACTTGAAGTTCGCAAACCCGGGATGCTCGACCAGTATTCGTGCCAATGGCAGGAACTGCGGCGCGTCTTCAGGCTTGCCTGCATGCCGTTGCAGCGTGGCGGTACCGTTCGCCACCAGCAGCGAGAACTCGCCATTCATGCGCGGATCGCCGACGAAATACGGCGCCACCGCGACGTGATCGCCAATCCGCCGCGCATTGCGCAGCAGACAGTCGTGATAACTCGCCGCGCCCTCAATGCACAAGGTCGGCACGCGCACATGCTTGTTGAAGGCGGCACAGGTATCGCCGACATTCGCGCCGATATCGATGGCGCAAAAACCCGGATATTTTTCCGCCATGATCGCCGCCAGATCGCCGGGCGTCCGGTCATATCGGGGCCATGTCGCCTGATAGTGCGGCAGCAAATGACCGGCGGGAAATTCCAGCGCGTAACGCCCGACCTGATACAGGAAGGTGGGCTGGCGATCAGTGGCGGATTCGGCGGAAATCATCGACGCACGCATTCAAATGGAGAGGCGCATGATAAGCAAACTTGCCGCCCGCACCAAATGCCAACGGCCGGCTGCAGCGCCAGGCCATTTGATTGCGCAACCGATCAGACGGCAGAGTTCAGGTTCTGCCCCGGCATCACCGGAATCCGCATGCCTAAAGACATATAACAAAACAGCATATGCTGGCCATGTATAATGGCGACCCTTTCGATGGCCAGTCAACAACGCTCGTTATGAACAACTTTCTATTGGCCATGCGCCTCGCATTCCTGATCGCGCTGGCCGGCATACTGTCGGGTTGCATCGAGCAACCGTATCCCGTCAATCTGGCCATGAAGAATCTCGTCACCCATGGCTTCGATGCATCCTTCACGCTGACCGGCAGCGCAACGCCGCCAGGCGCCAGCCCGATGACGGTCAGTGGCCACGGAACCTATGCCAGCGTACCCGCAATCACGGCCACCTTTGACAACAGCACCGTACTCGATGCCGCGTTGGTCTCCAACGGCACGGTCACCTTCAACGGACAAACCACACCGTTGCAGGTCACGATTCATCAATATTTCGACAGCCTCGACACGCGCCCACGCGGGCAGATCGATACCAAAACCGGCGAGCATTATGTCGTGACCGCGTTCGCCGGCTGGCCCACCGCCGCAAAAGTTGGCGATAGCGGCCAGCTTGGCTCGGTCACCATTTATGCGGATTACACACGCGCCATCATCACCGGCTATCAGCAGTGGTCATACAAGATTGAACCGGAAACCCAAAGCACCGCGATTTTTGCCTGGACGATTGTCGAAACCGATGTGCATGGCGGAAACTCGCTGACACAGACCGATCGCTATCGCATCACCCCAACCGGAGAAATTACCTTCCTGTCATCGCGCGGTACCGATGACAGCTCCGACCTGACCCTGTCTGCCACTTCGGTACGGACTCCCGGCATGACCCCGGCGCCTGTAGCGTGGCAACCGCCTTCAATCCAGGCCTATAGTCTTGGCGGCACCATCAAGGGTCTGGCCACCAGCGGACTGGTGCTTTCCACGGGAACTGAAAGCACCAGCGTCACCCCGCAGGATCTCACCTTTAAATTCCCGACGCTGCTGCCCACTGGCGCATCGTATAACGTCAGCGTGCAGACCCAGCCAATCGGACAAACCTGCAGCGTATCGAATGACAATGGCACGATGGGAAGCGGCCACATATGGAACGTCGTCGTCACCTGCATCAGCGCATTGCAGCAAGTGACCGGCACCATCAGCGGCCTCAGCACCAGCGGCCTATGGTTATCAAACGGCAGCGACACGCTGCTGGTCGCCCCGAATTCGACCTCGTTTGCCTTTCCAAGCCAGACCCCCACGGGCGCCAATTACATGGTTGCCGTCAAGAGCCAACCCAACGGCCTGCTCTGTAGCGTTGCCAACCAGTCCGGCACGCTGGGCGTCTCCTCGGCGCCACCGAGCATTACCTGCGACGCCGTCATTGCCCATTGCCCGGCGGGAAGCAACGGCCTGTTTTTCAACGGCGATTCCAGCGATTACATCCATCCAGGCCGCGAATCCCTGAACAACGCCAACTGGAGCGCCTCCGGTTCGCCGCAGGCCCTGACCATCGGCTTCAATAATTCCAGCCACTGGTGGTATCTGAGTTTCTCCAGCCAGCAACTCGGGCAGACGCTGGCGGTGCGCACCTATGACCAGGCCGAACGCGCGGCCTTTGCCAGCCTCGGCCACCCCGGTCTAGAAGTCTATGGCGATCATCGCGGCTGCAACATCCTGAGCGGAAGCTTCCAGATTCATGCCATCACCTGGAATGGTCCCACACTCAAAAACTTCACGGCGTCTTTCGAGCAGCACTGCGAAGGACTGCCGGCGGCGCTGCGGGGCTGCGTGCACTTCGAGCAATAGCCGCGCCGGCAGCCCCAACAACCTTTCATATCTGATCCACGCCGGACGAAAAACCGTCCGACGTCATCACACCTCCAACAGGCTGCGCAGCATCCAGGCGGTTTTCTCGTGGATGTCGATGCGCTGGGTCAGCACGTCGGCGGTCGGCTGGTCGTTGGCCGCATCGACGATCGGGAACAGCTTGCGCGCCGTGCGCGCGGTGGCTTCCTGAGCGGCGACGAGATGGCGGATCATGTCGTCGGCTTTCGGCACGCCTTCGACTTCCTTGATCGACGCCAGCTTGACGAACTCCTGGTAGGTGCCCGGCGCCGGATGGCCGAGGGCGCGGATGCGCTCGGCGATCACGTCGAGCGCATTCCACTGCTCGGTGTACTGGCCCATGAACATCAGGTGCAGGCTGTTGAACTGCGGTCCCGTGACATTCCAGTGGAAATTGTGCGTCATCAGGTACAGCGTGTAACTGTCGGCGAGCAGCGCCGACAGCCCCTGGGCGATTTTGGCGCGGTCGCTGTCACTGATGCCGATGTCGATGGTCGCCGGTTTGGGATTCTTGGTAATTCTGGTTTTCTTGCTGCTCATGGCAATTCTCCTGGTCAAATAAAACGGTCAGCCCAGCGTGGTGTCGAGCACCATCATCAGAGCGAAGCCAGCCATCAAGCCCAGCGTTGCCGGGGTCTGATGGCCGTTGCGATGGGTTTCCGGAATGACTTCATGCGATACGACAAAGATCATCGCCCCTGCCGCGAGCCCCAGCCCGGCAGGATAAGCCATGGCCAAGCCGCTGGAAAGGCCGACGCCAAGCAGGGCGCCAACGGGTTCGAGCGCGCCGCTCAGCGCCGCGACCAGCACCGCGAAGCCGGGGGCGAAACCGGCGCCGCGCAGCGCCAGGGCGACCGCCAGACCTTCGGGAATATCCTGCAGCGCGATCGCGGTGGTCAGCGGCAGGCCGACGCTCATGTCGCCCTGCGAGAAACTCACGCCGATCGCCATGCCCTCGGGCAGGTTGTGCAGCGCAATCGCGAACACGAACAACCAGATGCGTCCGCAACGCTCGTAGCCGGGACCGCACGGGCCGCTCTTGTCATGCTCGTGCGGCGTGAAGGCGTCCAGACCGAGCATCAGCAAAACACCAAGCGCCATGCCGACCACGACGACGCCGGCGCCAAGCGGTTTGCTGCCGAGAATTTCCGCCCCCGCCGTCAGCCCCGGCAGCAGCAACGAAAAAGCGCTCGCGGCGAGCATCATGCCCGCAGCGAAACCCAGCAGGCTGTCTTCGAGGCGCTGCGGCAGGCCGCGCAATACCAGCGCCGGCAGGGCGCCCAGCGCGGTCGTCGCGAATCCCGCCGCGCCGCCGAGCATGGCCAGGCGCAGACCGGGACTGGCCTGGCCGGCGGCCAGCTCGACCAGCGTCTGCGCCAGTAACGCCAGCACGGCCAGCAACGCCAGACCAAGCCCCAGCGCCGCCGGCGCATTGCGCCGGGCGTGGCTGCGCAACGAGCCAAGCCAGCCCGAGCTTTCGACAACGATGTCCACCATGCTCAAATTCTCTATTCACAAAACCGCTGTGGGAAGCAGGGGGCATGCTACTACACAAACGCCATATCGCCTTGGCCACGCCCGGCTAACAGCCTGCCGGGCTTTCCCCTTCCTGCGTTGCGCGCTTGAACGCCAGCGCCGCCAGGCTGGCGCTGGTTGCCAGCGCCAGCACGATGGCCGCACCGGCCGGCACATCAAACAGCGCCGAAGCGACAAGACCGAGTGCATAGCCGGCCGCGCCGACCGCATA
>JBPOIN010000282.1:0-3877 GCA_052034445.1 Pseudomonadota bacterium | reverse complement strand
AGGTCTTCGAACGCTTCCGGAGGCATATCCGGGTGGCGCACGATGTTGTGCGGCTGGCCGATCAGTTCGGCTTCCGTGAAGCCGGAAATTTCTAGAAAGTCCCGGTTGACGTAGGTGATGAGGCCCTTGAGGTCGGTCTTTGAAACAATCAGGCTGGTTTCCTGAAGTTGTACTTCGACATTGGTTATCGGCAGATTCATGCGCATTTGTATTCTCCCTCGTTGCCTTTAATTGATTTCATCCACCAGGGCCATTTCGCTCGACAGCATGAGTTTGCCGATGTCGACGACGATCAGCATGCGCTCGTCGAGCGTGCCGAGACCCTGGATATATTTGGTGTTGACGGTGGCCGCGAATTCAGGAGCCGGACGAATCTGGTCCGGACGCAGCATCGTTACATCCGACACGCTGTCGACGACGATGCCGACGATGCGGCCCGCAATGTTCAGAATGATGACAACAGTGAATGGGGTGTATTCGACATTGCCGATGCCGAATTTGATGCGCAGGTCGACGATCGGTACGATGATGCCGCGCAGATTGACGACGCCTTTGATGAAAGTGGGCGTATTGGCAATCGTGGTCACGGCATCGTAGCCACGAATTTCCTGCACGCTGAGTATGTCGATGGCGTATTCTTCGGCGCCCAGCGTGAAAGTCAGATACTCCTGCGCCTGTCCGCTGTCTTGCTCTGTACTTGCCGCTGGGCGGCTGATGTCCTGGGCCATAAAGCGAGTCCTCCTTGACTATGCGGATGCCGGTGCGGCGGTTTTGGCCAGATCGGCGAGGGCGGCAATGTCGAGAATCATGGCGACACGGCCATCGCCCATGATCGTCGCCCCCGAGATGCCGGCGATTTTGCGGTAATTGGCTTCGAGGCTCTTGATCACGACCTGATGCTGGCCAATCAGGGCGTCGACGAACAAGGCAAACTTGTTACCATCGGCTTCGACGACGATCATGATGCCGCGCCCCATTTCGCTCACGGCGTTGGGAATGCGAAACACCTCATGCAGCGGCACGACGGGCAGATATTCGCCGCGTACCTGGATCAGCCGTTCGACGCCGGAGATGCTCTTGATCATGTCTTTGCTGGCTTGCAGCGATTCGATCACGTAACCGATCGGAATGATGTAGGTTTCCGCGCCGATGGCCACTGACATGCCATCGAGGATCGCCAGTGTGAGGGGCAGGCGCACCGTGATGCGCGTGCCGATGCCGGTCATCGAATCGATTTCGACGCGGCCGCCCAGGGCGGAGATGTTGCGCTTCACGACATCCATGCCGACGCCGCGACCGGAAACTTCGGTGATCTGTTCGGCGGTCGAGAAACCAGCTTCGAAAATCAGCAGCCAGACTTCCTGATCGGTCATGCTGTCGGAAACCGGCAGACCGCGTTCGCGGGCCTTGGCGAGGATGCGCTGACGGTTCAGGCCGCCGCCATCGTCGCTGACTTCGATGACGATGTTGCCGCTTTGATGGTAGGCCTTGAGTGTGATCAGGCCGCACGGCTGCTTGCCGGCTGCCGTACGCTGCGCGGGCGATTCGATGCCGTGGTCGAGGCTGTTGCGGATCAGGTGGGTCAACGGATCGGCGATGCGTTCGATGAGTCCCTTGTCGAGCTCGGTGCTTTCGCCGATGGTCTTGAGCTCGACCTGCTTGCCGAGTTTTTGCGAGATGTCACGCACCACGCGCGGGAAGCGGCTGAAAACCATGGAGATCGGCATCATGCGGATCGACATGACGGTTTCCTGCAGATCGCGCGTATTGCGTTCGAGCTGGTTCAGTCCGGTCAGCATGCGTTCGAATTTGACCGGGTCGATGTCGAGGGCGGATTGCGTGAGCATGGCCTGGGTGATGACCAGTTCGCCGACCAGATTGATGAGCTGATCGACCTTTTCGATGTTCACGCGAATCGAGGTGTCGCCGATTCTTGCCGCTGCACGCCGGTCGGCGTTTGCTCCGGCATTGCCGGGGGCGGGTTTTGCCGTGGTTTCGTCGCTGGCTGCGGGGGGGGCAGGGACGGCAGCCAGCGGCGCTGCGGCTGCGATGGGTGTGGCTGGCACCTGCTCTGGCTGTGCGGGCAGGTCGGTAAAGAAGCCATACGCATCATCGCTGCTGGCGGGGGGCGCGGCGCTGGTTTCGGTCGTTGTTGCGGTTGCGCCGAGCGGTTCGAAGAATCCGTAAGCGTCGTCGCCGGCTTCAGCCTGGCTGGCGGGGGCGACTGACAATTCAGGCGTGGCGGCATTGTCCGGCAGCGGATCAAAGAAACCGAAGCTGTCATCCTCCGTGGCTTGCGGTAAAACGGCGGGCGCGGGGTCCGCGAAGAAGCCGTAGGCCTCTTCCTGTGGCGCGGAGTCTTGTGCGCTGGCGTGTGGTGTCAGGCGAATGCTGTCGCTGCGCGCGATGAATTCGAGGGTTTCGCGCAGGCTGTCGCTGTCGATCGGGTCGGTCGCTTGCGGCAGTGGAGCAAGCCGCAGGCGCCAGGGCTGGTCGGTGGCTGACGGCCGTTCGATGATCTCGACGTGTCCAAGGGTGGACAGTTCGGCAAGCAGGTTTTCGCTGGCGTCGGTATGGTCCGCTGCCGCCACATCGAGAATGAATTCGATGTCATAGCTGCCGCTGCCGGCGCTGGGGGCAGACGTTGCGGGTGGTGATGCGGGTGGCGTCGTCTGGCTGATCGTGGCGGGCGGCTGGTCGGAGGTCAGGTTTTTCAGGCGGGCGCAGATTTCAGCGACCGAGTCGGGGTTGGCCGTTGCTTCGCCGCGATGCGCCGCCAGCAAGTCCTTGAGCACATCGCCGGCATCGAGAAAGGCGTCGATCATGTCGACGCGCAAGGTCAGCTCATTTTTGCGGATGCGGTCGAGCAGGTTTTCCAGGATGTGGGTGACGTCGGCCAGGTCGGTGAAACCGAAGGTGCCCGCCGAACCCTTGATCGAGTGGGCGGCGCGAAAGATTGCGTTGAGTTGCTCGGGATCGGGGTGATCCATATCCACTTCGAGCAGCATGGATTCCATGTTGCCCAGATGTTCCGCCGTTTCTTCAAAAAAAACCTGATGAAACTGACTCATGTTGAAAGTCATGTTACCTCCGTCGCTGGGCTGTCTATCCTGGAGCGCGGCACTGCGCCGATGCTGCGTTCGCAGCTTTTCAGCCGATGACTTTCTTGACGACCTCGATGAGTTTTTGCGGATCGAACGGTTTGACCAGCCAGCCAGTGGCGCCAGCCGCGCGGCCCTGTGATTTCATGGCATCCGACGATTCGGTGGTCAGCATCAGAATCGGCGTGGTCTTGTACTGCGGCAGGTTGCGCAGATTCTTGATGAGCGTCAGACCATCCATGCGCGGCATGTTCTGATCTGTCAGCACGAGATTGAAGGTCTTGGTTTTGGCCTTTTCGAGTCCATCCATGCCATCGATGGCTTCGATGACTTCGTAGCCCGAACTTTTGAGGGTGAAGGACACCATTTGGCGAATCGAAGTCGAGTCATCCACTGCTAATATGGTCTTTGCCATGTCAGGTATTCCACCTTATTGAGTTGGGGATGTAAGAGTTTGCTTCAGGTTCAAGTATATCCATGAATCACGCCCGCAGTGTATGCAACTTGGTCGCATGTGTGAAAATCTAGGCATCACGCAACAGGTTGCCAACTCTCACCTGTATTCAGGGGCGATTAAAACAGCTGGCGTGTGAATATGCAAGTTGCTTTGGTTGCCGGATGGCGGCATAGAGATCGCTGATTCAGGGGCGCCAGGAATAGTACAAAATGTAAAGCGGAAAAGCCCGGGCTTGAGGGGGCGCAGCGGATGTGATCAGGGGGGCAGCAGAAACAAGTAAATGGCGAGACGGACGACCTGGGCGGCATAGCTTATGCCC
>JBPOIN010000197.1:0-7220 GCA_052034445.1 Pseudomonadota bacterium | reverse complement strand
CGCGCATTAACACAGTTCCAGCGCGCCGGTTTCCTCTTCGACCGCCGACATGTCCACGGGAAAATGGATAGGGGCATAGGCACACAAGCACAGGGTGGCATGCATGTGCACCGTGTCATTGATGCTGATCTCGAAGCCCACCACATGATCGGGCCGCAACTCTTTGAGAAAGTCCATGCACTGACGTTTAAGCACATAGGGCGTGGACATGCCCAGATGCGAAACCTGCTGATGCAGTTCTCGATTCATGGCGCCACAGCAAAGATTGCCGAGTTCAGAAACCGAATCGATCAGCGTCTTTTCGCTACTGCCCTGCGTAAAGTAAGCCTTGGTCGCGGCGTTCTCGCTGATATGAAAGATCGTCAGCACACGAAACAGGAAGGAAGAAATCGTCAGGACGATCAGCGTCTTTTCGGGAAAATCCTGTACCTTGGCATTCGGCAGCATCTGGATGCTGAACGCGTCTGACGAATCAAGCAGCAAATTCGCCTTCGCAGCCTTCGTAAAAATGAATTCAGCCCCCTGCCTGGCCTGCTGACTGATCAAGTTCGCCATGATGCTAGTCCAGCGTGGCGTACAACTGATTGACCAATGACTCCATGCTACTCAATGCCGCCATCATCATCTTTCCACCTGCCTGAATATCCTGGAAGGTTGAGGTTGTCGTCAGGTCGTTCTTGTGCAAGCTGTTGCTGTATTCCTTGGACAGCGTTTCTGCACGCGCGGCGAGTTTTCTCACCTCGTCGGCAACAACCGCGAAACCACGCCCGGATTCGCCGGCGCGCGCCGCTTCGATCGCCGCATTCAGGGACAGGATGATGATGTGTTTCACAATGGAGGCGAACACATCATTCTTGCTGTGCATGTCGCGATTCTGCGCCATCAGCGAGGTCATTTCCTCATGCCAATGCTCAAAAGTCACCGCGATATTCTTGAGTTGGCTTGACTCCTTGACCAGTTGCGTCGTCTGCACCAGGAAATCGGCCTTCAACTGGATCAGCGCCCCATTCAGCGTCTCGATCTCACTCTGGCTGGCCTGTTGATCTTCGGCGTGTCGCGCTTCGGTTTCTGCCGCTGCGGCTGTCAATGCCTCAATCCTGGCGCGCAGCTCCTCGATTTCACGCAGAACTTCAGCGGACGGATCACTCTGGCGCTGCTGGCTGGCTGTCAAGGCCGCCTGTGCCGCGGAAGTTGCGCTGCGCTGCGCATTCAGCGCGGACTGCAGACTGGCCAAGGCCGCGGCATGCCCGGTGCGCAAACGCGCGAACAGGGCGCCACCACAAACCCCCCCCCCCAGCAAAAAACCCAGCACTCCAAAAATCAAATTGGTATCCATGGCGAATCAGGGCATATAAGCCGAAGGCGGGATGCGAATCACGAATTCGAACGGCGTAAAACCGAACTCGGCGCCGGGATTGTTCAGGGCAATCCGGATATCGGCGCCCTGCTCCTTGAGGAAGGTACGTACCGCATCCATACCGACCCCGCGTCCGGAAACCTGGGTGACTTGTGCAGCCGTAGATAGCCCGGATTCGAAAATCAACGCGGCCACAGCGTCGGCATTCGGGCGCTCATCGGCGGCAAAAACCCCATTCGCAGCGCCTTTCTCATGCAGTTTGTGCAAAGCCAGACCACGGCCATCATCGCCAATACGCAGCTCGACATGATCATCCCCGCGCGCGCAAACAAAGCGCAACTGCCCCTGTTCCGGCTTGCCGGCCTTGCGACGCTCTTCCGGCGATTCGATGCCATGATCCAGCGAGTTGCGCACAATATGCATCAGCGAACTCTTGAGCGCCTGTGCGAAGGTGTTGTTAAAAGCCACATCGCCATTCGTCAGTTCCAGCGCAGGCGTCGGTTTCTCCAGTTCCTTGGCCAGTGACGACAGAGAGTCGACCGACCCGCTGACCAAGCGCTGCAAGGGAATCAGGCCAAGCTGATTGACCGCGTGCTGCAGTTGCTGAAGGGTATCGCCAGCCGGTTGCTGCGCAACATTGGCCACCAGGGTCTTGAGCGCGGCGATCTCCTCAATCGCCACAAAGGCGCCGCGCGTCGTCAGCAAATCGGATGCGCGCCCCTTGCGTCCCAGTTTATCCTCGCTGATCTCGACGTACTTTGCAATCGCCTCGTCCACCGCATTCAGCTCCAGCAGCAAGCGCGACGCGTCCCACTGCGCCTCGTCATCCTTGCGCAAGCGGTCATATTCCTGCTCGGCAGCATGCGCGGCATTGGTAATCAACTTGAACTCGAACGTGCGCGCATTCCCCTTGATCGTGTGCATGTTCCGGAACAGTGCCGCCACGGCATTCATATCCTTGGCCGTTGCGTTTTGGATCAGGTTGCGATTCTCTGCAATGTACTTATGCGCGGAGTCAATGAAGTCGTTGAACTTACCCACCGGAATTTTGATCAGCTGGGCAATGATATCCAGCTCTTCCTTCTGATGCGCGGCCTCGAGTTCCAGTTCGCGCAAGTGGGTGACATCCTGAACGATCAACAGGACTTTCTCGACCACGTCGTTTTCGTTCGCGATCGGACTCCAGTCCATTTGCAGGATCTTGGTCTTGCCTGCGCCATCGAGAATCTGCATTTCATTAACCAGCAGGTGGCCATTGAATTCGAACATCATCGCGTCTTCGCCGACAATGGCGCTCAGGGCAACCGCCACCTGATCCTTGGTATCGACCCCCAGCGTCGAATTGGCGAACAGCGTATTCAACACATCCTTGTCGGCGAGCTCGTCGGTGCCGAAAATGGTCTGCATGTACGCGGAATGCTCCGGATGCAGACGATTTCCCGGCACGACCGTACATACACCAAGCTTCATGTTATTGAGCATGGCGTTGATATCGTTGGTCTTCTGGCTCAACTGCGCGGTACGCTCGGCCACCCGCAATTCCAGCGTGGCGTTCTGTTCCGCGATCACAGCCGTCATCTTCACGGTGTTCCGGATGAAGTACACCAGTACACCCATGAACAGCAGGTTCATCACCCCGATGGCCATTCCCATGTACAGGCTGAGCTTGGTGGCGCGCTGCGTCTCTTCCAGTGTCGAAACAAAATTGTCGTAGCTCGTCTGGCGGAAATCCTTGACCTGCTTCTTGAGCTCGGCCAAAGCCTTGTTCATGGCTGCCGGCGTCCGGTCGCCGGTCTTGGCGATCATGTCCAGAGAGGTTGCTGTTGCCAGCTCCTTGTAATTCTTGAAATCGGAGCGCAACTTGTCGATATCGCCAACACGCGCCGGATAAAGCGTGCGCATTTCCTCGAAGGCCTTGTCCGCCTGCGCATAAAACGCATTTGCATCATCGATCATATCGCTCTCGGCAGTCATGACCCCTTGCATGTAGCGCTCTTCCATCTTGTCGAGACGCACGATGTTGGCATCAACCCGCTCCAGCACCGGGAAATACAAATCCCGAATATCGGTCAGCTGGTTGCTGCTCTGCACAGACTTGTGCACGCTAAAGGCCGTAAACGCCAAGAAAACGAAAATCGCCACTCCAACGATGGCGATAATCTTGCGCATCGGATTCGCTTCCCGAGTCACCTTGCTCAGGTTGGTCGAATCGACAGGTACTTGAAGCTGATCTTGGCTCACGGCGGCTCCGTAACGAGAGGATGTGGACGATATTCAATCAAATCAATGGTTAATTTGCGTGCCCCGGGCCATTATCACTTTAGCAATAACGAAAAAACGGTCACATCGTGGCAGTCTAGACCAAGGCCGCGACTGGAAGCAAGCCACACGCACCTGCCGCAATGACAAAAGCAAGCAAATGATCCGGCCACTACGACAAGTCTAGACCAACATGCACAAGCCCAATATGGGCAATATTCCTGTTTTCGCGCGTTTCCACCGACCAGACATCCCGCCTCAAGTGTTCGTGTTGGCGGGATTCTCAACCGCCTTGAGAATCAGCGGCAACAAATGCCCTGGCAGACGCACCTTGCCGGCCAGCGCGAAGGCGCGCGCGGGTTCGGACATTTTGAGCCAGGTCTTGCGGATGATGTTGAGCCACTTCTCTTCGCTGTAATCGGGCTGGTCGGCCGCGAAGCCGGTCATGTAGTGTTCAAGGAACACCAGCCCGCTGACATCTTCAACCAGCTGCGCATCCGGATTCACCTTGATACCTTTCTTGCCAATCGCGGCCATGACGCGAACCATCAACGCCTCATCATAACCAGCCTGCTGCATGAGGCGTCCGGCGGTTGCGGCATGAAACTTGTACAGCGCAGTGCGCCATTGCAAATAGCCCTGGCGGTCCATCGGATAGCTGTTACGTGGGCTCAACCAGCGCTGGATATGCTGGGCGCGCACGGCCAGCTGCACCACCTCGTCGGCAGCCGGCGCGTAGCGTTCGAGCATCTCCGTCATGCGCATTGAATACAACAACGCCTTCGGAAACACCTGACCGTCGGCTGCTTCGCGATGCGGGTCTGCGGCATTTGCGGCATCAAACAGGGCGATCGTTTCCTGGTAGCGGGCGGGATCAGAAATCATGGCTGTCGCTGAATAATTGAAGTGTGAAAAATTATAGCCGCCATACGACATGCGCCAACAAAGCGCCATGCGGCTGCGCGGCAATCTCATACGGCAACAGCCTTGACGCACCAAGTCGCCTGACCGACCGCCTGAAAATGCACCAGCACAGTGCCAACCCGCACCATGAAATGACAGCCCTGTTGGCCCGCACTTCGAACCAGGCAATCAACTTATTGTTATATCTGTCTATTTTCAGCTGGCACAGCGATTGCTAAATGGAGCATGAACTCCATCCAACTGCGCAAGGAAGCGGGCATGAAAAAACTAAAACTGGTTCTGGTCGGCAACGGCATGGCCGGTTGCCGCACACTCGAAGAACTGATCAAGCTGGCGCCTGAACTCTACGACATTACCGTGTTCGGCGCCGAGCCTTATCCGAACTACAACCGCATCCTGCTCTCGCCGGTTCTGGCCGGTGAGATGACGGTGCAAGACATCGTTCTGAACGACCTCGACTGGTATCGCGACAACCACATCCGGCTGCATCTCAACAAGAAGATCGTCAAGATCGACCGACGCGGCCGGCGCGTCGTCGCCGACGACGGCAGCGAGGAAAGCTACGACCGCCTGCTGCTGGCTACCGGCTCCAACCCTTTCATGCTGCCGGTGCCCGGCAAGGATCTGCCGGGTGTCATCGCCTATCGCGACATCAAGGACACCGACGCCATGATCGACGCTGCCCAGCGCGGCGGCCACGCGGTGGTAATCGGCGGCGGCCTGCTGGGTCTGGAGGCTGCCAACGGCCTCAAGTTGCGCGGCATGGATGTCAGCGTGGTGCATGTCTCCGACTGGATCATGGAACGCCAGCTCGACAAGGTGGCTGCCGACATGCTGAGACAGTCGCTCGAAGCCAAGGGCCTCAAGTTCCTGCTCGGCAAACATACCAGCGAACTGATTGCCGACGCCGACGGCCGCGTCAGCGCCGTCGCCTTCAAGGACGGCACCCAGGTGCCGGCCAGCCTGGTGGTTATGGCCGTCGGCATCCGGCCAAACACCGAACTTGCCGAGTCGGCCGGCATCCACTGCAATCGCGGCATCGTGGTTAACGACACCATGCAGACTTACGATCCACGCATCTACGCCGTCGGCGAGTGCGCCAACCACCGCGGCACGGCCTACGGTCTGGTGGCGCCGCTGTTCGAGCAGGCCAAGGTCTGCGCCAACCACCTGGCCGAGTTCGGCATCGGCCGCTATGCCGGGTCGGTGACCTCGACCAAGCTCAAGGTGACCGGCATCGACGTGTTCTCGGCCGGCAACTTCAGCGGCGGCGGCGATACCGAGGAAATCGTCCTCAGCGATCCGGCCGGCGGCATCTACAAGAAGCTGGTGGTCAAGGACGACAAGCTGGTCGGCGGCGTGCTGTATGGCGACACCAGCGACGGCGCCTGGTACTTCCAGATGCTGCGCGATGGCCAGAATATCCACGAAATCCGCGAACACCTGTTGTTCGGCGGCTCGGCCGGCGGCCGCCACTCCGGCGACGGCGGCCACGCCGGCCAGAACAAGGCGGCGTCGATGCCCGACAGCGCCGAGGTCTGCGGCTGCAACGGCGTCTGCAAGGGCACCATCGTCAAGGCCATCAAGGAGGAGGGACTGTTCACCCTCGACGAAGTGCGCAAGCATACCAAGGCGTCCAGCTCCTGCGGTTCCTGCACCGGTCTGGTCGAACAGATCCTGGCATCGACCATCGGCGGCGCCTACACGCCGGCCGACAGCAAGACCAAGCCGATGTGCGGCTGCACCGAACGCAGCCACGCCGAGGTGCGCCAGGCGATTCGCGAGCACAAGCTGCTGTCGATCCCGCAGGCCATGCACTTCCTCGAATGGAGCACGCCGAACGGCTGCGCCAGTTGCCGGCCGGCGCTCAACTACTACCTGATCTCGACCTGGCCGCACGACGCGCAGGACGATCCGCAGTCGCGCTTCATCAACGAGCGCGGCCACGCCAACATCCAGAAGGACGGCACCTATTCGGTGGTGCCGCGCATGCTCGGTGGCGTCACCACGCCGGCCGAACTGCGCCGCATTGCCGACGTTGCCGACAAGTACGCAATTCCGATGGTGAAGGTCACCGGCGGTCAGCGCATCGACCTGCTCGGCGTGAAGAAGGAAGACCTGCCCAAGGTCTGGCAGGACCTCGGCATGCCGACCGGTCACGCCTATGGCAAGAGCATCCGCACGGTGAAGACCTGCGTCGGCTCGGAGTTCTGCCGCTTCGGCACACAGAACTCGACGCAGATGGGCATCGACCTCGAAGAAATGCTGTTCGGCATGTGGAGCCCGCACAAGGTCAAGCTCGCCGTCTCCGGCTGCCCGCGCAACTGCGCCGAGGCCGGCATCAAGGATGTCGGCGTGATCGGCGTCGATTCCGGTTGGGAAATCTACGTCGCCGGCAACGGCGGCATCAAGACCGAGGTCGCCGAGTTCCTCTGCAAG
The DNA here is from genome assembly GCA_052034445.1 of Pseudomonadota bacterium. GTDB lineage: Bacteria > Pseudomonadota > Gammaproteobacteria > Burkholderiales > Rhodocyclaceae > Sterolibacterium. Next base: position 241 of record JBPOIN010000197.1, on the reverse strand, counting down.
GTCGCCACCCGCGAGGAGGTTCTCGAAACCACTGCCGCCTTCCTGCAGCTTTACCGCGAGGAAGCCTGGTATCTCGACCGCACCGTGCATTATGTCCAGCGCGTCGGCCTCGACTACGTCAAGAAGCACGTCGTCGACGACGCCGCGCGTCGCCAGGAACTCGCCGCGCGCCTGCTCGACGCGCTGAAGGACTACGAGGATCCGTGGAAGAAGGCAGTCGACCAGACGCCGGCCCAGCCGC
>JBPOIN010000064.1:0-5300 GCA_052034445.1 Pseudomonadota bacterium | reverse complement strand
GTGTGGCAGGTAGAATTCACCGATCCCATCCAGAAGCGATCCGCCATGAGCATCAGCATCAAGACCCCTGAAGAAATCGAGAAAATGCGCCTGGCCTGCCGTCTGGCCGGCGAAGTCCTCGATTACATCGGACCCTTCGTCAAACCCGGCGTCACCACGGACGAACTCGACCGCCTGTGCCACGACTACATGGTGAATGTGCAAAATTGCATCCCTGCCCCGCTCAACTACGCCCCGCCCGGTTACCAACCCTACCCCAAGTCGATCTGCGCCTCAATCAACCACCAGGTCTGCCACGGCGTGCCCAACGACCGTCCGCTCAAGAAAGGCGACATCGTCAATCTCGACATCACGACCATCAAGGACGGCTATCACGGCGACAGCAGCCGGATGTTCCTGGTCGGCGGCGAGGCGGCGGTGTCGATTCTCGCCAAGCGCCTGTGTACCGTGACGCATGAATGCCTCTGGCTCGGCATCAGCAAGGTGCGCGCGGGCGCCCATCTGGGCGATATCGGCGCGGCGATCCAGAAACACGCCGAAACCAACGGCTTTTCGGTGGTGCGCGAATTCTGCGGCCACGGCATCGGCGCCCACTTCCACGAAGACCCGCAGGTGCTGCATTACGGCAAGGCCGGCACGGGCGTCATACTCGAAGACGGCATGACCTTCACCATCGAACCGATGATCAACGCAGGCAAGGCTGCGATCTCCGAATTGCCCGATGGCTGGACCATCATCACCAAGGACCGCAGCCTGTCCGCCCAGTGGGAACACACCCTGCTGGTCACCGAGACCGGCGTCGAAGTGCTCACGCTGTCGGCCGGTGCGCCGCCCAAGCCGGCCAATATCGGCTGAATCGCCCCGGCGCGGCTCGCCGCCGCCCCACCCCGCAAGCATCACTTTCCGAGCGGAGACGCCCATGACGATGCCACCGAGCGCTGACGCGCCCGCCCAGACGACCGAAACCGACAAACAGGCCTTGCGCGCGCTGATTGCCGGCTGGCGCCAGCGCCTGCAGGACGGCCAGGCCGCGCTGCGCAGCGCCTACGAAGGCAAACCCAATGCCGCGGCCATGCTGCATGGCCGCGCCAAACTCGTCGATACGCTGCTGCGCGAGATCTGGCGCCACTTTGCCCTGCCCGACACCATGGCGCTGGCCGCCGTCGGCGGTTATGGCCGCGGCGAACTCTACCCGGCTTCCGACGTTGATATCCTGTTGCTGCTGCCGGATGCATCGGCGGATGCCAGCGCAACGCCGCACCAGGCCAGCATCGAGCAGATCATCGGCCTGCTCTGGGACATCGGCCTCGAAGTCGGCCACAGTGTACGCAGCGTGACCGAATGCGTCGAAGAAGCCGCGCGCGACATCACCGTACAGACCAATCTGCTTGAAGCCCGCCTGCTGATCGGCAGCCGCCAGACCTTTGACCGCTTCACCGCCGCCCTGCGCGCCCAGCTCGATCCGCAAGCCTTCTTCAAGGCCAAGCGGCTCGAACAGGAAGAGCGCTACGCCCGCTACAACGACACCCCCTACAGCCTGGAACCCAACTGCAAGGAAAGCCCGGGCGGCCTGCGCGACCTGCATGTGATCCTGTGGATCAGTCGCGCTGCGGGTTTCGGCGAACGCTGGCGCGACCTGGCCAGGAACGAACTCATCACCGACAGCGAAGCGCGCCAGCTCGACCGCGACGAAACCCTGCTGCGCAACATCCGCATCCGCCTGCACTACCTCGCGCGCCGGCGCGAGGAAAAGCTCATGTTCGACCACCAGGAAGCCCTCGCGCGCAGCTTCGGCATCGAGCGCACGACGGCCAAGCGCGCCTCTGAACTGCTCATGCAGCGCTACTACCGCAATGCCAAGAGCATCACACAGCTCAACACCATTCTGCTGCAGAATCTCGGCGAGCGCATTTTTCCGGCCCAGCGCACGGCGCCGATCTACATCAGCGCGCATTTCCAGACCGTGCGCGAACTGCTCGACGTGCGCGAGGAAGACATCTTCGAACGCGAACCGCGCACCATTCTCGAAAGTTTCCTGCTGCTCCAGCAACGCTCCGAACTCAAGGGCATGACGGCCCGCACGCTGCGCGCCCTGTGGCGCGCGCGCAGCCGCATCGATGCCCAATTCCGCCGCGACCCGGCCAACCGCGCCCTGTTCCTCTCACTGTTCCAGCAAAAGCGCGGCCTGGTGCACGAATTCCGGCGCATGAACCAGTACGACATCCTCGGCCACTACCTGCCGGCCTTCGCCAAGACCGTCGGCCAGATGCAGCACGACCTGTTCCATGTGTATACAGTCGACCAGCACATCCTGCAGGTGCTGCGCAACGTGCGGCGCTTCAGCATGCCCGAGTTCGCCCACGAATACCCGCTCTGCAGCCGCCTGATGGCCGGCTTCGAACGCCCCTGGCTGCTGTACATCGCCGCGCTGTTCCACGACATCGCCAAGGGCCGTGGCGGCGACCACTCCCAGCTCGGCAAGGTCGACGCGCGGCGCTTCTGCACCGACCACGGCCTGAGTGCCGAAGACACCGAACTCGTGGTGTTCCTGGTCGGCGAACACCTGACCATGTCGTCGATCGCCCAGAAACAGGATCTCTCCGATCCCGACGTGATCCACAAATTCGCCGCCATCGTCGGCAACGAACGCCAGCTGATCGGCCTGTACCTGCTTACCGTGGCCGACATTCGCGGCACCAGCCCGAAGGTCTGGAACGCCTGGAAAGGCAAGCTGCTCGAAGACCTCTACGCCGCCACGCGCCGCCTGCTGGCCGGCGCCACGCCGCAACAGGCCGTCGGCCTCGCCGGACGCCAGGAAGAAGTGCGCAGCATGCTGCGTTTTCACGGCCTGCGCCCGGGCATCGAGGAAAAATTCTGGGAACAGCTCGATACCGTGTATTTCATGCGTCACGACGCCGAGGAAATCGCCTGGCACACGCGCATCCTCTACCACCGTCCGGATGCCGCCGAGCCTGTCGTCAAGGCGCGCCTGAACCAGTTCGGCGAAGGCCTGCAGGTCATGGTGTATGTCGCCGACCAGCCGGCGCTGTTCGCGCGCCTGTGCGGCGTCTTCGCGCGTCTGGGTTACTCGATCGCCGACGCCAAGATCCACACCACGCGCAACGGCTACGCGCTCGACAGCTTCGTGCTGCTCGACCCCACGCACCAGCTGCCGTACCGCGACATGGTGGCGCTCATCGAACACGATCTCGTCGAGCGCCTCACCAAGCTGCCGCCGCTCGAAGCCCCCATGACCGGCCGCCTGTCACGCCAGCTGCGCCACTTCCCCATCACCCCCGAAGTCGCTATCCGCGCCGACGAAAAGGGCAAGTACCATGTCATGTCGGTCGTCGCCGCCGACCGGCCCGGCCTTCTGTACTCCATCGCCCTGATACTTTCACGGCATAATGTGGTCCTGCATACGGCCAAAATCGCCACGCTCGGCGAACGTGTCGAAGACACCTTCCTGCTCAGCGGCGCCGAACTCGCACAAAGTACCCCCCTCGTGCGCCTCGAACAGGAACTCCTCGAAGCGCTGCAGGTGTAAGGTGTAAACAACGAAAGGACAGCCCATGACCTGGATCAAGGAAGAATTCCACTACACCGACCTGCAGCGCCTGCTCGTCAAACTCGCCGAGCAGGTCAAGGCCTTCAAGGGCCTCACACCGGCCGAGATGACCGACCTGCTGGTCCAGGCTGAAAAATGCACCTACCAGGAAGACGCCATCATCATCAAGGAAGGCAATGTCGGCACGCACATGTACGTGATTCTCGACGGCGATGCGGTGGTCACCAAAAAAGGCCATGACGGTGAAGTCGAACTCGCCCGCCTCACAGCCGCCGACAGCTTCGGCGAAATGGCCCTCGCCGACAACGAAGTGCGCAGCGCCAGCGTCAAGGCGCTCAGCCACTGCGTGCTGGTCCGCATCAGCGAACAGGCCCTGAGCCGCAAGCCCGAAATCGCCATGAAGGTGTACCACAACATCACCAAGGTGCTCTCCGAACGCCTGCGCAACGCCGACGAACTGCTGGCCTGGCGGCTTTAAACGCCACTGGCAATTGAGCGGGCGGCGATGGGAAACCATGGTCCGCCCCGGTTCTGGAGATACGAATGCGCTTGCGAAAATGCATTCAAAACACAATAATGACTGCATTGAATGCTCTTTTGTGAGGTGATGCGATGGCAATGCTGACAGTACGCAATCTTCCCGATGACGTGCATCGCGCATTAAAGGTGCAAGCCGCTCACCACGGGCGCAGCACCGAGGCCGAGGTCCGCGAGATTCTCGCGCTTGCGGTCAAGCCGGAAACGCGCATACGCCTGGGTGAAGCCCTCGCGGCGCTGGGCCGCAAGGTTGGCCTGACAAACGAGGATTTCGAGGTCTTCGAGCAAGTGAGAGACACAACACCAGCCAAGCCACTGAGGTTTGAATGATCGTTCTCGATACCAATGTCGTTTCCGAGGCAATGAAACCCGAGCCGCACCCGGCGGTGCGGGCCTGGCTGAACGATCAAGCCGCCGAAACGCTGTATCTATCCAGCGTGACACTCGCCGAGTTGTTGTTTGGCATCGGAACACTCCCGACAGGCAAGCGCAAGGACATGCTGGCACAAACCCTTGACGGCCTGATGGGGCTGTTCAGGGATCGGGTGCTCCCATTCGACATCGATGCAGCACGACACTACGCCGCCCTCGCTGTGACAGCCAGGGTGGCTGGACGCGGTTTTCCAACACCAGACGGCTACATTGCCGCAATCGCCGCCGCACGCGGGTTCATCGTGGCATCCCGCGATACAGCACCCTATGAGGCAGCTGGCGTGACGGTCATTAATCCGTGGGCAACGGGCAAATCACCGGGACAATAGGCGCCCAATTTCCGATCACATCCTGGGAAACCGTGGTCTGTCCCCTATTGTTGCTTGATGTAAAAACGGGCAAGGTCTCAGAAATTCCAGCAGAAAAAGATCGACTCTGGGAGATGGGAAGTTTTTCAAGTGATGGATTACACATGGTCGCCGTTTCGACTGCATATAAGGGAAAAAAATACAATATTAACGACATGAAGCTTATTGTTGTTAATTTGATAGATTGGTCTTGGCGCGATATTTCGTCGTCCGATGGCGGAGTGAATATTTTTCCGTTCTATTCGCAGAGTGGTGAGAAGATGTTTTATTTTAAAGGTGTTGCACGGAGTGAGGGGGCTACTCCGGCCAGTCAGTATGATTTATACGTTAGTGATCTTGTGAACGGGAAAAGTGAGAAGCTAACCAGGCGTTCGTTTTATCAAGTTTCTAAGGGA
>JBPOIN010000103.1:0-8236 GCA_052034445.1 Pseudomonadota bacterium | reverse complement strand
GCTGATGCGGAGGCCGACCTGTTCGACTATATCGAACCCTTCTACAATCGGAGACGTCTCCATTCCACGCTCGGCTACGCCTCGCCAGAAAAATTCTTGAAAGATTGGTTCAGCACTCAACATGAGCAGGAATTGGCGGTATAATGCCAACGGGTTGGAAGACGAAAAACAGAGGGAAGCTCACTCCATGAAATTGTTGACGATCCTGCTCCATGGCAAGGGGCGCTGGTGGCTGTTGCTGGTCTTGGCGGCTGTGGTTGCCGGGCTGGCCTGGCGTGGCGGCGCGCCAAAGGACTCCGCCGCACCGGCCGCAGCAAGCGCAGCCGGTCAGCCGGGCGCGGCGGCGCTCAAGCCTTCGCTGAGCGTCACCAGCGCCGAGGCGCGGCGCGAAGAATGGCCGCTGGTGTATGCCGTGGACGGCAATGTGGTGGCCTGGCAGGAAGCCGTGATCGGCGCCGAGATCGGCCAATACCGCATCACCGAGGTGAGTGTGCAGGTCGGCGATCGCGTCAGGAAGGGCCAGGTGCTGGCGCGCATCGCCGTGGATGCCATCGGCAACGAAGTCGCCGAGGCGCGCGCTGCGGTGGCCGAACTTGAGGCCAGTTCCGCCGAGGCCAGGGCTAACGCCCAGCGCGCCCAGACCTTGCGCGCCCAGGGCTTCTACAGCACCCAGATGCATGCACAGTTTGCCACCGCCGAGCAAACGGCCACGGCGCGCCTTGATGCGGCGCGCGCGCGGTTGCAGTCTGCCGAGTTGCGCATGCGCAAGACCAGCGTCACGGCGCCCGACGATGGTGTCATTTCGGCGCGTAGCGCCAGCGTCGGCTCGCTGACCCAGCAGGGCCAGGAACTGTTCCGTCTGATCCGCTTCGGTCGTCTTGAATGGCAGGCCGAAGCCCCGGCAACCGTGCTGGCGCAGATCAAACCCGGCGCCGTGGCGGTGCTGAGTGGTCCGGCCGGTGAAAAACTGCCCGGTACGGTGCGCGCCGTTGCGCCGAGCGTCGATCCGCGCACGCGCAACGGCATCGTGTATGTCGATCTGCCGGCGACCACGACGTTGCGGGCCGGCATGTTTGCGCGCGGTGAAATCGAAACCGGGCGCGCCGCCGCATTGACGCTGCCGGTGTCGGCCGTGGTGTTGCGTGAAGGGTTCGCTTATGTCTACTTGCTGGCCGGCGAGGCCGGCCAAACCGCTGCTGCTGCGGATCAGATGCGGGTCACACAGGTCCGGGTGCGGACCGGCCGGCGTAACGCCGAACGCATCGAGATTGTCGACGGTTTGACTGCCGGCGCACGCGTCGTCGCGTCGGGTGCGGGATTCCTCGCCGACGGCGATGTCGTGAAGCATGTTGTCGCTACGGCGGACGGCCAGCAGCCATGAATGTCTCCGCCTGGTCGATTCGCAATCCGATTCCGGCCATTCTGCTGTTCCTGATGCTCACGCTGGCCGGCGTGATGGCGTTCCGCGCCATGGAAATCCAGCAATTCCCCGATGTCGAATTGCCGACCGTGCTGGTCACGGCAAGCCTGCCCGGCGCGGCGCCATCACAGATGGAGACCGAGGTGGCGCGCAAGATCGAGAATGCGCTGGCCGGACTGCGTGGCATCAAGCACATCTACACCCAGGTGCAGGATGGTTCGGCGACGATCACGGCCGAATTCCGTCTCGAAAAACCGACGCAGGAGGCGCTCGACGATGTGCGCGCCACGGTCGGGCGCATCCGTTCCGATCTGCCGGGCGATCTCAAGGACCCGGTGATCGAGAAGATCGATCTGGCCGGCAGCCCGATCCTGACGTATACCGTGGCGTCAAAGCGCATGGACGACGAGGCGCTGTCGTGGTTTGTCGATCATGTGGTGACCAAGGCCATGCTGAGTGCGCGCGGCGTTGGCGCCGTGGCGCGCGTCGGCGGCGTCACGCGCGAGGTGCGCGTCGAACTCGATCCGGCGCGCATGCTGGCGCTAAATGCCACGGCGGCCGATGTGTCGCGTCAGCTGCGGCGCGTGCAGCAGGAGGCTTCGGGCGGTCGCGCCGATGTCGGTGGCGTCGAGCAGACCGTGCGCACCGTGGCGACGGTCGCCAGTGCGGTTGAGCTGGCGGCGATGGATATTGTGCTCGCCGATGGCCGGCATGTGCGCCTCGACCAGCTGGCGCGCGTCGAGGATACGGTCGGCGAGCGGCGCAGCGCTGCGCTGCTGAACGGCAAACCCGTGGTGGGCTTCGAAATCACGCGCAGCCGCGGCATCGGCGCCGTGTCGGTGACCAATAACGTGCGTGCGGCGCTCGAAAAACTCAAGGCCGAGCACCCCGACATCGAAATCACCGAGGCCTTCAACTTCGTCGATCCCGTCGTCGATAACTACGAAGGCTCGATGTCGCTGCTGATCGAAGGGGCGCTGCTGGCGGTGCTGGTGGTCTGGCTGTTCCTGCGCGACATGCGGGCCACGCTGATCTCGGCGACTGCGCTGCCGCTGTCGATGATTCCAACTTTCGCCATCATCCATCTGCTCGGCTTTCCGCTCAGCGTCGTGAGCCTGTTGTCGATGTCGCTGGTGATCGGCATCCTGGTCGATGATGCGATTGTCGAGATCGAGAACATCATGCGCCATCTGGCGCAGGGCAAGACGCCGTTCCAGGCCGCCATGGAGGCGGCCGACGAAATCGGCCTGGCGGTGATCGCCACCACCTTCACGCTGGTCGCCGTATTCCTGCCGACGGCTTTCATGGGCGGCCTGCCGGGCAAGTTCTTCGTCCAGTTTGGCTGGACGGCGTCGATTGCCGTTTTCCTTTCGCTGGTCGTTGCGCGCATGCTGACCCCCATGATGGCGGCCTATCTGCTCAAGCCCGGCAGTGTGGCCCACCCCGAGCCGCGCTGGCTGGCAATCTATGCGCAGTGGGTGGAAGCCTGTCTCCGGCACCGGCTGGCGACGCTGCTGGTGACGGGCGCCGTCTTCCTGGGGTCGTTCGCGCTGGTGCCGCTGCTGCCCTCCGGCTTCATTCCGCCGGACGACTTTTCCCAGACCCAGGTGTATCTGTCGCTGCAGCCCGGCAGCACTCTCAAGGACACCCTGGCGGCGGCCGAGCAGGCGCGCGCCGTCATTCAGCGCAATCCGCATGTCGTCATGGTGTACACAGCGGTCGGCGGCGGCAAATCGGGCAGCGATCCATTCATGCCGGGCGGCGCCAGCGAAGTGCGCAAGGCGACACTGACCATCAACCTCACGCCGCGCGAGAAGCGGCGCGGGCTGTCCAAACAGGAGATCGAACGCGACCTGCGCCAGGCACTGACGGCGATTCCCGGCGTGCGGGTGTCTGTCGGCCTCGGCTCTGCGGCCGAGAAATACACGCTGGTACTGGCCAGCGAGGATGGTCCGCTGCTCGCCGAGCAGGCGCGCAAGGTCGAGAGCGAATTGCGCACCATTCCCGGCATCGGCAGCGTGACATCGAGCGCCAGTCTGGTGCGCCCCGAACTCATCGTGCGTCCCGATTTCGCGCGCATGGCCGATCTCGGTGTGACCTCGGCGGATATCGCCGACACGCTGCGCATCGCCACGGCCGGCGATTACGACCAGGGGCTCGCCAAACTCAATCTGGCCCAGCGCCAGGTGCCCATTGTCGTCAAGCTGCCGCCCGATGCGCGCGCCGATCTGGGCTTGCTCGAACGCTTGCGCTTGCCCGGCAAGAACGGCCCGGTCATGCTCGGCAACGTCGCCGACATCAGCATCGGCGGCGGTCCGGCTGAGATCGCCCGCTACGACCGGCTGCGCAACATCAACTTTGATATCGAGCTCAACGGCCAGCCGCTCGGCGACATCGAGAAGACCGTGCTGGCGCTGCCCAGCGTGCGCAACCTGCCGTCGAGCGTGATGCACACCACGGTCGGCGACGCCGAGTCGATGGGTGAGCTGTATGCCGGCTTCGCGCTGGCCATGACGGCCGGCGTACTGTGCATCTACGTGGTGCTGGTGCTGCTGTTCCGCGACTTCATCCAGCCCGTGACCATCCTGCTGGCGCTGGTGCTGTCGGTGCCGGGCGCTTTCCTGGCGCTGTTCGTCACCCAGACGGCCATCTCGATGCCGTCGATGATCGGCCTCATCATGCTCATGGGCATCGCCACCAAGAACTCCATTCTGCTCATCGACTACGCCATCATCGCGCGCCGCGACCATGGCCTCGAACGCCGGCGCGCTTTGCTCGACGCCTGCCGCAAACGTGCGCGGCCAATCGTCATGACCACCATCGCCATGGGCGCCGGCATGCTGCCGATCGCCCTCGGCATCGGCACCGACCCGAGCTTCCGTGCGCCGATGGCCATTGTCGTGATCGGCGGCCTGATCACCTCGACCTTCCTGAGCCTGCTGGTGATTCCTGTGGCGTTTTCATATGTCGACGAATTCATCGCCTGGGCCGGCGGCCTGTTGCGTCGCCGAAGGGTTTCCGGCGCCGAGTCGCTGCGGTAAACTGGCAAGCGATTCAATTCCACCATCTGTTTGAGGAGACGAACATGCAAAATTCGCTCATCAAGAGCGTTGTCGCCGCCAGCCTGCTGGTCCTCAGCCTGGCCGCCGAGGCCTGCGGTTACACCGGCGGCGCCGGCGATCTGCTGAGTTTCAGCCTCGACAATCCGCTCGACATTTCGATCATGGTCGTCATGTTCGGCACGGCCTGCGCTTTCATTCCCGAGCGCCGCAAGACCGATCAACCGTAACTCGACTGTTTTCACGCCACCAGCACGCAACCCCGGGCGGGGCTGCGTGCTTTTTTTGTGACCTGCACCGGCCTACTGCGGCGCCGGGCTGCGGATCAGGTGGTCGAAGGCCGACAGGCTGGCCTTGGCGCCTTCGCCCATGGCGATGACGATCTGCTTGTAGGGCACGGTCGTCGCGTCGCCGGCGGCGAAGATGCCGGGCGTCGAAGTCTGGCCGCGCGCGTCGATCTCGATCTCGCCGCGCGGCGAGAGATTCACGACGCCCTTCAACCAGTCGGTGTTCGGCAACAGACCGATCTGCACGAAGATGCCTTCGAGTTCCACGCGCTGCACGGCATCGGTGGCGCGCTGCTTGTAGACCAGGCCGGTGACCTTGCTGCCGTCGCCGCTGACTTCGGTGGTCAATGCGCCGGTGATGACGGTCACGTTGGGCAGGCTCTTCAGTTTGGTCTGCAACACCGCGTCGGCGCGCAGCGCATGATCGAATTCGAGCAGCGTCACATGGCTGACGATGCCGGCCAGGTCGATGGCCGCCTCGACGCCGGAGTTGCCGCCGCCGATCACCGCCACGCGCTTGTCCTTGAACAGCGGGCCGTCGCAGTGCGGGCAGTAGGCGACCCCGCGGCCGCGATATTCCTGCTCGCCGGGCACGTTCATCTCGCGCCAGCGCGCGCCGGTGGCGACGATCACGGTACGGCTTTTCAACACCGCGCCGCTGGCGAGCCGGACAGCGGCGAGGCCGTCGGCGCCGGCCGGCGCAAGTCCCTCGACGCGCTGCAGATTCATGATGTCGACCGCGTATTCCTTGACGTGTTCTTCGAGCGCCACGGCGAGTTTCGGCCCCTCGGTGTGCTTGACCGAGATCAGATTCTCGATCGCCAGCGTGTCGAGCACCTGGCCACCGAAACGCTCGGCCACCACCCCGGTGCGGATGCCCTTGCGCGCCGCATACACGGCCGCCGCCGCGCCGGCCGGGCCGCCGCCGACCACCAGCACGTCGAACGGCGCCTTGGCATTCAGCTTCTCGGCAGCGCGCGCCGCAGTGCCACTGTCGAGTTTGGCGAGAATTTCCTCGATGCTCATGCGGCCCTGGCCGAACACCGCGCCATTCAACAGCACCATCGGCACGGCCATCACCTGGCGGCGCTCGACTTCCTGCTGGAACAGCGCGCCGTCGATCATGGTGCTTTCGATGCCGGGATTGATCACGGCGAGCAGGTTCAGCGCCTGCACCACATCCGGGCAGTTGTGGCAGGACAGCGAGATGAAGGTCTCGAAGCGCAAACCTTGCGCGCTGACCGCCAGGGCGCGGATCTGCTCGATCACCGCCTCGTCGACCTTGGGCGGATGGCCGCCGACCTGCAGCAACGCCAGCACCAGCGAGGTGAATTCGTGGCCGAGCGGAATGCCGGCGAAGTGGATGCGTGCCGCCTCGCCCTGGCGTGCCACCGAGAACGACGGCCGGCGCGCGGCGTGGCCATCTTCACGCACGCTGACCAGCGGCGACAGGGCAGCGATGTCATGCAGCAGCGCGCGCATCTCGGCGGACTTTGCGCCGTCGTCGAGCGAGGCGACGAGTTCGATCGGCTGTTGCAGCCGGGTGAGATAGGTTGCGAGCTGGCTCTTGATGGCAGCATCGAGCATGATGTTCTCCTTGAATTTCTTTATGCGGGGTGTCGGTTGCTGGCGCCCTCCCCATTTCCTGCCCGGGGACAGGGAAAGGGGAGGGGGGAGGGGGGACGTCAGATCTTGCCGACCAGATCCAGCGAAGGCGCCAGCGTCTTCTCGCCTTCCTGCCACTTGGCCGGGCACACTTCGCCCGGGTGGTTGCGCACGTACTGGGCGGCCTTGACCTTGCGCAGCAGTTCCTCGGCGTTGCGGCCGATGCCGCCGGCATTGATCTCGATGATCTGGATCTTGCCGTCCGGGTCCATCACGAAGGTGCCGCGCTCGGCCAGGCCCTTGCTCTCGATCATTACGCCGAAGTTGCGCGTCAGGGTGCCGGTCGGGTCGCCGATCATCGGGAATTGCAGCTTGCCGATGGTATCGGACGTGTCGTGCCAGGCCTTGTGCGTGAAGTGAGTATCGGTCGACACCGCGTAGATCTCGACGTCCAGCTTCTGGAACTCGGCGTAGTGGTCGGCCAGGTCGCCCAGCTCGGTCGGGCAGACGAAGGTGAAGTCGGCCGGATAGAAGAACACCACGGACCACTTGCCCTTCAGGGTCGCGTCGCTGACCTCGACGAACTTGCCGTTGTGATAGGCGGTGGCGTGGAAGGGGAGGATGTCGGTGTTGATGAGCGATGCGTTCATGAGAGATCTCCTTGGGGTTGAATGTGCGTTCGTGCTACGGAACGAATATTAAGGAGATCAATTGAATTTGTATAATTGATTGTATAAAGCTATTTAATAGGCGCCGACTATCGCCTGCCGGACTACCGCTGGCCTGGTCGGGGCGACTTCAGGGCTGCTGGCGGCCGAGCGCGCGCAGCAGGACAGCGAACAGAGTGGCGGGATAGAACGGCTTGACGAGAAAATCGTCCATGCCGGCCGCGAAGCACTGCGCCTTGTCTTCGACAAACGCGTTGGCGGTCATGGCGATGATGGGCGGCTGCCGCTCGCCGGGCAAGGCGCGGATCCGGCGCGTGGCTTCGAGACCGTTGAGGTTCGGCATCTGCATGTCCATGAGAATTGCCGCGTAGTCGTTGGCGCTGGCCAGGGTGACGGCCTGTGCGCCGTCGGCGGCCATGTCGATGCGCAGGCCGCTGTCTTCAAGCAGGCCGCTCGCCACTTCGAGGTTGATCGGTTCGTCGTCGACGATCAGGATGCGCTTGCCGGCGTGCAGGCGGCGGATATCGGCATCGCTGGCGGCAGTGGTGTTATTGTCGGCTGCGGCATCCACGCGGCCTTTTTTGAGCAGCGCGGTGAACCAGAAATTGCTACCCACGCCGAGTGTGCTGGCGACGCCCGTTGATCCGCCCATGAGCTCCGCCAATCGGCGCGTAATCATGAGGCCGAGCCCCGTGCCGCCATATCTGCGCGTCATTGAATTGTCGGCTTGTTCGAAGGCGTTGAACAAGCGCGGGATCGCCTCGGTCGCGATGCCAATACCGGTGTCCTCGACCTCGATGCGCAGCAGCAGCGCCGCGTCGGTCTCCTGCTGGATGGTCGCACGCAGCGTGATGGCGCCAGTCTCGGTGAATTTGATGGCGTTGGTCGCGTAGTTGAGGATCGCCTGTTGCAGGCGTGTCGGGTCGCCGATCAGATGGGGCGGTAGGGCCTGCGTTTCGATCAGCAGTTGCAGCTGTTTTTCCCGTGCGCGTTCCTGCAGGATGGAACAGACATTGGACAGCAGGCTGTGGATATTCACGGGTACGGACTCAAGCTCCAGCTTGCCGGCTTCGATCTTCGAGATGTCGAGGATGTCGTTGATGACGTTCAGCAGGTGTTCGGCGGCGGCATCGATCTTGTCCAGGCGCTCGGCCTGTTCGGCATTCAGCCCGCTACGACGAAGCAGGTGGGCCATGC
>JBPOIN010000006.1:0-4172 GCA_052034445.1 Pseudomonadota bacterium | reverse complement strand
CATAAATCTGATAGGGCCGCATCATCAGCAGCTTATGCTCGCTGGCGACCAGCACCATGTAGCGGCTAATCATTTCGGCCAGCATGCACTTGGCCAGGAACTTCTCGGCAAAGCTGTCCAGGTGCGTGATTTTCTTGTTGTCCTCGGCGGCGAATTGATAGACGGGCAGGAAGCGCTCGTCGGCATTGAAGCTGAAATGGCGGGCGTTGTTGTTGGCGAAGTACCAAGTGTCGGCGCGGTTGCTGACGATAAAGAGCTGGATGAAGCAGAGCAACGTCTTGCCGTAACCGTTGCCGGGGTCGTTCTTGTAATCGACGATCTGCTGCATGGCCCGGCGCGGGCTGACGGCCAGGGTTTTCAGCTCGATCTGCACCACCGGCACGCCGTTGATGAGCAGCATCACGTCGTAGCGGTGGTGGCTGTTGTCGGTGTTGATGCGCAGCTGGTTGACCACTTCGAAGTGGTTCTTGCACCAATCCTTGATGTTGACCAGGGTGTAATTGAGCGGCGTGCCGTCGTCGCGCTCAAAACTGTTGATGTTGCGCAGCGTTTGGGCGGCGTTGTAGACGGCCGGCGTGATCACGCCAGCGAGCAGGCGCTGAAATTCGCTGCCGGTCAGCTTGACGCGGTTAAGCGCCTCGAACTTCTCACGAAAATTGGCTTCAAGCGCGGCGCGATCGCGGATGTCGAGGCGGTAGGTGTATTTGAGGTCGCCCAGTTTGGCGACCAGATCGAGTTCGACCTGGCTTTCAGAGGTTGTCAATTTGACTGGCCCGAGACATGCAACTTGAGATTTTATCGCCTGTGAAGGGAATCAGTCCAGAACGAATCTGGCCAACTTTGGAGTTGATGGCTATTAAGACCGAATTTCCGAAGTGTGCCGGAATGGTTTCATGGCACGCCAACCCTGTCCCATTGCGCTAAGAAGGCGAACGTCCGCTTATTACGATCCACCATCGCTGACCGTCCTTCCGCACGCAACCTCTTTACGCAGCACCTACTTCACGCCAGTGCAAAGTACGTTCCACCCGTATAATATCAATCCACCGATCCATTCACTCATCAATTCAAGCCATGTCCCCACACGCCGAAGCCATCCGCTTGCGCCTGTCCGGCGGGCTGTGCTCTGCGCGCCAACTGGCTGAAAAGCTGGGCATCAGTCAGCCGACGATCTCGCGCGCGTTGGCCGAACTTGGTGATCAGGTGGTGCGTCTGGGGGCTGCGCGATCCATTCAGTACGCGCTGCGCGATGCGGCGCGGGGGCTGCCGGACATTGCGGTGCATCAGGTCGATGCGCAGGGGCGGATTCGTCAACTCGGGGTCTTGATTCCGGTCTGCCCGGAGGGCTTCGTCATGCGGCAGGAAAATGGCGCGATGCTGCACAGCGACGGCCTGCCCTGGTGGTTGTGCGACATGCGGCCGCAGGGCTATCTCGGCCGCGCCTATGCGGCCCGCCATGGCGCGGCGCTGGGGCTGCCGGAGCGGCTCACGCACTGGAGCGACAGCCACGCGCTGCGGGCGTTGCTGGCGCATGGGCAGGATGCGGTTGGCAATCTGCTGCTCGGCGATGCGGCGCGCGCACAGTTTCTGGCTGCGCCTGTCGCTGCGCCGCTCGCCGCAGCGCGCAAGACGGCGACCTATGCGCGGTTGGCGCAGGCCGCCGCGCGGGGCGAAGCGCCGGGGTTTTCCGCCGGCGGCGAGCAGCCGAAGTTCGCGGCTTACGCCATGACGCCCGACGGGCCGCGCCATGTGCTCGTGAAGTTCAGCGAGCGGGAGGAGAGCCCCGTCAGCCAGCGCTGGCGCGATCTGCTGCTGGCCGAGCATCTGGCGCTCGAAACCTTGCGCGCAGCGGACATTTCTGCCGCGAAAACGCGCATCTTCGATCATGACAGTCAGCGCTTTCTGGAGGTCGAACGCTTCGATCGCGTCGGCGCTCTGGGCCGCCGCGCGCTGATTTCGCTCACCGCGCTGGATGCGGAATTCGTCGGCGCGGGCGACGCGATCTGGCCCGTCGTGACCGCGCGCCTCGTCGCCGCCGGGCAGATTCGCCCCGCTGCGGCGGCGGGCGCCAGCCTGCTGTGGGCCTTCGGCACGCTGATCGGCAACACCGACATGCACGGCGGCAATCTTTCGTTCATGGCGGAAGATGACCGCCTGTACGAGCTGGCCCCGGCCTACGACATGACGCCGATGGCCTTCGCGCCGCGCAGCGGCGGCGGGCTACCCGACACGCTGCCGGCTGTGACCTTGCACGCCAGCGTGGCCAACGCAACCTGGCGTCAGGCCGCGCTGCTGGTGGGTGATTTTCTTGCGCGACTCAAGGCGACGCCGGAATTCAGTACGCGCTTCGCGCCGTGCATCGCAGCGCTGGGGCGGCATATCGAAGCAGCCGCAAACAGGATAGCGCGGCTGGGCTGAGGTCTTTGAGGCAGTCTGTGGGAGGGAATAGCGGTGCTGGGTTCGTCGAGCGCATTATTCAGCGGCAACACCCGCCCCATCTCCGCATCCTACAAATCCTCAACCCGATATTCGCTATAGCCTTCGTAGTAATAGCTAACGTCGATGCCCTTCATGAATAGCTCGCGGTCGTTGATCTTTTCCGTCAAGGCCGCGTTGAGCAGGTGTTTTATTTCCACGTCTTTCACCACGCTGCGCTCCATGGCGGAAAGGTAATCCGCTTTATCCACCGCATTCCAGTCGATCACGCGCTTGATCCGGTTTTTGAGGATCAGATCCAGCCAGATGCGGGTCGCGCGGCCATTGCCCTCACGAAAAGGGTGAGCAATATTCATCTCGACGTATTTCTCGATAATTTGCTCGAAGCTGATTTCCGGCATGGTGCTGATATGTTCCAGCGATTGCGGCAAGTACATACGCGGGGCAAAGCGAAAATTGCCTTTGGCGAGATTGACATCGCGGAGCTCGCCCGCAAACTCGTAAATGTCGCCGAACAGGTAGGCATGAATGCGCGCCAACCCTTTGAAGGTGCCGATCTCCATGCGATCAATGTCGCCGCTTTCAAAGAGCTGCTTGGCCTTCTGCTTGCTGATTTTTTCTTCGGCTTTGCTCAGCTCGATTTGATTGGCGATATTCAGTTTGTTTGGCAACACCATGGGATCCGCTCCTGATCTGAGTGTTCGGCAAAACGGTTCAGCCCGGCTTGCTGTTTAAACCACATCAAATTCGACGTGGTTTAAAGGGCGAGTTGTTTCCCTGACGGCTCATACGCACGCAGCCCCAAGCCTCGCGCCGCATGTGCATGGAAAAACACCTGATTCTTTGCAGGTGATTGTAGGGCAATGCAGCAGACAGGGAGCGCTGTCCTCTCCCCCTGCCCCTCTCTCCCGCAGGGATATGGCCCAAGGCCACTTCCTTCGGGGCGTTTCCTTCGGTCACCGCAAGCGGGCGAGGGGAGCGGTGGGGATCAATAGATGATCTGCCGCTTCACCAGATCGTCGTAACGCTCGGCGGGCATGCCGAGGATTTCCTTGAACACGCGCTCGTTGTCCTGGCCGATCACCGGGCCGGGATGCACCACCGGCTCGCTCTCGCTCAGCTTGACGTAGGCGCCGTAGATGGTTTCCTTGAAGCCGAGCGGATGCGTCACTTCGATGAAGGTCTGGCGCGCCTTGTAGTGCGGGTCGTCGAGCAGGTCGCCGACGTTCAGCACCGGCGCCGCGGCAACACCGTGGCTTTGCAGCAGTTCGGCCAGCTCGCGGTCGTCGAATTGCGCGGTCCATTCGCCGATCAGCTTGTGCAGCGTGTCGATGTGCTTGACGCGGCCTTCCAGCGTGGCGAACTCGGCGACCTTGAGCCACTCGGGATGCTTCAACGCTGCCAGCAGCTGGCGCCATTCGTCGTCGCTGGCGACGGCGATGCTGATCCAGCGGTCGTCGCCCTTGCAGGGGAAGACGCCATGCGGTGCGGCGGCATTGACCGGATGCTCGTTGCTCTTCGGGCCGCCGCTGCGGCCGTTGAGCTGGTAGTCCATGTAGGCCGGACCGACCATCTGCATCACCGCTTCCTGCTGCGAGAAGTCGATGTGCTGGCCGACGCCGGGGAAGCGACGGAGATTCAGCGCCGTCAGGATGGCGAAGGCGCCGAAGATGCCGGCTCACCGGACTTAAAAGGCAATCTCGACCCGAATCGGGTCGCCGCCCTTGTATCCGACC
>JBPOIN010000239.1:0-7408 GCA_052034445.1 Pseudomonadota bacterium | reverse complement strand
GTCCCTTCGGAACGGAATGCCCATCCGCATGTTTCGAATGCGCTGGCGGTGGTGCACAACGGCATCATCGAAAACTTCGCCGAGATCAAACAGCGGCTCATGGCTGCGGGCTATGTATTCACCTCTGATACCGATACCGAAGCCATTGCGCATCTGATCACCGAGATTCAACGCACGACGCCGGATTTGCTCGCCGCGGTGCGCTGCGCCACGGCGCAATTGATCGGGGCGTATGCGATCGCTGTGATCCGTGAAGGCGACGAGCGAATCGTCGTGGCGCGCCACGGCGCCCCTCTGCTGCTGGGGCTGGCGCGCGATGGTCACTATGCCGCCTCGGATGCCTCGGCCTTGCTGCAGGTGACGCGCAGCATGGTGTATCTTGAGGATGGCGATTTGGCCGAACTCACCCGGGATTCATACCGCATTGTGGCGGCCGATGGCAGCCCGGTGCAACGCACGGTCCATGAAAGCACGCTATCGGCCGATGCGGTCGAGCTGGGTCCGTATCGGCATTACATGCAGAAGGAAATTTTCGAGCAGCCTGCGGCACTCGCGAATACACTCGAAATGCTCGGTGGTGCGGATGCTGCACAGACTTTGTCGCCGCACTTGTTTGGCGTCGCTGCGCCGCAGATGTTGAGCAAAATTCAGTCGGTGCTGATTCTGGCCTGTGGTACGAGTTATCACTCGGGCCTCGTGGCGCGCTATTGGATCGAGCAACTGGTGGGCATTCCCTGTGTGGTCGAGATTGCGAGCGAATATCGCTATCGGGAATCGGTCGCTAATCCTGATCAACTCGTGGTGGCGATTTCGCAATCCGGTGAAACCGCGGATACGTTGGCGGCTGTCAAACATGCGCGCAGCCAGGGCATGGAATGCACCCTGGCGCTATGCAATGTGGCTGAGTCGGCGATCGTGCGCGAATGTGCGCTGAAATTTCTGACTCGCGCGGGGCCGGAGATCGGGGTGGCATCAACCAAGGCCTTCACGACGCAGTTGGCCACCTTGTTTCTGCTTGCCGTCACATTGGCCAAGCAGCGTGGCTGCCTTGCTGCGCAGGCTGAAAGTCAGTATTTGCACGAGTTGCGTCATCTGCCGGTTGCGGTGCAGAAGGTTCTGGCGCTTGAAGGCGACATCGAACACTGGGCGCAGGATTTCGCCGGCAAACAGCATGCGCTGTTTTTGGGGCGGGGGCCGCACTATCCGATTGCACTCGAAGGTTCGCTCAAACTCAAGGAAATTTCGTATATCCATGCAGAAGGTTATCCTGCAGGAGAGCTCAAGCATGGCCCGCTTGCGCTTGTCGATAAGAACATGCCTGTCATTTCGATTGCTCCCAATGACAGTCTGTTGGAAAAGCTCAAGTCGAATTTGCAGGAAGTGCATGCGCGCGGCGGTGAGCTGTATGTGTTTGCCGACGCGGACAGCGCTGTCTCCGAAAGTGCCGGGGTGCATGTCCTGCGTCTTCCGGAGCACTATGGACTGTTGTCTCCGGTTCTGCACGTCGTGGCATTACAGCTGCTGGCTTATCATGTGGCGCTTGTGAAAGGCACCGATGTGGATAAACCGCGCAATCTGGCCAAGTCTGTGACTGTTGAGTGATGGCGACTCTTCGCAAGAATTATTGCCGGACTGCACTCAATTTCTGAAAAAAGCCCTAAACTCCAAGTTTATCTAAGATCAAAATCGCAAAGGTATTTGGTGCGGCCGAATGCCGACAAGGATTGCAATGAAAAAAGTCGATGATTTCCGTTTGTGTTTCGGTAAGCAGGAATATGTACCGATCATCATCGGTGGAATGGGCGTGGATATTTCGACCGCCGATCTCGCCTTGGAGGCGGCGCGCTTGGGTGGAATTGGCAATATTTCGGATGCCATGGTGCCGACTGTTTCGGACCGGCGTTTCAAGACCCATTACGTGCGCGACAAACTCAAACAGTATAAATACAACGTTGCCAACAGCGACAAGAGCGATGTCAAGTTCGATCTGGGGTTGCTCTCCGAAGCGACTTTTCAGCACGTCGGCAAGACCATGGAAGCCAAGCGTGGCGAAGGCCTGATTTTCGTGAACTGCATGGAAAAGCTTACGATGAATGCGCCGCGCGAGACGTTACGTGTGCGTCTCGCCGCCGCACTCGATGCGGGCATCGATGGCATCACGCTTTCGGCCGGTCTGCATCTGGGATCATTTGCGCTGATCGAGGATCATCCGCGTTTTCGCGATGCGAAGCTCGGCATCATCGTTTCCTCGTTGCGTGCCCTGCAACTGTTCCTGCGCAAGACCGCCAAACTGAATCGTTTGCCGGATTTTGTTGTGGTCGAAGGGCCGCTGGCGGGCGGGCATCTCGGTTTTGGCATGGATTGGGCCGAATACGATCTGCAGACCATCGTCAGTGAAATCCAGCAATATCTGCAGACAGAGAAACTTGATATTCCGCTGATCCCCGCAGGTGGCATCTTTACTGGAAGCGATGCGGTTTCGTTTCTCGAACAAGGCGCCGCGGCAGTCCAGGTTTCAACGCGGTTTACGGTTGCCAAGGAATGCGGCTTGCCGCCAGAAGTTCAGCAGGAATATTTCCGCGCCAGCGAACAGGACATCGAAGTGAATGGCGTATCGCCGACGGGCTATCCGATGCGCATGCTCAAGAACAGCCCCGCGATTGGCTCGGGGATCCGGCCGAATTGCGAGGCCTTCGGCTATCTGCTTGATGGCAGTGGCAATTGCGCCTATATCACGGCCTATAACCGCGAACTGGAAGCGCTCAAGGCAGCGCAGCTGGATCTGAAGAAGCTGACGGTGATGGATAAGACCTGTTTGTGCACCCACATGCGTAATTTCGATTGCTGGACCTGCGGCCACTATACGTATCGTTTGAAGGATACGACACACAAGCTGGCAGATGGCAGCTATCAAATCCTCACGGCAGAGCATATTTTTCGCGATTATCAATACAGCGTGGATCAGAAGATCGCCTTGCCTGCTTGAACCATTGCGGACCTTCGTGTCGCGGGCAGTGTCTGTATATGCATTGTTGAATTTATTTCCCTTGTGTCTGGAGGGATGGCAAGGAATTTCTTGTCGTAAGTCCGAGCACGGTTAGTGGTCTAGCATAAGTATCGTCCAAATGGACGATGTTCGTGGTTGATGAGTGCGTAAAGTTCGTTCTGTTACAAGAGTGCAAAAAGACACTCCAGCGTACATCTTGACGCAATGAATACAAATTGGTGGGAGACCAAATGGCATATCACTCGGGCAGGCATGCACTGAAACTGCTGCCGCTGTCACTTGCGCTTGTCGGTGGCGGCGTTCAGGCTTTCGAGCCGATCAAGTTTGAAAATGGTTCGTCGCTGGATGTGCAGGCGCGTGTGGGTTATTCCTACATGAAGCGTTTGACTGGCGCCGATCCGACGATCGTGGATCCGCCGAGTCTCAATCGAGTTATCGGTCTGGGCGGAAGCGAGATGTTCGGCCCGATTTTTATTCGTCGCGGCATGATTGGTAACCAGGACGACGGCGATCGTGCCGTTGCCAAGCATGGCACGATCAGCAATCGCGTGAATGCTGCGATCGACGCAAAGTATACCTACGAGAACTACAAGGCATTCTTTACTGCCACGGCTTTGTACGACGACGTGTTTTCGCGCCCGAACGATAATTACTCGCGCTCTTCTTACAATAGCAATGCCAACCCGTCGTATGAATATTCGAAGGAGGCCAAGGATCAGGTCGGCAAACGTGCGCGCGTCCTCGATGCTTATGTCCAGGGCACCTGGAAACTTGGCGAATCGGGCGATTATCCATTGAGTGTCAAGCTTGGACGACATGTTGTCGGCTGGGGCGAGGGCTTGGTGTTTCAGGGCTTGGGTATGGCCATCAACCCGATGGAAGGTTATGGCGCGCAGATCCCGGGCGGCAATCCGAAGGATTTCTTCCTGCCGACAGAAATGATTTCGGGCTCGATCGGTCTCACTGACAAGCTCACCGTGATGGCCTACAAGAAATTCAAGTTCCGACCCACCGAGGCTCCGCCGGTTGGGTCGTACTTCATGCCGAATGATGCGGCTGGCACGGGTGGGCGCAACCTGTTGATCGCCGACATCGGATCAATGACCGACATGGTGATTGCCGCGAATCCCGGTTTGCCAGTATCAGCTGTCGATTCCCTGCGTTCCCTTGAAACCGTCGTCGTGCCGCGTGGAGCGGATATTGGCAAGGACAATAACTCGGGGCAATGGGGTTTGGCTGCCAAGTACCAGATTACCGAGGATACCGATATCGGGCTGTATCATCTGCGCTACACCGAGCCGGTCGGTCTGCCCGAGTTCTATTACGGCAATGGTATTTATGTAAAAAACGGCACTCAGTTGTTGTCGGACGACTTTCTGAAAGCGCTGAACGGCATCGGCCCGAATGATTGTGGGGGCAGTATCTTCTGCACCAGCGGGGGTATCGGCGATGCTTTCCGTTGGCTGGCGCCTTCGAGTTATCGCGTGCGCTACATGGAAGACATCAAGCTGACTGCAGCGAGCTTTTCGACACGCGTAGGCGATTATCAGGTTGCCGGTGAATACGGTTATCGCGATGGCGCGCCGATTCTGATGCTGGAGCAGCATTTCAATCTTGCGCGCGGCAAGGTTTCCAATGTCCAGGTGTCGTTCCTCAAAACCTTCGGCGCGGATTTTCTCTGGGGCCTGACGGGAGCGACCTCATTCATCTGGCGCGGCGAAGTCATGCATAGTCACCTGCATAGTTTCGAATTGCCGAAGCGGGAAGGTATTCCTTATCCGACATTCTGGCGCGATACTGCCAATATCTCTGACCCCCTGCCGTTGGGGGTGGTGCTGGACCCTGATGTGCCTCGCTTCGATAAAAACGCTACGGCACTCAATCTGAACCTTACGCTGAGCTACAATTCAATCTTTCCGGGTTGGGATCTCGAGATCCCCATTGACTGGATGCATCAGTTGCGCGGCAATCCGGCAATGCAGACTGGTTCGAACAGTGGCTTGTTCGGTCAGGGCGATCGTCGCATCAGTGTTGGCGCAAAATTCACATATATGCAAAACTTGGAGCTCGCAGTACAGCTTGTTCAGTATCTGGGAGCTGCAGACAATGAATTCAGCTCCTACCGCCCCATGGCGGACCGTGACTTCATTGGTTTCAGTGTCAACTATCGCTTTTAACGTGGTTCAATCAACAACAGGGACTATCCTATGAATCGAAAGCAACTCAAAATCGTCATTGCGCTGACCGCAGCGCTCGGTGTGGCTGGCAGCGTGCATGCCAAGGCAACGCCGGATGAAATTGCACAGATCGGCAAGAAATACACGTGTACTGGCGCCGAAAAGGCTGGCACTGCAAGTGGCGTCGCCGAATTTACCGGGAAATATCTGGGCGCCATGCCTGGCATGATCCCGAACGGTGAAACCGGCAAACATCAGACCGATCCGTATGCTGCCGAAAAGCCATTGTTTACGATCACGGCGCAGAATTTGGCCCAGTATGCCGACAAACTGTCGGAAGGCCAGAAGGCGATGTTCAAGAAGTACCCGAACAGCTATAAAATGAATGTTTATCAATCGCATCGCGATTTCCGCTATGACGATTCGATTTGCAAGGCGGCGCTGCATAATGCGCAGCATACCGAAATCTCGGCCGACGGCATGACGGCGAACAATGCTGTGCGCGGTGCGGCTCCGTTCCCGTTCCCCAAGACTGGCGCCGAACTCGTGTACAACGTCCTGATGCCGCCGCGCACCACGACGATTTATCGCGATACCGATCTGGCAATCGTGTATACTAATGGCAATGTCCTGTGGGGCTGGCAGAAGCAGTGGGGCTATTCGGCCGCCAATGACATCAAACTGCGCGGGCAGAAGTACGAAGGCATTTCGGCCTACAACAAGATTGTGACCCTGCTGCCTGAGCGTGAAAAGGGCAACAACACCAAGACGCTCGACTATTTCGACTTCAAGGAGCCACGCGGCATCTGGCAATACCTGGCTTCGACGCGTCGTATTCGTCAGGCTCCCGGCTTTGCCTTCGATATGCCCAACCCGTCGGCCGCTGGCACCATCACGATTGACGACACCCGTCTGATGAATGGTTCGCCCGAGCGTTACAACTGGAAGATTGTCGGCAAGAAGGAGGTTTACCTGCCGGCCAACAACTTCAAGCTCGAAAGCAAGGAAGTCGGCGACGACAAATACAAGAAATTGTTGACCCCTGGTCACGAGAACCCCGAGTTCGTGCGTTGGGAGTTGCGTCGCGCCTGGATTCTCGAGGCGACGCTGAAGGAAGGTTATCGTCATCTGTATCCGAATCGTACGATGTATGTCGACGAGGATAATTCGCTGGCGACCATGGCCGACAACTTCGATGCGCGTGGCAACATCTGGCGATTCAACTGGATCAACAACCTGTATGTTGGCGGTGCGCGCACCAACACCTATGAGGCGTATTCGGCGTATTACCACGACCTGAACACGGGTAACTATACTGTGTACGATCTGACGCAGGCCAAGCCGCATTCGTTGTATGTCGATCCGGCGAATGTTGATTACAGCAGGCCGGATTTTTATAGCACGGAAAGCCTCAAGACGGACTGATTCTGTCTGGCAGGATTTCAAAAAGGGGCCGTTGGCCCCTTTTTTTCGTGCCGTGATGTCAGTTTGACGGCGTGGTTGCCGGATATTACAAACCCGTTCCGGGATTTTCTTGCGGCCTCCAGTGCGCCAGTCTTGGCGTTTAATCGCAATGAATTCGGTTGAAACAAGGCCGTGACAGGGGGGGGCGAATTAAAGTGGATAATCCAACTTATCGCCTTGCTTTCGGTCTGCGCTAGTGTTTTCCGGGTGCCTACTCTGTATGGACGATGTAAGCCAGTGGTGGCGTGGTTAGAGTCAACCGCCCATTCTCAAAATAAAATAGTCGGGGGAGATAACGATGGACTCAATATTGGTGATCAACCAAAGGGGGCGCACATGCGTCTGTTAGTTGGATTGTTCGTTTCCATGATCATCGCAGTCGGCGGCGTTCTGGCGTTTTACGCTCGTCCGGCGCCAGTGGTTCCTGCAACTGCAATCAATCCAGAAAGGATTGCGCTCAATGGTCTTGCTCATGCGGGCAAGAACCTCGTTGCCGCCGGGGAACTCGGACACATATTGATCAGTGAGGATGAGGGAAAGCACTGGACTGACGCTCAGATCACTCCGTCGCGCGGATCTCCTTTTACTCAGCTGGCTTTCTTTAACGACAAGGACGGTGTTGCTGTCGGACACGATGGCTGGATCAGGCGGAAACTGCGCTGCATGCTGTGGCGGCAGTGGAAGCGCCCTTATACTCGTGCCAAGAACTTGATGAAGGCAGGACTACCGGAGGAGCGGGCATGTCGCTCGGCGTTCAACC
>JBPOIN010000210.1:0-16773 GCA_052034445.1 Pseudomonadota bacterium | reverse complement strand
GCGCGCGTGATGTATCTGGCCGAACTGACGCTGGAGTTCGCCGCCGCGCATCTGAAACCCGGCGGCGACATGCTCGTCAAGGTGTTTCAGGGCGCCGGTTATATGGAGTTACGCGAGGCCATGCGCCAGCAGTTCGAAACCATTCTGGTGCGCAAGCCTTCCGCGTCGCGCGATCGTAGTGCCGAGACGTTTTTGCTAGGGCGCCGCAAGAAAAAAATCATCTGAACGTGCGTGGTTTGAGTGGGCGCCGGATTTGAAAGACCTTGATGCTGCCACGGTTTGCGCGGCTGGCTAAACGTCACTAGAATTATCCAGTTCGCCGCTGTTGCAAAGTTTGAAGTTTTTAACGAGCCAGCGGTTATTTTCCCTGTTTCGGCCAAATGGTCGGAAGGAGCAGCAAGCTTGAATAATATGTTTAAAAATGTGGCGATCTGGCTGGTGATCGGTGTCGTACTCATGACCGTGTTCAACCAGTTCAATGGCGGACGCTCTGGAGCGCAGGTGGTCATGGACTATTCGCAGTTCATGGATGAGGCCAAGTCGGGACATATCAAGAAAGTCGTCATCGACGGACGTACGCTCAAGGCCACCACGCAGGATGACAAGCTGCTCACGGTACATACGCCAGGCATGCAGGATATGTGGATGGTCAGCGATCTCATGCGCTATGGCGTCAAGGTCATCGCCAAGCCCGATGAAGAGCAGTCTTTCCTCATGAGTATCTTGATCTCTTGGTTCCCGATGCTGTTGCTGATCGGGGTTTGGGTGTTCTTCATGCGCCAGATGCAGGGGGGCGGCAAGGGCGGCGCGTTCTCGTTTGGCAAGAGCAAGGCGCGCTTGCTTGACGAAGCGACGAATTCGATCACCTTTGCCGATGTCGCGGGCTGCGACGAGGCCAAGGAGGATGTTGCCGAACTCGTCGATTTCCTGCGCGATCCCTCGAAGTTTCAAAAACTCGGCGGCCGCATTCCGCGCGGCGTGTTGATGGTTGGCAGCCCCGGCACCGGCAAGACGCTGCTGGCCAAGGCCATCGCCGGCGAAGCCAAGGTGCCGTTTTTCTCGATCTCCGGCTCAGACTTCGTCGAAATGTTCGTCGGCGTCGGGGCGGCGCGCGTGCGCGACATGTTCGAGAATGCCAAGAAGAATGCCCCATGCATCATCTTCATCGACGAAATCGATGCCGTCGGCCGCCAGCGTGGCGCCGGTCTCGGCGGAGGCAATGACGAGCGCGAGCAGACGCTGAACCAGCTCCTGGTCGAGATGGATGGCTTCGAAGGCACGTCGGGAGTGATCGTCATCGCCGCCACCAACCGTCCCGATGTGCTGGATCCGGCGCTGTTGCGTCCGGGGCGCTTCGACCGCCAGGTCGTCGTGCCCTTGCCCGATATCCGCGGCCGCGAGCAGATCCTCATGGTGCATATGCGCAAGGTGCCGATCGCGCCGGACGTCAAGGCTGACATCATCGCGCGCGGCACGCCGGGTTTCTCGGGCGCCGATCTGGCGAATCTCGTGAATGAGGCCGCCTTGTTCGCCGCGCGCCTGAACAAGCGCGTTGTGGATATGGAGGACTTCGAGCAGGCCAAGGACAAGATCATCATGGGCGCGGCGCGCAAGACCATGGTGATGCCCGAAGAGGAACGCAAGAACACCGCCTACCACGAAGCGGGCCATGTGCTGGTCGCCCGTCTGCTGTCGAAGACCGATCCTGTGCATAAGGTGACCATCATTCCGCGCGGTCGTGCGCTGGGCGTGACCATGCAGTTGCCCGAGGAGGATCGTTACAGCCAGGACAAGGAGCGTCTGTTGCAGACGATTTCGGTGCTGTTCGGTGGCCGTATCGCCGAGGAAATATTCATGAACCAGATGACCACCGGCGCCTCGAATGACTTCGAACGCGCAACGGATCTCGCGCGCCGCATGGTGACGCACTGGGGGATGTCCGATGCGCTCGGGCCGATGGTGTATGGCGAAAACGAAGGCGAGGTGTTTCTCGGCCGTTCGGTGACCACGCACAAGAATGTTTCCGAGGCCACGATGCAGCAGGTGGACAAGGAAATCCGCCGCATCCTCGACGAGCAATATGCCGTGGCGCGTCAGCTGATCGAAAGCCATCGCGACAAGATGGATGCCATGGCGCATGCGCTGCTCGAATGGGAAACCCTCGACGCCGAACAGATCGGCGACATCATGGAAGGTCATGCGCCGCGCCAGCCCAAGCCGACTGCGCCGCCGCCCAAGCGCACGCCGACGCCGCCCCCGGATGCCGCTCCGACGACGACCGCGCCGGCAGCATGAGCTGTTGGTTGGTGAAAAAGGCCGCGCTTGCGCGGCCTTTTGATTTCAGCAGCCTGCCCGATTGAACCAATGAATACATTGCACTGTGGCCGCTATACCCTGCGCCTCGACCGGCCGCTGATCATGGGCATCGTCAATCTGACCGACGACTCCTTCTCGGGCGACGGCCTCGCCGATGATACGCAGCGCGCCATTGCGCACGGCCAGCAGCTGGTCGCTGCAGGCGCCGACATTCTCGACATCGGCGGCGAATCCTCGCGTCCCGGCGCTCGGCCGGTGTCCGCGCAGCAGGAGATCGAGCGCGTTCTGCCGGTGCTTGCGGGGCTGCGCGATTGTGGTGTGCCGCTGTCAGTCGATACCATGAAGACCGAGGTCATGCGTTTGGTGCTCGAAGCTGGCGCCGACATGATCAATGATATCGCCGCCCTGCAGTCGCCCGGTGCGCTTTCCACCGTGGCGGGGAGCCAGGCTGCGGTTTGTCTCATGCACATGCAGGGCGAACCGCGCACGATGCAGGAGGCGCCGCAATATAATGACGTGGTGATCGAGGTCGGCGAGTTTCTGGCGGCCCGCGCGGCCAGTGCCAGCGCCGCCGGGATTGCGCGCGAACGCATCGTGCTCGATCCCGGCTTCGGTTTCGGTAAGACCCTGGAACACAATCTGGCGCTGCTGCGGCGCTTCGACGAGCTGCAGCGACTGGGTTTTCCGCTGCTGGCCGGGTTGTCGCGCAAGTCAATGCTCGGTCAATTGACGGGACGCCCGGCCGGTGAGCGACTGGCGGCCGGCATCGCTGCGCATCTGCTGGCCCTGCAACGCGGCGCGGCGCTGGTGCGGGTTCATGATGTGGCGGCGCTGAGCGACGCCATCCGAGTATTCAATGCTGTGGAGGAACTATCGCATGAGTCGTAAATACTTTGGCACCGACGGTGTGCGCGGTCTGGTTGGCAAGCTGCCCATCACGCCCGAATTCGTCATGCGTCTGGGCTATGCGGCGGGGACCACCATCGTTGCGCGCGAGCATGAACTCGGCCACGATCGACCCGGCGAACGTCCGGCCGTGCTGATCGGCAAGGACACGCGGATTTCCGGCTACATGCTGGAGGCGGCGCTGGAGGCCGGGTTTTCTGCGGCGGGTGTCGATGTGATGCTGTGCGGCCCGATGCCGACGCCGGCCATCGCCTATCTGACGCGCGCGCTGCGCCTGCAAGCCGGGGTGGTGATTTCGGCCTCGCACAATCCATATCACGACAATGGCATCAAGTTTTTCTCGGCCCAGGGTGCCAAGCTGCCCGATGCGGTCGAAAAGGCCATCGAAGAACGGCTTGACCAGCCGATGGGATGCATGGAGTCGGCGCAGCTCGGCAAGGCCCGGCGCATCAATGATGCGGCCGGACGTTACATCGAATTCTGCAAGAGCACCTTCCCGAACGACCTTGATCTGCGCGGCCTGAAGATCGCCGTCGATTGCGCGCATGGCGCGGCCTACCAGATCGCGCCGAACGTGTTTCACGAACTCGGTGCCGAGGTCGTCACGGTCGGCGTGCAGCCGAACGGTCTCAATATCAATGACGGGGTTGGGGCGACGGCGCCCGACAGCTTGCGCCGCGCTGTGCTCGAACATGGCGCAGATATCGGCATCGCGCTCGATGGCGACGCTGACCGCCTGCTCATGGCGGATGCCAGCGGCAGGCTGTATGACGGCGACCAGTTGCTGTACGTGATTGCGCGCCAGGCGCCCGAGCGTCGCTGCACGGGCGTCGTCGGTACGCTCATGAGCAATCTGGGGCTTGAACATGCCTTCGGGCGTCTGAAGATTCCTTTCGCGCGCGCCAAGGTCGGCGACCGCTATGTGCTCGAAATGATGCTCGAACGCGGCTGGCAGATCGGCGGCGAGAACTCGGGTCACATCATCTGCCTCGACAAGCACACCACGGGCGACGGCATTGTTGCCGCGCTGCAGGTGCTGGCCGTGCTGCGCAAGCAGAACCTCACGCTCGCCGAGGCCTGTGCCGATCTGTCCATGTATCCGCAGCAGCTCATCAATGTGCGGCTGCCGGCCGGTTTCGAATGGAGCAGCAATGTGGCCATCCGCACGGCCCACGCGCAGGCCGAATCCGCGCTGGCCGGACGCGGCCGCGTGCTGTTGCGGCCGTCGGGCACCGAGCCGCTGCTGCGCGTGATGGTCGAGGGCGAGGATGCCGAGGAAGTGCAACGCTGCGCCGAAAGCATCGCCAGTGCTGTGCGTTCTGCGTTGCCGGGCTGATCGGCGCTAGGCGGGATTTCAGGGCGCTTTTGGCTGTGGCGGATTCCAGCGCACCGGCCAGTGCTGAGGCTCGGGCTGCAGTGTCAGGTGCTGGATGCCTTGTGCATGCAAGTGGTTGGTGACCTGCGGCAGGATGTCCTGCCAATGTTCGAGATCGTCGATCACGAGGTGCGCCGAGAGCGCGATCTGATGCGACGATAGTGACCACAGGTGCAGGTCATCGACAGACACCACGCCGGGTTGCTCGAGCAACCCGCGCCCGATGTCCGCCACGGAAAGATGCCGGGGGACGCCTTCCATGAGCGTGTGTAGTGTTTCGTGCAGCAAACGCAGCGTCGAGGCGAGAATCAGCAGCGCGATGAGAAGCGACAGGATCGGATCAATGGGCGTCCAGTCCGTGAATGCGATCACTAGACCAGCCAGCATCGCAGCCAGCGAGCCAAGCAGATCGCCCATGACATGCAGCAACGCTGCGCGCGTGTTGAAGTTCTGTGCGCCTCCGGCGAGCATCAGGGCAACCGCAATGTTGATCATCAGGCCGATGAAAGCCACCAGTGACACGGCTTCCCCATGCACGGGAATCGGCGCCAGCAGGCGCTGAATCGCCGCAACGCCCAGCGCGAGGATCACGCCGAGCATCAGCAGTGCATTCAGCAGCCCCGTCAGCACCTCGATACGTTGCAGGCCATAGCTGTGGCGCACCGAGGCGGGCCATCGCGCGAAGCGGCTGGCGAGTGCGGCAAGGCCAAGGGCAATACTGTCGGTGAGCATGTGTCCGCTGTCGCCGAGTAGCACCAGCGAGCCTGACCACCAGCCCATGGCCGCTTCGATGGCGGCATAGCCCAGCGTGAGCAGCAGGGCCAGCCACAGCCGCTGGCCCACCGCGTCATGCGCGTGGCCATGGGCATGTGGATGGTGGCTGTGCTCGGCATGGTTATGCGGGCGGTCGGCGTTGCTCACAGGGGTTCTCAATATTCGCGCAGCATGGTCATCTCAAGGTCGGCGTGGCGCAGGCGCATGGCCAGGGTGCGGGCGAGCGCGGTCATGAGATTGAAGGCCAGCTTCTTGTGTTCTTCCGAGATGCGGTTGAAGAGTTCGCGCGAGAGGATGTAGACCTCGGTGTCGGTGTAGGCGACGGCGTCGTTGATGTGCTGGTGGTTTTCGAGGAAGGCCAGTCCGCCGAAGAAATCGCCGCGGCCATAACTTGCGATGTGCCGGGTTTTGCCGCCGCCGATGGGCGCGAAGATGCGCACCGCACCGCGGCGAATCCAGTACACCGCATCACCCGCTTCACCATTCGAGTAGATGGTTTCTCCGGCCTTGAAGCTGCGTTGTTCCATCCGGGCTTCGAGATCTTTGAGGGTTTCGTCCTTGTTGCGGCGGAAAACTTCCATTTCATGCAGCTGCATGAGGGACTCGGGCTCGGTGGTCCGTTCTTGCTCGCCAAGAATCCGGTCTTCGACCCATTCGATGGCTTCGTCGAGCGAGGGAAAGCTGCGGATCAGGTTTTCATCTTCACAGAGTACGCCGGTCTGTTCGAGAAATTCGACGAGATTGCGGCCATTCGGCAGATTTTCGCGCACATTGCTGAGAATCAGCAGCGCACCGCGTTCGCACAGGGTGTCGCGGATTGTGCGTAGCAGATGGGCTGCCGTGACGTCGAGCGATTGCACGCGCTTGAAGTCGAAAATCACGAAGTGGCGTGAATTCAACTCGGCTTCGATGTCAGCATGGAACTGCTGGGTGGTGCCAAAGAACAGGCTGCCCTGCAGTTCGAAGATCACGGCCTGGGTGCCTTTCTGTTCGAGGATGCGGGTTTCGGCTTCCGGACGGTACCAGTTGGAGGACATCTGATTCACATACACCTTGCGGCGTACGACCGTGCCACCGATCTGCTCGCGTACGAAGAGAATCGTCGCCATGGCAACGCCGACCCCCGATGCGGCGATCAGGCCGATAGTCAGTGCGACGATGATGACCGATAGCACCACGGCAAAATCGAACACTGTGGCGCGTGATTCGATGAAGCGCAGCGGTTCACGATCGATCATGCGAACGCCGATCACGATCAGCGTGCCGGCCAGCGCGGCAACTGGAATCCAGGCGATGAAGCTCCCCAGGAGCAGTGTGGCGACCAAGGCCAGAATGCCTTCGAGAATGCTTGATGCGCGTGTTTGCGCTCCGCTCGTCAGATTGACAAGCGTGGCGCCCATGGTGCCGGCCCCCGGGATGCCACCGATGGCGGCCGAGGCAACGTTACTGAGGCCCTGGGCGACCAGTTCGCGATTCGAGTTATAGCTCGTGCGGGTCAGCTGATAAAGAACCACGCAGGTTTTCAGTGTGTCGATCGACAGTAGGATGGCAAGTGTCAATGCATTGCCGAACAGCCCGGCGATCTGCGCCAGGTGCAGATCGCCGATGTCTTTCCAGCGGCTCGTTGTGGCTTCGAAGTAGCCTTCGCCACTGACACCGAGCGGGCCAATCACGAGGCCGTTGTTGTGCAGGTCAAGCATGCTTGCATCCTGGCTGGCAAGGCCGAAATAGGTTGCCACGCCGGCCAGGATGCCAAGAATGGTGCCCGGAACCCGCTGCGTGATTTTGGGTGTCGCCAGGCCCACGGCAATGGTCGCCATGCCGATAGCGATGCTGCGCCAGTCCCAGGTTTCCGGTGCGATCACGATTTGCAGCCAGAATTGATGGCTATCGGCGCCGAGAAATTTCGGGATCTGGCTGCCGATGATGATGAGGCCAACGCCGCTCATGTAGCCGCTGACGACCGGATAGGGTATGTATTTGATGAGACGGCCGATGCCGATGAATCCCAGCAGCATCTGAATCAGTCCGGCCAGCAGGCCGAGCATGACGAGCAGTAGCACGATCATGTTCGGGTCGGTGCCCTGTCTGACCAGTTCGATGGCGAAAGCCGCCAATACCGCAGCAGCCGGGGCGCACGGTGCGCTGATGAGGCGGTCGGTGCCGCCGAATATGGCAGCGATCAAGCCGATCATCGCGGCTCCCACTACGCCGGCAAGCGCTCCCGCAGGCGCAAAGCTCGGACCAATGGCGGCATAGATCGTTACGCCAAAGGCAATTGCTGCCGGTAGCGCAACCAGCATGGCGGCGAGTGCGCCCCAAAAGTCTCCGGGAGCGTGTTTGCCGCCGAGAAACATCGTCAATTCAGGCGGTGGGGTAGCCTGTTTCATGATCTGCGCCTCGATAGAAGTTCTGCGCCGCATTCTATGGGAATGTACGCAAAAATAATGGGGTGGGCCGGCCACCGAGTGTCGCGCGGCGTGTGGGAGAGCGGACTGGAGGTTATCGGCGGTTCATGCACAGCGCGGCAATGTGACCGAGAATGCCGTGCCGCTGCCCTCGCGCGAATGCAGATTCAGCGGGATATCCAGCAAACGTGAAATCCGCAAGGCGATCGATAGCCCAAGCCCCAGGCCGGCATTGGGGTCACGCGCCGGATTGTGCACCTGGTAGTACTCGTCGAATATTTTCTGCCGATGTTCGGCCGGAATTCCCGGGCCATTGTCGCGGACTTCGATGCGTATCCCTTTCGCATCAATGCGGCTGCAGACGAGGATCGTTCCGTTGGGTGCGAACTTGATCGCATTGTCGATCAGGTTGCCGAGCAGGCGCGTGATGAGAATCAGGTCGGTGTGGACCTGGATATTCTGGTTGCCGAATTTCAGGCGTACGCCGGCCTTTTTGGCGATGGGTGTGTAGGTGGCGTCTAGATTGCCGAAGATCGTCTGGATCGCCAACAAGTGCGGGTCTGGCTGGATATTGCCCATGTCGAGGCGCGAGACGTCGAGCAGCATTTGCAGCTGTGCGGACATGGAGGCAATCGACAGCCGAAGCTTGTCGAGCGTTTCCTGCTGCTGTGTGGAGAGCCGTTCGCCGGCGATGGCGTCGGCAAAAAGCTGCGTTGCATATAGCGGCTGACGCAGGTCGTGACTCGCGGCATTCAGGAAGCGCGATTTTGCTTCAGAAAGTATTTCGGCCTCGCGGCGGCGTTGCTCGATCTCGATGAGATTCAGGCGCAGCTGCTCTTCAACACGTTTGCGTTCGGTGATGTCGCTATTGGTTCCGATTACGCGCAATGGAATGCCTTCGGCATTCCTGCTGACAGCCATGCCGCGGATCAGCACCCATTTCCAGTTGCCATCCTTGCATAGCATGCGCAATTCGACGGCGAAAGTGTTTTGTTCGGAGCTGCCCATACTTTGGAATAGCTCGATGACACGCTGCATGTCTTCGGGGTGTACGCGCTTGAACCAGTCGGCGGAGTTGGCCGGTGTTTCATCCTCGGCATACCCCATGATCTCCTTCCAGCGCCGCGAGTACAGTGCTTCGCCGGTTTCCAGATTGCGGTCCCAGACGCCGTCGCCAGAGCCTTCGAGGGCGAATTTCCAGCGTTCCTCGCTGATGCGCAATGCTTCCTCGATCTGCTTGCGTTCGGTAATGTCGCTGATCGTACCGACGACACGCAAAGCCTCACCATTGCTGGTGCGTGTGGCGATCATCCCGCGCGCCAGAATCCAGATCCACTGACCATTTTTATGGCGCATGCGAACTTCGGTTGGAATGGCCTCTACCTCATTGAGTAATAGCCTACTCAGATTGCTGCGTGCGACCGGAATGTCATCCGGGTGTATGCGGTCCATCCACTCTTCGGTACGGCTGGATATCTCATGCTCTTCGTAACCGATGATTTTCTTCCAGCGTTTCGAATACAGAATCTCGTTGTTTTTAATATCCCAATCCCAGACACCGTCGCCGGCGCCTTCGAGGGCGAATTTCCAGCGTTCCTCGCTGATTCGCAGCGCCTCTTCGAAACGCTTGCGCTCGCTGATGTCGCTGATGGTGCCGACGATGCGTAAGGCATTCCCGTCGTTGTCGTAACTTGCCACCATGCCGCGACCATGAATCCATTTCCATTCGCCGTTCTTGCAGCGCATGAGAAATTCCAGATTCGAGGTCGGATTTGTTCCATCCAGCTGGCCTTGCATGGCGCCCGTGAGCGCTGGCAAGTAATCCGGGTGAATACGTTTGAGCCATTCATCGGGGTGATTTGATATCTCGTCTTCGCTGTGACCGAGAATTTCCTTCCAGCGTTTGGAGTAGGTCGTGATGCCGGTCCTGATGTCCCAGTCCCAGACTCCTTCGCTGGCGCCTTCGAGCGCAAACTTCCAGCGCTCTTCGCTGATGCGCAAGGCTTCGAGGGCTTTTTTCTGGGCGGTGATGTCGCGGATCGTGCCGACCAGGCGCAGGGGGTGTCCTTTGCCATCGCGTCCAACCACCAGGCTGCTGCCCTGGAGCCATTTCCAGTGGCCATTCTTGCAGACCATGCGAAAATCCAGCGATGCTCTGCTGATCTGCTGGTTGATGAGTTTTTTCTGCTCGACCGCGAATTTTTCTATGTCTTCTGGATGTATGCGGCGCTGCCATTCTTCTGGCGAGTCGGAAATATCGGCTTCTTCATAGCCGAGGATTTCTTTCCAGCGCTTCGAATACAGTACCGTGTTGCGGGTCAGATCCCAGTCCCAGACCCCATCGCCGGCACCTTCCAGAGCGAATTTCCAGCGTTCTTCGCTTAAACGCAGGGCTTCCTCGGCGCGTTTGCGGTCGGTAATGTCGATTGCGTAGCCGTGCCAGAGTATGCTGCCATCCGCCAGAATTTCCGGATGTGCATCGAGATGGCGCCAGAACACTCCGTGGTCGGGCAGCAGGATGCGATATTCGTGGCGCCAAGGCGTAAGGCTGGTGGCCGAAATCTCTCGCGAGGCAATAAGGCTCGGCAGATCGTCGGGATGAATGCACTCTGTGAGTCGCTCGACTTCCATGTCGGTGTGTACGACGGTTCCGCCCGGCATCCGGTTGGTGGCTCCGCCGATGTAGGGAAAGCTGGTATGACCGTTCGGATCCCTGCGGAATTGAAACAGGATGCCAGGCACCTGCGCGCTCAGATTGGTGAGCAGTGCGTAGTTGTGTTGCGAAGCCTGCTCGGCCTCGCGTCGCGCAGTGATGTCGATCACGACCATACTGCAGGTTTGACCGCTGGGGTCGGCGATGGCGTCGATCTGGACGACGAGTTCTGGGCGCTGTCCGAACGAGGTCAGTGTGACTTCGCAGCTTTCCTCATCATTGCTGGCGAACACGCGCTGCAGGAAGGCATGGAAAACCGGCAGATAGGCGTCATCGATGAATGGATCGAAGGCTTTTTTCTGCAATTGCACTCGCGAGTGGCCGAGCAGGCTGGCGGCGCGCAAATTGCTTTGCAGGATCAGACCTTCGCGATCGAGCGTGAAGTTTGCAACCGGAGCAAGATCGTAGAGTGCTGCGTAGCGGGCAAGATTTTCCTCGCTGGAGAGTCGGATGCTGCGATGTTGAGCCAGTTCCGTTTCGAGCCTGGCTTGTTGCGCTTTCAGATCGGTGATGGTCTGCAGGGCTTCTGCAAGATCCTGCGGCTCGGACGCGTCGCCTCGTCGCGACATCGGTTTGCCCGAAGAGCGATGACGGGCAGAGTCAACAGTTGTTTTGCCTGATTTTTCCATGGTGGTTTTGTGGTGCTGCGAGACCGGCCAATATGACTCGGGTAGTCTTGTCCTGCCGCACCCGGACTGCGTATTGCATATTCTTTTCTGGCAAAAAGCAAGTTACATTCGAGATCGGCGTGGATTTGCGGCAGATTGGCAACATTGAAGTGGCATCGCTGCGCTGCATTCGCTGCTTGGTGCAGACCTCCCGCGCGACTTCTATAAGCCATGAAGCCAATGCTTGCCGTGTCACAAAGGCGTCACATTGGTTTCATAGAATGCACAGCGTTGCTCATTCATTGACCCCATTTTCGTGGAGATTCAGATGCTCGCTCGTATCAACCCTTTGCTGAAACCTTTGCTGATTGCTGTCAGCTCTCTGAGTCTGTGGTCGGCTGTGCCTGCGCAGGCCGCCGATGTCACCGGTGCCGGTGCAACCTTCCCGGCGCCGATCTACGGCAAGTGGGCCGAGGCCTACGCCAAGGCCACCGGCAACCGCATCAATTACCAATCGATCGGTTCGGGTGGCGGCATCAAGCAGATCAATGCCAAGACCGTCGATTTCGGTGCTTCCGACATGCCGTTGAAGCCCGAGGTGCTGGAAAAGGATGGTCTCATGCAGTTCCCGATGGTGATCGGCGGCGAGGTGCTGGCGATCAACGTGCCGGGTATCAAATCCGGCGAAATGCGCCTGACCGGCCCACTGGTGGCCGACATTTATCTCGGCAAGATCACCAAGTGGAACGATCCGGCGCTGGTGGCGCTGAACCCCAAGCTGGCG
Source organism: Pseudomonadota bacterium (assembly GCA_052034445.1). Lineage (GTDB taxonomy): Bacteria > Pseudomonadota > Gammaproteobacteria > Burkholderiales > Rhodocyclaceae > Sterolibacterium. The sequence goes on along the minus strand of JBPOIN010000210.1, from coordinate 4,889 downwards.
CTGCCCGACCTGCCGATCGCCGTGGTGCGTCGTTCGGACGGTTCCGGCACCACTTTCGTGTTTACCAATTATCTGTCCAAGGTTAGCGCCGAGTGGAAGCAGAAGGTTGGTGAAGGCACGGCCGTGCAGTGGCCCGTGGGTATGGGGGGCAAGGGTAACGAAGGCGTTGCTGCCTTCGTGCAGAGTCGTCCCGGTACCATCGGCTACGTCGAGTATGCCTATGCCAAGCAAGGCAAGTTGACCTATACGCTGCTGCAGAACGCTGCCGGCCAGTATCCATTGCCGGACGATGTTAGCTTCCAGGCAGCCGCTGCGGATGCTGATTGGGGCAAGGCCGCGTTCTACGAAATTCTGACCAACGAGCCGGGGAAGACTGCCTGGCCGATCACCGGCGCCACTTTCATCCTGATGCACAAGAAGGCCGAGAAGCCGGCGCAGTCGCTGGAAGCCCTGAAGTTCTTCGACTGGGCGTTCAAGAATGGCGATCAGATGGCGCTGGATCTCGACTATGTACCGATGCCGGATTCGGTCGTCAAACTGGTCAAGGCCGCATGGGGCAATAGCATCAAGGACGCTGCTGGCAAGTCGGTTTGGGTGGGTAACTAAATCGGACTCGTAGCGCGCAATTGTCGTTTTTTGGCAGGGCTTGCTGGTTGGCGAGCCCTGTCGTGGCAGTCGATGGTTACATGGCTATAATCCGCGTCCGCTGGAGTCGCTCAGTCTGATAATTGGCTTGGCTTCCGCTTCCGTGTAGTTTGCAATAACTTATAGAATCACAAACTCGATCGATTGGATGAGGTCATGGTGGCAGAGGGTTTAACGCACTGGCGGTCCGGAAGGTTGGGCGACTGGCTGTTCCACAACTTGACGCGACTCTTCGCTGTGTTCACCTTGTTAATGCTGGTGGGTACGCTGGCCTCGCTGCTGCATGGCGCAATGCCGTCGATCAAGGAGTTCGGTTGGTCATTTCTTTGGACCGGTGAGTGGAATCCGCCGGTCGATCGTTTTGGCGCCATGATCCCGATTTATGGCACGCTTGTCACCTCGCTGATTGCGTTAGCGATTGCGGTGCCGGTGAGTTTCGGGATCGCGCTGTTCCTGACAGAGATGGCGCCGGGTTGGCTCAGGCGTCCGCTGGGCATCGCAATCGAACTGTTGGCCGGCATTCCAAGCATCGTCTATGGTATGTGGGGGCTGTTGGTGTTCGTTCCGGTCTTTTCTTCGCATGTACAGCCGCTGCTGGCCAAAACGATCGGAAAGTTGCCGTTGATCGGTGAATTGTTCTCCGGCGCGGCGCTGGGGGTCGGGATTCTCTCTGCCGGCATTGTGCTGGCGATCATGACCATACCTTTCATTGCTTCAGTGATGCGCGATGTCTTCGAGGTTACTCCGGCCATGCTGAAGGAGTCCGCTTACGCCGTTGGTGCTACCACTTGGGAGGTGGTCTGGAGCATTGTCCTGCCGTACACCAAGGTGGGTGTCATTGGTGGGGTTATGTTGGGGCTTGGTCGCGCGCTTGGTGAAACCATGGCGGTGACTTTCCTGATCGGCAACATGAATGTGTTTACCGGTTTTTCGCTGTTTCTGCCCGGAAACAGCATCGCTTCGGCGCTGGCCAACGAGTTCGCCGAAGCTGAATCAGCGTTGTATACCGCGTCGCTAATCGAGCTGGGCCTGATCCTGTTCCTTATTACTTTCGTTGTCCTGTCGTTCTCCAAGCTGTTGTTGATGCAGCTGGCGCGCCAGGAAGGCATGCGTACCTGAGATCCATGCCATGAACCTTTATACCTGGCGAAAATTCAAGAACCGTCTTGCCCTTGGTGTGGCAATGCTGGCCATCTCCTTTGGTCTGTTCTGGCTGTTCTGGATACTGATCGACGTCTTTAAACTTGGCGTGGCCAGTATGTCGCTGCGTTTGTTTACTGAAATGACCCCGGCCCCGGGTTCGGAGGGGGGCTTACTTAATGCCATCGTCGGCAGCACTTTGCTCGTCGGGGCAGCAACGCTGATTGGTACTCCGGTCGGCATCCTTGCTGGCGTCTATGTGGCGGAGTACGGTAAGCACAACTGGCTGGGCAAGACTACGCTGTTCGTCAATGACATTCTTCTTTCGGCGCCTTCCATTGTCATCGGCTTGTTTGTCTATGCGATTTATGTGGCGCAGGTCGGTCATTTTTCTGGATATGCGGGAGTCGTGGCCTTGGCAATGTTGGTGATCCCGGTTGTGATCCGCTCTACCGAAAACATGTTGAATCTGGTGCCGAATAGTTTGCGGGAAGCGGTTTTCGCCATCGGTGCGCCAAAATGGAAGGTGATAACCAGCGTGACCCTGCGCGCTTCGGTCGCCGGCATCGTTACCGGAGTGTTGCTGGCGGTGGCGCGTATTTCCGGTGAAACAGCGCCTTTGCTGTTTACCGCACTGTCGAATCAATTCTGGTCGCTGGACATGAACAAGCCGATGGCTAATTTGCCAATGACCATCTACAAATTTGCCATGAGTCCCTATGCGGACTGGCAGGAGCTGGCCTGGGCGGCCGTGTTTCTGATCACCCTCGGGGTGTTGGTATTGAATGTTCTGGCGCGCATCGTGTTCCGCCAGAAGCACAGGAGCTGACCATGGGTAATCCCGATAGCTTGTTGCGTGGCGCTATTAGCCACATTGCGCAGGGCGCCTCTTCCAGAAGTGCGCCAGTGGCCGCGCCAGTGACGCAGATCGCGTTCCGCGACTTCAACTTCCATTACGGCAAGTATCACGCACTCAAGAGCATCAATCTCGAAATTTACAAGGCTCATGTCACCGCCTTTATCGGGCCATCGGGTTGTGGTAAGTCGACATTGCTGCGCACCATCAATCGCATGTACGACCTTTATCCCGAGCAGCGCGCCAGTGGCGAATTGTTGCTCGATGGGCAAAATATCCTGGCCAAGGAAATCGATCTTAATCAGTTGCGCGCCCGTGTTGGTATGGTGTTTCAGAAGCCGACGCCCTTTCCCATGTCGATTTACGACAACATCGCTTTCGGTGTGAAGTTGCAGGAGCGACTTTCGCGCTCGGACATGGATGATCGTGTCGAATGGGCGCTCAAAAAAGCGGCGCTCTGGGATGAGGTCAAGGACAAGATCAAGCAGAGTGGCATGAGCTTGTCGGGCGGTCAGCAGCAGCGTCTGTGCATTGCGCGTGGCATCGCAGTGAAGCCCGAGGTGCTGTTGCTCGACGAGCCGACCTCGGCGCTTGATCCGATATCGACGATGCGTATCGAGGAGCTCGTGAGCGAGCTCAAGGAAGAGTTTACGATTGTCATCGTGACGCACAACATGCAGCAGGCCGCGCGCATCTCCGACTATACGGCGTATATGTACCTTGGAGAGCTGGTCGAGTACGGCGTGACCGATCAACTGTTCATCAAGCCGCAGAAGAAGCAGACCGAGGACTACATTACCGGGCGCTTTGGTTGAATCGGACAGTTTGCTGGCGGCGTGTGGATGGTTTGACCCTGCAAGCGCTACGCCGTTATAATCCAAAGGATTTATTCTGCGGGGCATTTCATGCGTAACAAGCTTGTTGTCGGCAACTGGAAGATGCATGGCAGTCTGACTGCCAATCAAGCACTGCTGACCAGCATCAGGCAGGCTGCGGTTGACGGCCTGAAATCCGCCTGTGCGGTGTGCGTTCCGTTTCCTTATCTGGCGCAGGTGCAGTCAGCACTTGCTGGCTCGGCCATTGGGTGGGGGGCTCAAACTGTTTCGGAATATGCGCAGGGTGCGTATACGGGCGAGATTTCCGCAGCGATGCTTAACGATTTCGGCTGTCGTTATGTGATCGTAGGCCATTCCGAGCGTCGTGCGTTGTATGGCGAAACCGATGCGCAAGTGGCGGCTAAATTTGCTGCAGCATTGCAGGCCGGCTTGATGCCGATTCTCTGTGTCGGTGAAACTCTCGCGGAGCGGGAATCTGGTGTGACTTCCGAGGTGGTGACTCGGCAGCTCGATGCCGTGATTGCGCATGTCGGTGTGGCTGCTTTGGCGTCCTCTGTATTGGCGTATGAACCGGTTTGGGCGATTGGTACGGGCAAGACGGCGACGCCACAGCAGGCGCAGGATGTTCATGCATTGATTCGTGCGCGCGTGGCGGCTGGCGACGCGGCGGTAGCGCAGGGCTTGCAGGTTTTGTATGGCGGTAGCGTCAAGCCGGGGAATGCGCCGGAACTGTTTGCGATGGCGGATATTGATGGCGGACTGATTGGCGGAGCTGCGTTGGTGGCTGAAGATTTTCTGGCTATCTGTGCTGCGGGTTGATGCTCCGGCCTCTTAAAATTTAAAGGAAAAGCAACATGCAAGGTTTTTGGTATCCGCTGGTATTGACAGTGCATCTGGTCGTTGGCATTGCCGTGATTGGTCTGGTTCTCATGCAGCATGGCAAGGGGGCGGACATGGGGGCAGCGTTTGGCAGCGGTGCCTCGGGCAGCCTGTTCGGCGCGTCGGGGTCGGCGAATTTTTTGTCGCGCACCACGGGCATATTGGCCGCCGTTTTTTTTCTTACCAGCCTGACACTGAGCTTCATGACCACGAATCGTCCCAAAGCCGTAGGCAGTGTGATGGATACGGTGAAAGTCCAGTCGGCTCCGGCTGCGTCCACGAAATCCGAAGTGCCGGCGCCTCTTTCGGGTAACGGTGGTTCCATTGATTCGAAAGTCAAGGATATCCCGAAGTAATCGGCAGGCCACAATCCCGAAAAAGCGCGGCTCATGACCGCGCTTTTTTATTGGTGCGCCCGGCAGGGCGCACTCACTTGGAGGTGGAAGTCCTCTACTCGCCCGACAAGGGGAAGAGTTAGCTGAACGGCAAGGGTGTTCTGGGCGACTGGAAATCTGGAGGAAGCCGAAGGCAAA
>JBPOIN010000133.1:0-15608 GCA_052034445.1 Pseudomonadota bacterium | reverse complement strand
GCTGCGCTTCATGGAACTCATGATTTGCAATCCGGCGCTGCAGTATTTTTTCCTGATCGGCGCCTATCGCGACAACGAAGTTGGCCCCGGTCACCCGCTCATGACCCTGTTGCAATCCCTGCGCGAGCAGGGATGCGCATATCGGCAGATCGATCTGCTGCCCCTGACCCAACAGCACACGACCGAACTGATCGCCGACACGCTGCTGAGCAGTCCGCGTGAGGTCGCTCCGCTTGCGGAACTGGTGTTTCGGAAAACCCTCGGCAATCCGTTTTTCGTCAACCAGTTTCTCAAGACCCTTTATAACGAAAAACTCATCGTTTTCCGCGCGGAACACCATGAGGGTGATGGCGATCCAGTGCGGCGCGGCTGGCAATGGAGCCTCGACCGCATCATCGCGCAACGTATCACCGACAATGTGGTTGAGCTGATGCTCGACAGATTGCGCGAGCTTCCGCCGTCGACCCAGGAGGTATTGCGTCTGGCCGCCTGTGTCGGCAGCCATTTCGATGTGACGATTCTGGCCATCATTCAGCAGAGCGATCGCGATGCGGTCGTACACGCCTTGATGCCGGCCTTGCGTGCCGAAATGATCGAAGAATCCGGCGACAGCCAGCACTTGCAGTCATTGCACTTTCTGCACGATCGCATCCAGCAGGCAGCCTACTCATTGATCGACGAAGCGCTGCGCAAACAGGTGCATTTGCGCATCGGCCGGCTGCTTCTCGAAAATCTTGCGCCGAGTGAAATCGAGGAACGCATCTTCGAGCTTGCCGATCATCTGGGGTTGGCGATCGAGCTGCTCGGTGAATGCCCTGAGGCGGAGCGCGCTTCCATCGCCAAAATCATGCTGCATGCGGGCTGTCGGGCCAAGCAGGCGAATGCCTACGATGCGGCGCTCGGCTATCTCGCCGCTGCCGAGCCTTGTCTGTCCGCAGCGGCCTGGAGCGATCATTACGCGCTTGCCTTGCGCCTGCATCAGGTCCGGGCCGAAGTGCTGTATTTGAATGGCCGCTATGACGAATCCATGGGCGTGATTGCCCTTGTCCGCCAGCATGTCCGCTCGGCGCTCGATCAGGCGGGCATCTGCGCGCTGTTGATTACCGAACTCACGATGCTGGGGCGCAACGAAGAGGCGGTGAATGTCGGCGCAGAAGCGCTCGTGCTGCTGGACCTGGAGGTTCCGGGAAATCCGCAGCAGGCGCTTGCACAGGAACTTGAACCGATCCGGGCCGTGCTGCGTGATCGCACGATTTCATCGTTGTACGAGCTGCCCGAGATGCAGAGCCCGCTGCACAAGGTGGCGATGAACGTGCTCATGACGGCCCACACCGCAGCGTATTTTGCCGGGCAGCGCGATCTGTATGGCTGGATGCTGGCAAAAATGACCACGCTGACGCTCGAATACGGCCTTGTTCCCGAGTCGCTCAAGGGGTTTGCGAGTTTTGGCGGTGTCCTGTGCGGCGATCTCGGCGAGTTCATCGACGGTTACGAGTTTGCCAGGTTGGCAATCCGGCTGTCGGAAAAATTTCCCGACAATGGTCTCAAGTGCCGGGCCAGCGTGATCATGGTGTCTTTCGTCAATCACTGGGCGAAACATCTGGGTGAATCCGAGCTGTATCTGGAATCTGGAATTCAGGCCGGTATCGCGGCTGGCGAACATCAGTTCGTGAGCTATCTGCTGTTGTTCGGCAAGGTCATCAGTCGTTTTCATCGCGGCGTCAATGTCGGCGAACAATATGCATTGACCGCGGAACTGCTGGATTTCACGCGCAAGGTGAAAAATCACCTGGCTACCGATTCGATCCTCGGTGCCAGGGCCGTGTTCGCCAATCTGGCCGGGCGTACCGCCGCCGCGGACAACTTCGACCTCGACGATCTCAGCGAGACGGAGTATCTCTCGGCCTGTGCCGAACACGGCGGCAAGTCCTCGTTGGGGTTTTACTATGCGATTCGCTCTTTTGCTCTGTATCTGCATGGCCATTACGAGGAGGCGCAACGCAGCATCGAAAAAGCCGCAGAGCTGGTCAAGTTCATCAGTACCTACATCACCGAAGCCGATCTGCGCTACTACCATTCCCTGATCCTGCTGTCCCTCGACGACCAGATCCCGAACCTGCAGATCAACAACACGGTCGCAAAAAACCAGGCGCTCATGAAAACCTGGGCCAAATCCTGTCCGGACAACTTCTGGCACAAGTACGACCTGGTCCAGGCCGAGCAGGCACGACGCGAGAATCGCGTCGGCGACGCCATCGCTCTTTACGATGAAGCCATCAAGCAGGCAGCGGACAATGGCTTTGTCCAGGACGAGGCTCTGGCCAACGAGCTGGCGGGGCGATTCTGGCTGCAGCATGACAAGCCCGAGTTTGCGGCGTTGCATCTGCACCGCGCCTGCAATTGTTATCAATCATGGGGTGCCCAGCGCAAGGTCGAGCAACTCGAACAGTGCTATGCCCAGCTGCTAGCGCACGCCAGTCACGGTCACGCGGTAGATCGCCAGAGCGGCACCTTCAGAATGACACCGGCAGGCAAGCATGCAGCGAGCCATCTGACGGTTGCGGTACGCGGTTCCGACATGATCGATATCAACACGGTCGTCGAGTCTGCGCGGATTTTTTCCGGGGAAATGGATCTCCAGCGGCTGCTGCAGAAAATCATGCACATCGCGATCGCCAATGCGGGTGCCGAATGCGGCTTGCTGGTTCTCAACGACGAAGGCCGTTTGTCTGCCGAAGCCTATGCTTCCGCGCCGGACGGGGCGTTTGCGGCCCTGGACTCGCTATCGCTCGACGAAGCCGGACACGTGAATGGCGATTTGCCAGTATCGGCTGCCATCATTCATTACGTGGTGCGTTCCGGTCAGGCGCTGATGCTCGACGATGCTTCTGCTGACAGCCGTTTCCTTCACGATGAGGGTATCGTGCGCAGAAAGCCCCGCTCCGTGCTGTGTGCGCCGCTGATGTATCAGGGGAAACTGTCGGGCATTCTGTATCTCGAAAACAATCTGGCGACTGGTGCATTTACCAGCAAGCGCGTGCGCATCCTCAATCTGCTGTCATCGCAGATGGCAATCTCGATCGAAAACGCCAAGACCTTGAGCCGTCTCGATCAGCTCGTCAAAGTGCGTACTGCACAACTGGAAGCCGCGAATATTGATCTTCTGCAGGCTTCCAAGCTGGCCGAGAGCGCTACCCAGGCGAAGAGTACTTTCCTGGCCAACATGAGCCACGAGATCCGCACCCCCATGAACGCCCTGATCGGCATGTCTCATCTGCTGCTGAACAGCGATCTCGATCCGCGTCAGCGCGACCATGCGAAGCGGATTCGGCAGGCCGGGCAGCACCTGCTGGGGGTTATTAACGATATCCTGGATTTTTCCAAGGTCGAGGCCGGCATGATGCGTCTCGATCCGATCGAGATGGAACTGTACGCGGTGCTGGAAAATGTTTCTGTCATGATTGCCGACCGGCTGGTCGCGAAGGGACTGAAACTTTCCTTCGATATCGCCCGGGATGTGCCGCTCAGGATCATTGGCGATCCGTTGCGCATCAGCCAGGTGCTGATCAATTATGCGAACAATGCCGTGAAGTTCACCGAGAACGGCTGTATCTCGATCTGCGTTCGCAAGCGGCAGAATTCGGCGACCGATGTGGTGCTGGAATTTGCCGTGCACGACACCGGCATCGGTCTGCATGCCGAGCAGAAGGATCGGTTGTTCCGCAGCTTCTCCCAGGCCGATGCTTCGACGACACGCAAATACGGCGGTACCGGCCTGGGTCTGGCGATCTGCAAGAGCGTGGCCGAACTCATGGATGGTGAGGTCGGCGTGGATAGCGTCGCAGGTCGCGGCTCGAACTTCTGGTTTACCGCACGCCTTGGCAAGGTGAGCGACGAATCGGCTCCGTTCCAGCCGGCTGCAGCCTTGAAGGCCAGGCGGGTGCTCGTGATCGACGATCATGACGGCGCGCGCGCAGCGCTCTGCAGCATGCTGCTTGGTATGGGGCTTGAGGTTGTCGACGTAGCTTCCGGTGCTGCGGCGCTGGCCGCCATACGCGCGATGCGCGATAAGCGGCAGCCTTTCGATTGCCTGATTTTCGATGGCCAGATGTCCGGCATGGAGGATCTGGCGATGATGCGAAAGATAGCCGGGCAGACGCAGAACTGCCGGCTGATCATGCTGGCCTGCTACAGTCAGGAGAGTCTGCGCACGCTGGCTTGCGCCGCCGGTGTGCAGGAGGTTCTCAATAAACCCGTGAGTCCTGCCCGTATGTTCGAAGCCCTCATGCGGCTGCTTGCCGGTTCTGCCGAACACTCCGTGAACATCCCGTTACGGGAGTCCGAGGCTGCCGCCGAATTGGCTTCATTGCTCGTCCGCTGGGGCAGGAAAGCCGATTCCCGGTTGCCGCCGGAGACTTTCACCGCTGGCCCGGATGCCGGGGCCATTGATCCGCAGCACCTCGACAGCATCTGCACCCGCTTGGCCGAGTGGCTCGAGTGCGATGATTTTCAGGCCAGCCGCGTACTGGAGTGTCATAAGGAATTGCTATACTCAGCCTTCGGGGCTGAATACAAAACAATTGAACGGAGCATGCGCGCCTACGACTTTGTCTCGGCTTTGTCGGCGCTGAAGACCGCAGCACTGCAACGCGGTCTGGTTTTGGGAGGGAGAATTTGATGCTGAACGGAAAACAAACGCTGTTGATCGTTGACGATACGCCGGACAACATTTCACTCATGTGCATGTTGCTGGAGAACGATTATCACCTCAAGGTTGCCAATTGCGGCGAGCGTGCCTTGAGCATTGCCGCTTCCGCAACGCCGCCGGATCTGATCCTGCTCGACATCCAGATGCCGGAAATGGATGGTTATGAAGTCTGTCGGCGACTCAAGGCCAATCCGGCTACGCGCGATATTCCGGTGATTTTCATCACGGCAAAATCCTCGGTCGAGGATGAGCAAAAAGGCCTGGAGCTCGGCGCCGAGGATTACATCACCAAGCCTATCAGCCCGCCGATCCTGCTCGGTCGGGTCAGGAACCACCTGGCCCTCAAGGCCAGCGCCGACTTCCTGCGTGACAAGACCGATTATCTGGGCCGCGAAGTCGAGAAGCGCACGCGCGAGCTGGCAGCGATTCAAAGCGTTACCATTCATGCCATGGCGTCGCTGGCCGAAACCCGGGATGTCGATACGGGCAATCACATCCGGCGCACGCAACACTATGTCAAGGTGCTGGCACAGAAACTTCGGCACCATCCGCGCTTTTTCGCCACGCTGACGGATGAGTACATCGAGACGCTGTTCATGTCAGCGCCCTTGCACGATATTGGCAAGGTCGGGATTCCGGACCGGATTCTGCTCAAGCCGGGCCGTTATGAGCCGCATGAATTCGAAATCATGAAAATGCATACGCGCCTCGGCCGCGACGCGATTCAGTCGGCCGAGGATATGCTCGGTACCCGGGTTGAATTTCTCTCGGTGGCGAAGGAAATTGCCTATGGCCATCAGGAAAAATGGGACGGCTCCGGTTATCCGGAAGGTCTCGTTGGCGACGAAATTCCTGTTTCAGCGCGCTTGATGGCGGTCGCCGATGTCTATGATGCGCTGATCAGCCGCCGGGTATACAAGGCGGCCATGTCCCATGAGAAGGCGGCGAGCATCATTGTCGAAGGCAAGGGCAAGCATTTCGATCCTGACATGGTCGATGCATTTGTCGAGTTGCAAAACGAGTTTCGCGCGATTGCCGAACGTTATGCCGATTCCGATGAAGACATGGAGCGCAAAAAGGAACAGCTGGAGCGTCTCGTCGAACCCGAGACTGCTGCTAGCAGCGCTCAATAGGAATACACCTGCACCACGTTGTAGGTCGAATCAGCGACAAACACCTGGCGATCCCGGGCGTACATGAAGTAGGGCATCCAGACACCGCCTGCGTCGATTGATCGCTTGAACAGCGAGATGCCCGTGGCGAATTCCAGACCCTCCGGCTGAATGCGGAAAATCTTCAGCGCACGATTGACGAGGTCATTCACCACCAGATGCTCGCCGTCGATCGCCAGACTCGTTGGCAGCATGAAGTCGTCGCCGTCGCCGCCTGTGTCTTCCTCCCAGTAGCCCTGCTGCCCGACGCGCCAGAGTGGGTTGCCATGGCGGTCAAAGACACAGATACGGTTGTTGAACTGATCGGTTACAAACACCCGGTTATCGGCGTCGATCTCGACATCGGTTGGGGTAAAGCGGTAATCCGCTGCGTCGTCCGCTTCTGCCGGCCAGACGAAACTGCTGATAAACACGACCTGGCCGGTTTGCAGAATCTGCCATTTGGTCATGCGATTGTTGAGCGTGTCGACAACGAACGCTTCGCCGTCATCGCTGACTGCCATGCCCTGCGGACCGTTCAGGCAGCCTTGGCCGCTGCCCGGAAAGCCGAACGGCACCCCGTAGTTGAGCAGTTTGCCGAGCGGTCCGACCTGATACAGGCTGACCATGCCGAAATTGAAGTTGCTGACCAGCAGCAGCGGAGTCCCCGGACAGAGCTGCCCCAGCAGCGGCGTGCGAGGGTGATACACGGCCATGGCGAGGTTGCCAGGCATGAAATAACCCGCGAGCGGGTTGTGCAGCGGGGAAAAGTCGCCGCCCCGCTCGACGTAATGCTGGAAATCCCAGTTGCCTGCATCCACGTTGAGTCGCAGCGAATCGGGCAGGGGCGGCGCGGTGAAACTGGCGCTGGCTTGCGTCGTGTTGGGCAACAGCCAGGACCAGGTCTTCCAGAGCCAATCATATTGGCTGGCCATCAGTGCGCCGACACCCATATAGCAGCGTTGCAGCGGGTTATAGCGCAGGTAGGCCGGCAGCTCGGACATGACGTCATACCCTGAATCAGGCCGGGGTGGGTTGTTGCGTTGTAAACCCATCACCGAAGTCACGCAATTGAACTGTGCATCGATTCTGCGATTGCCCTTCTCGTCGCGTCGGCTGCCAATGGCAGCGAGGATGCTGGCTGTGGCTTCGGGTTGATCGAGATTACTGATGCGCAGTTTGAGGATGCGCGAGCAGAAGGGTTCACTGACGAGAAAGATGTCCGGCGCTTCGCCCTGGCAGATCACATACGGACTCACGATGGCCGAATCTTCGAGTGCGTAATAGATCGGGTCGGTCAGCGAGTCGACTTCCTCTGTGGCGTGCTTCCAGCACGGACGCAGACCGGAAATGCTGCTCACTGGCTGGCCGTCAAGGTCAAGTACTGAAATCGTGTTCGCCACATGATCCGGCACGAATACCCGCTCGCCGATCACATTTACGTAACGCATGATGTTGAGCATGCCGATGCCGGAGGTGTCCGCGAAGGTGTGTGAAATGATTGGCTGTTGGGCCGCAATGCTGTAATCCGGTTGCACGGGGGAGTTGGCTGGGCATTTGAGCACCTCGTAGCTGCCCGTATTGGCGATATACAGGTTGCCCTGTGCATCGGAAGCCAGACCCTGTGGCCAGTACAGATCGTGACGTTCGCCATCGGGCGAAATCACCGTGCGGAATTCGTCAATATAGTTGCCGTTTTCATCGAAGCGCACGCAGCGGTTGCGCCGTGGTTCGGTCTTGGTATGGAAAAACTCATCATTGACGTGAATCTGGTAGCCCCCCTGTTTTTGCTTCACCAGTGTGATGCCGTTCGGATCCTGCAGCTTCTTGAGTCCGAGCCGTGGATCGTTGCCGAAAGCGAAGGCAAAATCGAATTCGTCGTTATCGTAATCCATCACCACGACACGGGAATTGCCGATGTCGGTGATGTACACACGGTTTTGCTGTGGATGTGGGCAAACATGAAACGGCATGTGGAAGGTCAGTGCGCCATCGGCCTTTTTCCCAGCCTTGCTGTGATTTTCAGGGTCGGGGCAATGCAGGATGCGGATCACGCGCTGCATGTCGCGGTCAAGAATCACCACCCGATTGTTCCCGGTGTCGCAGACCCAGATCTGCTGGCAGCGATCCATGCATACGCCGACCGGGGAGTTGAAGGTGAAATTTTGCGGGATTGGTCCGATGTATTGAGGAACATCGAGGATGGTCTGGCCGTAGCGTGTCACATGCTTGAAGTCGGGATTCTTTCGGGAGCTCACAAGGGTTTCCTTTGCAATCAACGGTCCCGGCCATGGCAGGGCGAGGCCATGGCGGGAAAATGCGTATGATGCCACAAGCCTAAGCGCTTGGCATCGTGCGCGACGTGGCCGGGCTTTCAGCAGGCAGGGATTTTGGCGCTGCAGTCGCGCGGGATCGCATGCAACAGCTTTTGCGTATAGGCATGCTGCGGCTGCGTGTAGATGAGATCGGCGTCGGCGCATTCGACGACGCGGCCCTCGTGCATCACGAGTACCTCGTCGGCCATGTAGCGTACGACGGCGAGGTCGTGGGAGATGAAGATGTACGAGAGACCAAACTCATCCTGCAGATCCTGCAACAGATTCAGCACCTGGGCCTGCACCGAAACATCCAGCGCCGAAACCGATTCGTCGCAGATCAGGATGTCGGGCTTCAGCGTCAGACAGCGCGCGATGGCGATGCGCTGGCGCTGGCCGCCGGAGAACTCGTGCGGGTAACGGTCAGCGGCGCTGGCGGGCAGGCCGACGCGTTCGAGCAGCTCGCGCACCAGACGGCCGCGTTCTCCCGCGTTGCCGCCGATGCCGTGGATCAGCAGCGGCTCATCGAGAATCTGGCCGACCGTGAAACGCGGGTTGAGCGATGCATAGGGGTTCTGGAAAATGATCTGGATGCGCCGCTTGTAGGCCTTGAACTCGGCCTTCGACATGGCGAGGATGTCCTGGCCCTCGAACAGCGCGATGCCAGTCGTGGCTTCGTGCAAGCGCATCAGCGTCAGGCCCAGTGTGGTCTTGCCCGAGCCGGACTCGCCGACCACGCCCAGCGTCTTGCCGCGCCGCAAGAGGAACGAGACGTCCTGGACGGCCTTGAATTCGCGGCTCCCGAACAGTCCTTCGCGCGTGTAGAAGCTCTTGCCGAGGTTGTGCACGTCAAGGATCACCGGGTCGTCTTTGCTGACGCCGCGTGGCCGCTCCGGCTGCGCCGATAGCGGCGATCGAGCAGCGGTGCCGTTCATGAAATCGTCGATTACCGGCAACCTTCTTGGCCGCTGCCCGAGCGTCGGCCGACATTGCAGCAAGGCCTGCGTATAGCTGTCGCGCGGCTGGCCGAACACCGCCGCGGTCGCACCCTGTTCGCGGATCTCGCCGTGGCGCATCACGATCACCTGATCGGCGATTTCGCCAACTACGCCCAGATCGTGGGTGATAAACAGCACCGCCATGCGATGGCGCTGCTGCAGTTCGGCAATGAGTTCGAGAATCTGCTTCTGGATTGTCACGTCCAGCGCGGTGGTCGGCTCGTCGGCGATCAGCAGCTTCGGATTGCAGGCGATGGCCATGGCGATCATGACGCGCTGCTGCTGGCCGCCGGAAAGCTGGAACGGGTAGGCCGCGCACTTGGCGGCCGGGTCGGGAATGCCCACTTCGTCGAGCAGCTCTTTGGCGCGTGTCAGTGCCTGGCGTGGCGTCATGCCGAGGTGCAGGCGCAACACCTCGGCAATCTGGTCGCCGACGGTGAACACCGGGTTCAGCGAACTCATCGGCTCCTGGAAGATCATCGAGATTTCCTTGCCGCGCAATTGACGTAGCGCCGTCTGCGGCAGGTCGATGAGATTGCGGCCGCCATACAGCACCTGGCTGCCGGGCTGGATGAGCGCGTTTTCGGGCGGCAACAGGCCGAGGATCGATAGCGCAGTGACCGATTTGCCGCTGCCCGATTCGCCGACCAGGGCGACCGTGGCGTTTTCCGGAATGTCGAAGCCGATGCCCTTGACCGCCTCGAACAGCGGCGCGCGCTGCTTGCGCTCGATGCGGAAGCCGACGCGCAGGTCGCGCACGGCAAGCAGCGGGGAGGCGGGGGCAGTGATGGCGGCGCTATCCATGTTATTTGAGTTTTGGGTCGAGTGCATCGCGCAGCGCATCGGTGAACAGCGAGAAGGCCGTGACCAGCAGCGCCATCGCGCTGCTGGCGGCGACGAGCTGCCACCACTTGCCGAGGATCAGCTCGTTCTGCGCCTCATTGAGCATGCTGCCCCACGACACCGAATCGACCGGCACGCCGAAACCGAGGAAGGAGAGGATCACCTCCGACTTGATGAAGCCGACGACCAGGATCGACAGCTGCACCAGCGCCACATGGCTGACGTTGGGGAAGATATGCACGAACATCCGGCGCAGGTCCGAGGCGCCGATGGCGTCGGCGGCCTGCACGTATTCACGCGACTTGTGCTTCATGTATTCGGCGCGCACCAGGCGGAACACGCCGGTCCACCCGGTCAGACCGAGGATCAGCACGATGCTCAGCAGCCCCTTGCCCTTCGGCACTACGGCGGCGATGGCGAGGATCAGCAGCAGGTAGGGGATCGAGGTAAAGATGCTGTAGAACCAGTTGAGGAGGTCATCGACCCACTTGCCGAAGTACCCGGCCAGTGCGCCGAGCAGCGTGCCGAGCGCCGTGGCGACCAGTGCCGCGACGAGTCCGACGAAGATCGAAGTGGCGGAACCCTTGATGGTTTTCTGCACAATGTCGCGTCCCCACTTGTCGGCGCCGAAGGGCAGGGTGGGGTGGCGTTCGGTGGCGGTAGCACTTCCGGATTTGTCGAGAGTTGCGCGGATTTCGCGCAGCTCCGCCGCCAGCGGGTCGACAATCCGGCTGTCACCGGGGCTGGCGTCATTGGTTGCGGCGTTAGCCGTGACAGTCTCTGCGCGCAATTCGGCACGCAGTTCGGCGATATCCGCCGCCAGCGGGTCGAGCGGGTTTATCCCGGGCTGGTTGTCGACCGCGCTGGCGGCCTGGCTGGCATTTTTGCCGTCGATCGTGTCGGCCTGGATGCCGAGAAAGCCCGGCGGCGCGTAATTCACGCCGACTTCGCGCGACCAGTCGGCGGCAACGAGGCCGCTGACCGAGGCCAGCATCAACAGCAGGAAGCCGACGACGATGGCCAGTGCAAGCATTGCCAGCCGGTCGGCGCGCAAACGGCGCCAGGCCAGCGCCCAGAGTCCGGGAGAATGATCGTGGGTCATTTCCGCATTCATTTGAGTTGCACCCGCGGATCGACCAGCCGGTACATGATGTCGGCCAGCAGGTTGAAGGCCATCGTGGCAAAGGCGACATATACGGTGATTGCCTTGATGACCGGAAAGTCTGAGCGGTCGACGGCCATGATGATTTCGCGGCCGATGCCGGGAATCGAGAAGAAGCGCTCGATCAGGAAAGCGCCGATCAGCAGCCCCGGCAGGTTAGCCATGATGTGGGTGATGATCGGGATCGAGGCGTTGCGCAGCACATGCACCCACAGGATGCGGCTTTCCGACAGGCCCTTGGCGCGCGCGGTGCGCACGTAATCCTGATTCACTTCGTCGAGCATGAAGGTGCGATACAGACGCAGGTTCGGCGCGATGCTGACGGCCAGCGCGATGAGGATCGGCAGCGCGGCATAGGTGACCAGATTATTGAATACGCCGTCGCCCCAGCCTTGCACCGGGAACCAGCCGAGCTGATAGGCGAAGAAATACTGGAAGACAATGATGTACACGAGGATCGAGATCGACATGCCGACCGTGCACGCCACCATCACCGCGCGGTCGGTCAGCGAACCGCGCACATAGGCGACGGCCAGCGCCAGGGCGATCGAGATGGCGACTTCGAGAATCTGCAGCGGGATCAGCACCGTCAGCGACGGGCCCATGCGCGTCGCGATGATGTGGCCGACGCTCTCGTTGGTGCTCCAGCTGGCGCCGAAATCGGCGGTGGCGATCTGCTGGATGAAAATCCACAATTGCACCCAGATGGGCTCATCGATACCCAGCTGCCTGCGGATATTGGCGATCTGCTCGGGATTGGAAATCTTGCCGGCCAGCACATACGCCGGATCGCCGCCGACCCAGTTGAAAAGGAAGAACACCAGCAGCACCACGCCGAGCATGGTCGGCAGCATCTGCCACAGGCGGCGGAGGATGAAGGCGGTCACTGCCTTTCCCCGCGAATTTCGGCGAAAAATGCTTGCGGCGACGGCTCTCTGCCGAGGAAGGCGCGCACCAGGTCGGCGCCTTTCTTCTCGCCGCCGCGTTCGAGGATTTCCTGGCGGAAACGCCTGCCGAGGCCGGGATTCATGAGGTTGTCGCCGTATTGGGACAGCATGTCGAGGGCCAGCACTTCGGACCACATGTAGCCGTAATAGCCGGCGCCGTAGCCGCGGATGATGTGTTCGAATTGCCCCGGGAATTGCGTGCCGGACACGTGGCCGAGCGGTGTGGCGCCTTCCATGCGCGCCCAGATTTCCTGCGGTTCGCCGGGCTGCGCGTCATACACGGCCATGTCGAAACTGGCGTAGAGGTGCTGGCGCGCATAGCGCATGCCGCGTGCAAAGTTGTGGGCCGCACGCAGCCGGCCGACCATTTCATCGCTAACCGCCGGGCAGCCCTGGCAGAACTGCTGGACCAGCTTCAGCGATTCGGGTTTGCGCGCCCATTCCTCGAACATCTGCGACGGCGCTTCGACAAAATCGGTTTCGACGCTGGTGCCGGCATGCGCCAGATAGCGCGTGCGCGACAACACGCCGTGCATGAGGTGGCCAAACTCATGTACCAGGGTTTCCATTTCGCCAGCATCGAGGCCCTGGCGGTTGAAGTTCGCCACCAGCACCGTCACCGGCTGGCGTCCCGTGAGGGTGCTCACGCCGCGCACCCCGAAGGCAGCGGCATGCGAGAACTTGCCGTCGCGCGGATACAGGTCGAGATAGATGGCACTAAGCGGCGTGTTGCTCTGCGTGTCGATCACGCGGAAGTAGCGCACGTCCGGATGCCAGCTCGCCACCGGGATCTCCTCGAAGCGCACGCCATAGAGTGTCGACGCGATGTGCATGACCCACTGCAACGCCGCTGGGGTGGGGAAGTGGGCGCGCAAGGCTTCCTGATCGATGCTGAAGCGTTGCTGCTTGACGCGCTCCTGATAGAACGCCGCGTCCCAGCGTTTCAGTTTGGTCGCGGCGAGCGGTCGGCCGAGACGCTCGGCCTTGGCCTGCCGCAGGATATCGATATCCTTGAGTTCAATCTCGCGCACGGCAGCCGCCACTTCGCCAAGGAACTTGTGCACCACCTCGGGTTTGCCGACCATGCGCCGGCGCGTGACGTAATGCGCATAACTCGGAAAGCCGAACAGGCCCGCCATTTCGTGACGCAGTTGCATGACTTCCTTGAGCAGTTCGATATTGCGCGCGCCGCCGCGATTCACGAAGGCCTTCTGGAAGCGCTCGCGCGCCGCCTCGTTTTCGGCGTTTTCCATGAACGGACCATATTCGGGATAGGCGAAGCCGAGCAGATAGTTGCCCTGTTCATCGCGCTGCGCGCGTTCGAGATAGCTGGGCGGCAGGCCGCGCATTTCCTCGGCCGTGAAAGCCAGGCGTGTCTTGTTGTCGCGAATGTTGCGCTCGAATTCCTGGCGGATCAGCTCCAGGCGTTCGAGAATCGCCTTCATGCGCTTGCGCTGTGCGTTCGGCAATGCGACGCCGGTGTCTTCGAACGCGTCGCGCAGATCCTGCTGCAGCTTGGCATCCACCGCATCACGCGGTTTGACGGCGCGGATGCGCGCGTAGATGGCCGCATTCTGGAACAGGTCGGCGCCGAACCGGTTGAATTTGATCAGACAGGCATCGGCTGCGCTGCGCACTGCAGCATCCGGGGCCACGCTGTTGAGCAGATACACCGGGCCTTCGACATTTTCCTGCGCGATCTGCAAGGCGTTCCAGGCGCCAAACACCGTGCGCGCATCAGCCTTGGCAAGTGGTAGGCGCTTCAGCGTCGTGACGCGATGGGCAAGACTCTCGAGCTGCTGCGTGCAGGCCTGAGTGAGCGCCGGTGCGTCCCAACCGGGCAGCGTCGGGGTTGTCAGCGTTGTTTCGGTTCCGGCCTGTGCTATACCGACCAGCCAGGGCAGCAGTGTTAGCAAAACAGCTGGTTTCTTGAACATGCTCAGTCATCCATTCCTGAATAGCTTTCTATTTTCCCACCTTCTCACCCACATCCATATACAGCCACTCCGCATGCAGGATCGGATGCTTCTTGTAGCCGATCACCTGCGGCTGCACCAGCATGTTGCGCACGCGCGCGAGGTTGATGCGCCAGGGGGCGTAGTACTCGATGAGCTTCGCCATGTCGTGATACAGCTTGTCGCGCTCGGCGCCGGCGGGGAGCTGCTTCGACTGTGCGTAGAGGCGGTCGTACTCGGGAATTTTCACGCAGCCGCCGTTGCTCTGGCCGCTACGCGGGCCATACAGCAGCTGCATGAAGTTGTCGCCGTCGGGGTAATCGGCGATCCAGCCGGCGCTGCGCATTTGCAGCTTGCACTGCTTTTCGAACTTGAGCAGTTCCGGGAAGGGCATCTTCTGCGACGCCATGCGGATGCCCAGGGCATTGAAGGCCTTCTGCCACATTTCCTCCTGCAGGCGGCCTGTTGAATCCGGGCGGCTGGCGTAGGTGATGGCGAACGGTTTGCCGTCGGGCAGGCTGCGCCAGCCATCGCCGCCTTTCCGGTAGCCGAACTTGTCGAGCAGCGCGTTGGCGATGGCGAGATCTTTCTGCACGCTGCTCTTGTAGGCGGGATCGTGACCGACGACGCCGGGCGGGATCGGGTATTCGAGTGCGACGGCCTGGCCGTTCCTCACCACGCGGATTTCCTCGGCCACGTCGTAGGCCATGGCCATGGCGCGACGCAGGGCAATCTGGGCCTTGCCCATGCCGCCGACCACCGGATCGTTCCATTGCCAGTAGTGATAGACGATTTCGGGATCGACGATGCGTGACAGCTTGACGCCGCGCCGGGCGAGTTCGGGCTTCAGCTTCTCGCCGTCGAGCGCGCGCGGCGCGAGCGGACCATCCATGTTCATCACGTCGAGTTCGCCGTTCTGGAATGCCAGCCAGCGCGACTGGTCTTCTTCCATGATGGCGATCTCGATGCGCTGGATGGCCGGCAGCCGCTTGCCCTGCATTTCCTTGACGATTTGCCGGTCGCCCGGATCGCTACCCGCTGCAAAGTTCCAGGTCAGGCCGCGATATTCCGGATTGGCTTCGAGCGTGATCTTCGAGCCGCGCACCCATCTGGCAAGGCGGAACGGCCCGGTGCCGACCGGATTCGCCATCACCCGGCCGCTCTCGTCGGCATACTTTTCGACGACCTCGCGCGCCAGCGCGCTGGTCTGCGGGAAGGCCAGCAGATATTGCAGATTCGGGTCGGCCTGCTTGAGGCGCAGGCGCAGCGTGTAGCGGTCGACGGCCTCGATGCCGGGAATCTTTGCCGCGTAGTCGAACCTGCCGCTCTGTCTGGCCTGCGCGGCGAGTTCGTCGAGACCGGGGAACTTGTTTTCGACAAGGAAGGCATACGGTGAATGCACGCGCGGGTCGATCAGGCGCTTGAGCGAATACACATAGTCTTCGGCGACGAGTTCTCGCTTCGCCGATTTGAAGGCCGGATCGGGGGCGAAATGAATGCCGGGACGCAGTTTCAGCGTGTAGGTCTTG
>JBPOIN010000166.1:0-3674 GCA_052034445.1 Pseudomonadota bacterium | reverse complement strand
TCTGCGAACGTCTCATCGACTACCTTGGCGAGCACATGTACGTCTCCGACGGGAAAACCCTTATGGGTACCGCTTCTACGTGCGATGATAACCGCAGCGGTTATGTCCGACTCCTAAGTGCCCCGATCCGGAGACCCGGCGACACCCCCCACGGACTAAAAACCTCCCCAACGGACGTGGAAAAACAAAAGGCCACGCCGCCAGACCAAAAGGGAAAAGAAAACAAAAGAAGAGAGGGGGGAAAAGACACACACCCTCTATTCCACTTCGTCCGCCACCGCAAGCGGTTCCATCGTCTCCGCTGCCCCGACAACCCTCCAACCAGTTTGTGGGTCGGAATCCGGCGCGAGGTTCAGCAAGAGGATGCGAGCGAGGCCGCGCATCAACACCCGATTGACTCTAGCGAATGCCAACGGGATCGCACGGGCAGGGCGCATGTCGTGGCGATGGCCCCAGACGACAGCGGCGCGACGCAGCAGCGGAATCGCAGATTGACACCATCGACCGGCAGTGTCGACCACCATGGGGACGAGAGAGATGCCTTCGGTCTCCGCGTTCGCCTCGCCGTAGCGAGCAACCTTGACCTTGGTGGCGTAGGTGTCGGGATCGCCCAGGTAGCTGTGGGTAACTGCGATGTCCGCCGAGAACGTTTCCCCTCGAACAGTCGCCAAGAAGTCGACACGAGCGCGGGGAGCAGTAGGGTATGGACGAACTTCGCGGCTCACAGTGTAGCCGGCGGCACGGATCAGAGCAATCACCTCATCACGTACATCGTTGCTGAGACGAGTTCTGCAGCCGGCAAACATGCACTTGAGCGAGTGGTCTCCAAATTCGTCGGCCAGGGCGCGGCCACGACAGATGTTGCAAGGAATCGCCCTTTCGGTGAGCGGGAGACCGAGACGGAGCCGAGCGAGCACAAGCCACTCTGATGGGGAGAAGGCCGTTTCCGAGGATTGCTCATCTTCTGACGCACCAATCAACCAACCAGAACTGTGAGAGGCGGTGAAGGCTTTAAGGCGCTTTCCACCGTCCGAGGCTTCGCTGCAGATGGTTTCGAACCGAGTACGCTCAGCCTTGCGGGTCCAGATCCGCTGAAGCTTCGGGGAAGACGAGTCCTCTCTTTCTGCTGCGGCGGGTACTGAGGCGATCGCTGCCACCGCTTCTGCTTCGACCATCTCCGCCGCTTCTTGGATCGATCCAGCCGTAGCCACTGCCGAGACCGGTGTCTCTAAATCAGGAACCTCAAACCCATGATGTCGCAGAGCATCGGAGATTTCCTCTCGATGGGGGAGTGTGGCGAACATCGGGTCTGCGGCGAGTGCTTCGGAGACAACTGTGTCAGGTGGAGGGGGGCCAGAGCGAAACAGCGTAGAGATGAGCTTCGTAGAGGTAATGGCGGATGCGGCGAGTGCAATGGATGCGATGGGGGAGGCTTCGCGGAGGCCAAAGCCCCCGAGAGAAAAGGGAAGACAGACTTGTTTCCATGCGTCCTCAGTTACCTCACCGGTGATGATCTCGAATGCTTGGCGGAGCGAGGAATCATACTCGGCGAGAGCAGGGTGGAAACCAATTGCACGAAGAAGGAAAACCACCAAGCTAACTCCACCGCACCATCGCAGCAGTTGAAAGGCCAGGAAGGGGTCATTCTCGAGCGCGGCGAAGGTCAAGGTCTTCGTCTGCGCCTTTGCAAGGACTGCGTTGCCCCAATGAACAGCAGACTCTCGTGAGCCGCACGGAACGCCCAAGAGAGAGAGATCAGCAATAGACTTTGGCTCACCAATGTCAGCAAAGAGATCCCTGAGGAGGGGGATCGCGTCCGGGTGACAGTAGATCTCGCACTTGTGAAGCTGGAGCTCCAAACCGTATCGGTCTTTCAATGTCACCAAGGCGTCGATGAACTTCCGAATTGAGTTGGATGGGCCAGCCGCGCTGCCGTCGTCGAGGAACCACGACTCCAGCTCTGGGAGAGATAGACCAGCTTCTTCGAGGGACAGGCCAGCTTCTTCCAGTGCCTCCGCCAAGAGCAAGCAGAAGGTCAGTGGTCCAAAGACGCAACCCTGCTGTGAGCCGGACTGGGAGAGAAGTTTGTGGGGACCGAACATCAGCCACGAAGGCTGGGAGTACGCTGCGAAGATGATTGGGTACAAGGTGGGGAAGACCTCCTTGACCTTGCGTAACATAACTTCTCTGTTCACTGAGTTGAAGGCGTTCTTGAAGTCGGCCTTGAAGTAGACCGAATCTAGGTCGCGCTCTCGGAGGACTTTTGCTGACCATCGCCGAGCAGCTGCGACTGCGACATCTGCGCCTCCGGGGACCGCACATCCGACTTGACGCCGATTCAACAACCAAGCCGCCGCATCTCCTTTGACACGGCCAAGCAAGACCTTCGACGCGAGGCGGCGCCACGTATCACCGCACGCGATTGGACGTAACCCACCGTCTTTCTTGAGAAGCGCCAGCAACCGAGCGCCGAAGAAGAAGGGGCGCGCCTCTGCGGGGACTCTTCCACAGGCAAGGCGATCCAGGAAGGCCGGTAGCCTCTCCAAGAGGCGAGACCCGGGGAACGAACACAGCTGCAAGAGATGAGCGGGAGAGATCCCAGACAGACCCGCCGCTGCGCCACGTGGGAACGAGCGGAGAGCATTCCGCACTTCTTTCTTCGACATGGGAGGGGGCATGTGCTCCTCGGAGGGAAGTGGGGCCACAAACGGGGGACTCGGTGGGTGCTTGGCTTGCAGGTCGGCCTTGTTGGCCTCTGTTGGCGGCGCGATCGCTGCAGCTGACAAGGCCGCAGCTGCCCTCGAGTAGAGGCCGCTGCGGGCAAGCTTCTCGCATCTCTTGAGAACGGATGGTGGCAGGGTGTCCGCGTCGACGACTGTACCGAGGGATGGGATCGCCGAGTTGGGTAGCCAGCTTGGTTCTTCAAGGAACGTTGGAGGTGCTCCAGACGATGGAGGTGGCCGATCCTCCATCTCATCCATCGCATCTTGCCAGAGCCGGCCCACAGCCCCGCCCTGCCAGAGCCGGAGGCGGTGACGGATGACGGTCGCCAGGTTGCGGCCACGGCGCTTTGGCACGCGGAGAACGCACGTGGAGAAGAGGGCCAAGACCTTCCAGGTGTCTTGGTCTACCCCGGAAGTCCTTGCAAGCGTTGCCAACAAGGCATTTGTAACACCAACGCGGACCGCACGCGGGATGGACTCGAGAACTCGCGGGCGCTTGGAGGCTATTTCCTCCCAGGAGGGGAGAGGAACATCGCAGAGGACTGGTTGGTCCGTGGTTTCGTCACGCACTTCTTCTAGGGGTCCGGGGAGACGCGAACCAGCGAGTCGAGCTCTGGGGCTGAGACCGCCGAAGCTGATACTCATCGGACATGTGCCTCGATGGCGGCCTTGACGTCGAGTCCCTGGGACTCGACAGTTGCAAACACGGGGGGCTCCTTGAGAGGACGCAGCCGCTTGAGATGAGACATCGGCCTGAGACGTGGTTGGGGTCACTTCTTCCACATGCTCTGCCGCATCGTCTGCGTGATGACCACTTCCTTCTTCTGATGAGGTAGAGTCCTCCTCACTCTCCTCACTCTCCTCACTCTCACTCCCCTCAGGCGAGGAGTCTTCATCGCTCTCACTCCCCTCTGGCGGCTCCTCTGGCGACTCCTCCGACGATTCGCTCGC
>JBPOIN010000276.1:0-3485 GCA_052034445.1 Pseudomonadota bacterium | reverse complement strand
GGCGCAACACAACAGAGCCGATCACAATGGCCGGCAGGGATGGCTCAAGCCTTGGTGAACACCAGCTGGCCACGTTCGGCGTCGACACGGATCAGATCCTTGGCGCCAAAACTGCCATCGAGGATCTGTCGCGACAACGGATTCTCGATGCGCTCCTGAATCGCGCGCTTGAGCGGCCGGGCGCCAAACACCGGATCGAAGCCAGCCTTGGCGAGTTCGGCCAGCGCCGCCTCGCTGACTTCGAGGCGCATCTCCAGCCGCGCCAGGCGTTTTTCGAGATAGCCGAGCTGAATCCTGGCAATCGCCGCGATGTTTTTCTCGTCGAGCGCATGGAACACCACGATTTCATCGATGCGATTGACGAACTCGGGACGAAAGTGCGTCTTGACCTCGCCCATCACCGCCAGCTTGATCAGTTGATAGTCGTCGCCGCTCATGGCCTGGATCATCTGCGAGCCGAGATTCGAGGTCATGACGATCACCGTGTTCTTGAAATCCACCGTGCGGCCCTGGCCATCGGTCATGCGGCCGTCATCAAGCACCTGCAGCAGCACGTTGAACACGTCCGGGTGCGCCTTTTCGACCTCGTCGAAGAGGATCACCGAATACGGCTTGCGCCGCACCAGCTCGGTCAGGTAACCGCCCTCCTCGTAGCCGACATAGCCGGGCGGCGCGCCGATCAGCCGGGCCACCGAATGCTTCTCCATGAACTCGCTCATGTCGATACGGATCAGATGCTCTTCGGAGTCGAACAGGAACTCGGCCAGTGTCTTGCACAGTTCGGTCTTGCCGACACCGGTCGGACCAAGGAACAGGAAGGAACCATACGGCCGGTTCTCGTCCGACAGGCCGGCGCGCGAACGCCGGATGGCATCCGACACCAGGCGTACCGCCTCGTTCTGGCCGACCACGCGGGCATGCAGCCGCTCTTCCATCTTCAGCAGCTTCTCGCGTTCGCCCTGCATCATCTTGCTGACCGGAATGCCCGTGGCGCGCGATACGACTTCTGCGATTTCCTCGGCGCCGACCTGTGTGCGCAGCAGCTTGTTGGGCTGTTTGTGGTCGCCGGACTTCTCGGCCGCCTTGAGTTGCGCCTCCAGTTGCGGCAGCTTGCCGTATTGCAGCTCGGCCACCTTATCGAGCTGGCCCTTGCGCTGCAGGTCGGCCATCTGCGCCCGCACCCGCTCGATTTCCTCCTTGATCTGCGCCGAGCCTTGCACCTGCGACTTCTCGGCCTTCCAGATTTCCTCAAGATCGGAATACTCCTTGTCGAGGCGCTTGATCTCGTCCTCGATCAGCGCCAGGCGTTTCTGGCTGGCGTCGTCCTTCTCGCGCTTCATCGCCTCGCGTTCGATCTTCAACTGGATCAGGCGGCGATCGAGCTTGTCCATGACCTCCGGCTTGGAGTCGATTTCCATCTTGATACGCGCCGCCGCCTCATCAATCAAGTCGATGGCTTTGTCGGGCAGGAAGCGGTCCGTGATGTAGCGGTGCGACAACTCGGCGGCAGCGACGATGGCCGGATCGGTGATATCGACACCGTGGTGCAACTCGTACTTTTCCTGCAGGCCGCGCAGGATGGCGATGGTTGACTCGACCGAAGGTTCGTCGACCAGCACCTTCTGGAAGCGGCGCTCCAGCGCGGCATCCTTCTCGATGTACTTGCGGTACTCGTCGAGCGTCGTCGCGCCGATGCAGTGCAGTTCGCCGCGCGCCAGCGCCGGCTTGAGCATGTTGCCGGCATCCATGGCGCCCTCGGCCTTGCCGGCGCCGACCATGGTATGCAGCTCGTCGATGAAGACGATGATGCGCCCTTCGTCCAGGGCGATTTCCTTCAGCACCGACTTCAGGCGTTCCTCGAACTCGCCACGGTATTTCGCCCCGGCCAGAAGCTGAGCCATGTCGAGCGACAGCACCTTCTTGCCCTTCAGCGTCTCGGGCACCTCGTCGTTGATGATGCGCTGCGCCAGCCCCTCGACGATGGCCGTCTTGCCGACGCCCGGCTCGCCGATCAGCACCGGATTGTTCTTGGTGCGGCGTTGCAGGATCTGGATGGCGCGGCGAATCTCGTCGTCGCGGCCGATCACCGGATCGAGCTTGCCCTGCCGCGCCCGCTCGGTCAGGTCCATCGTGTATTTCTTCAGCGATTCGCGCTGCCCTTCGGCCTCCTGCGAGCCGACGTTCTGCCCGCCGCGCACGGCCTTGACGGCCTGCTCCAGAGCGGCGCGCGTAACGCCCTGCTCCTTCATGAGCCGGCTGGTTTCGCCTTTCTCGTTACTCAGCGCCAGCAGGAACATCTCCGAAGCGATGAACTGGTCACCAGCCTTCTGCGCCTCCTTGTCGGTCAGGTTCAGCAGGTTGTTGAGATCGCGGCCGATGCTCACGTCGCCACCATGGCCCTCGACCTTGGGCAAGCGCTCGATGGCCTTCTGCAGCGCGGCCTTCAGGCCCGCCGCATTTGCGCCGGCGCGCTGCAACAGCGACGCTGTGCTGCCATCTTCCTGCTCAAGCAAGGCCAGCAGCAGATGCTGCGGCTCGATGAACTGCTGGTCATTGCCCACCGCGATGCTCTGCGCATCGGCCAGGGCCTGCTGGAATTTGGTGGTCAGTTTGTCAAGACGCATGGCGAAAACTCTCCCTGAAAGTTGCAACACATTGACGATGCCATACAGATGGGGATGACCCGCCACATTTCAAGGATATTGCGCTGCATTGTTTTGCAGCGCACGCTCCAGAGTCAGGCGGCGCGGGCATGCCGGCTGAAACATGCCTACTTGAGCTTGAGAGCTACAAACAGCCGGCTTTCGCCGCGCAGAATCTGCAACGCCAGATGCTTGTCGGCCCTGGCGGCCAGTGTCCGCAACTGGTCGACGCTGGCGACCTTCTCGCCATTCACGGCCAGAATGATGTCACCGCGCCGCACGCCAGCCCTGGCCGCCGGCCCGGCATTGACGCTCTCGACCAGCAACCCGGCGCTGACTTCTGCCACCTTGAGCTCGTTTGGCGACAAAGGCCGCACCCCAAGACCCAACTTGCTGCGATCGGCCTCGTCCTGCGGTCCTTTGGCCGGGCCGGAGCTCATTTCGCCGAGGCGCAGCGTCAGCTCGCGCGACTTGCCCTTGCGCCAGATCTCCAGTGCCGCCGCGCTGCCCGGCGCCTGCTCGGCCACCAGTGGCGGCAATTCGGCAGAACCCGCAATCGGCTTGCCATTGAACTTCAGAATCACATCGCCCGGCTCGATGCCGGCCTTTTCGGCCGGGCTGTCTTTCTCGACCGAACTGACCAGCGCTCCGGCGGGTTTTTCAAGACCGAACGAATCGGCCAGATCCTGGCTCATCTCCTGGATCATCACACCGATGCGACCGCGACTGACCTTGCCATGTTCGAGCAACTGGCGTTCGACCTGCATGGCGACATCGATTGGAATTGCGAACGACAATCCCTGGTAGCCGCCGCTGCGGCTGTAGATCTGCGAATTGATGCCG
>JBPOIN010000151.1:0-3156 GCA_052034445.1 Pseudomonadota bacterium | reverse complement strand
TCTCCAATATAGTTCGTCTCTAAATTGTAGGATTCAGAGCCTTGATCCCATGCTAAACCTCGTCGGGTAGCTGATATATGATCTGGACCATTAAGTCCAAAAGACTGCATGAATTTTCCTAATCGCCCGACTATCTGCTCAGTGAATCGGTAAAGGACATAATGCCTTCTGGAGAAAAACTCTTTTAAATCCTTCGAGGCATCATTCGCGCGGTATCCAAATGTGGAAATTATTGCGAATTTTTCTGTATCGGCCCCAACTTCAAGATCGGCCTGCATGGGAATGAACTGCGCCTTTTCAACTTTTGGAGTGTCACGGTAGGTTTGCACTGCGCGCAGGAAAACCTGACTTCTCAACCATTGAAGTTTGGACTCATCTTCGGGATTAGAGAACATGAAACCAGAGTTCTTCGTTGTACCCCAGGTGCTCATGAGCTCTGAAGACAAAGAGCGTCCGTAAGGTGTTAAAACGCCTCCCCCAGATGGGGAGACGTGACAAGCTGTGCAGGAGAAATATCCATGTCGAACATTTTCAGGAAACGCAAAGGCACCACGTGAAACGAAACCAATTAAAAAAAGAAGCAAAAATCGTATCATTGTTTAGCAAGGTTCAAATTCATCCGAGTTTTAATCGTGACTTCATCCGCAACCTTGATTCCCAAATAAGTAGGGATGTCTATTTTAAAGTCCGACACCAGAACTTTGAACTCCGTTGAAACACTCGGCGAATCCTTCGTGGTATCAACTTCGGCTGTTCCCGTAACTGGCTTTTCCACACCATGAAGGCTAAGTTTTCCTTGAAATGGCACAGTGGAGTATATCTTTTTTACGTTCAAGAAATCTTCTGGTAGATCAATCTCCTCGATTTCAATCCAAGCTTCAGAATACTTAGCGGTCTCAAGATATTTTTCTTTCATATGCCGGTCACGAAGATCAATTCCGGTAGTGAATTCATCGAGCTTAACCTTCAGGCGGCCCTTTACTTGATTTTTATCGAGTTCTAAATTTCCAATCAACTTCCCGCCCGTTCCATTGATTTTCAAAAGACTTGGTTTTCCTGTAGCGAAAAATTCAACGTCAGATTTTTGCTGAGAAAGATCTACTTGAACGGCGGCCCAAGATATTGGAATCAAAAGAAGAATAATTTTAAACATTTTCTATCTCCCTATTTCACGATGATCTGACCAGTTGAATACTGGCTGGCATGATGAATGCCACAGGTGAAATTGTAAGTACCTGCTGTATCAAGTTTCATAATTTGCGAACTGTTCTCGTTACGAGCAGCCATTAGATCGAAGCCAAGTTCCGCCGCATTAAACTTAAACATCTTGTCAGTTGCCTTAAGCATGATTTCGATTGTCTGACCTTCATTTGCTTCTATCTTTAGAGGTGTGCAGGAGCCATCG
The DNA here is from genome assembly GCA_052034445.1 of Pseudomonadota bacterium. Taxonomy (GTDB): domain Bacteria; phylum Pseudomonadota; class Gammaproteobacteria; order Burkholderiales; family Rhodocyclaceae; genus Sterolibacterium. The sequence continues at coordinate 1,751 of JBPOIN010000151.1, read as the reverse complement.
CTCACTCCAACAATCTCAACCGTCACTTCTGGAATTCGTACAAGGTCGATCACACTTTCTTTTTGCCAATGTGTTGCGATATCGAAAGCAGTCTGGCCTTTTTTGTTTTTTAGGCGTCGGTTAGGGCGCGCCTGTAAAATATCTTTTACTGTCCAGTCGTCTCCGAGATAGGAAGACCACATAAGCGGCGTTATTCCGTCATTGTCTTGAAAATCAAAATTTGCTTCAGCAGCAATGAAAGAGTCGTAAACATTGCGAACACCAAGTCTAGTGGCCTTTAGAAGTGCTGTTTCATTTTTCTTTGGGTCAACAATATCAACAAAAGCACCTTCAGAAATGAGACGATCAACAAGTTGCGGTAGATCAGTAATTGCATGAGCTGCGGGTGTGATATTTCCTCCGCAATATTGGTCCATTGCATAAAGCAATGGTGTGCAACCATACTTGTCTGTGAAGTTTACATCAGCTCCGCAGGCAAGCTGATAATTTAAAGCTCGAAGCGTCTGGTAAGATCGTCCTTCTCTAAGAACATCCACCAATTCTTCGCTTGGGCTCTTCCCGCAGGAAGGTGCAGAAGGAAATTGGCCTGTAATTTTGCAATCAAGTTCTGCATTCGCAAAATAAAGATCATGAGTGAAAGAGTTTTTCTTAATGACTCCGTTTTCGACGAGAAAATCAAGATGTGAAAAGCCTCCGAAATCAGCGTATCGCAACGTATTCGGCGCTGGGTAATAAACATCAGTCAATTTCAATCCTTGAGTGACTGAGCCACTCGAAGAAATAAAACGAATCTCGCCTTTTTGTTTCAGCGGATTGATCGTGAGCACGACCTGAGTTTTTTGATCTGCATCTGTATATCCAGTACAAGATACAATTTCGGCTTGAGCCTTGAGACTTCCAGCAAGTGTCATTAAGATAACTATAATAGCGGCTTTCATAATCCCCCAAAGTATATTAATTTGCTCCGTTGTTAATCCACTCGCGTATAATTTGAATCTCTTCTGGCTTCACCGGAGAGTATCCTTCCTTTGAAGGCGGCATTCGTTTGTCATCTGATCTCTCAAGTGAAATAATTAATCCGGACTCATCAGCGTTACCCGGAATAACAAGCTCAAGAGGGGAATTGAGCAGGTCCTCTTTGCCAAGTAGGATTCGCTTTACACTGCCGGTTGCAGAATGACAGTCTAAGCATTTGATTTGCAGAATATGTTTGTCGATAGATTCGAAAGTTGCCTCCAGAGGGATGGGGTCTTCGCCAGGGCTTTCTCCGCCTGGAGCTTGTTCTGGAGCCCCCATTTCAATCCAGGTCCACAGAATTGACATTTCTACTTCTGTGAGTTTTCGATTCTTTGGCATCGTAAGGGTTTCAAAAACGCTTTTCTTTACACCAGAAATTTGACCAAACACGGATTGATAACTTTCGAGAGAAACCCGACCTGAAGTCCCATGGCAGGATATGCATTTAGGAGTTAAAACATTTCGATTAACATACGCATAAGACAGATTCGAACGCTGCTCCGCAGGAAGGCTAAATCGAGAATTATCGCCCATAAAAGACGGATCTTTGATTTTGGTGTAGTTACACCCAACCAAATTTGTCGAAATTAATACTCCAAGTATAGCCTTCCACTTCATAAGAAATATTCCCCTATCCTTAGGGAATGATTTCCGCAGAAATAAATGTACCATCGAGTTTTACATAGATATTGAGCTTTTCCGCAGTGAGGGAAGAGTGGACTTGACCTCGAGCT
>JBPOIN010000056.1:0-7261 GCA_052034445.1 Pseudomonadota bacterium | reverse complement strand
GTACGTTGGGCATCGACTATCGCGCCATGGGTCGGCGCTGAATTGCCTGGCGCCGGAGGTAACCCCGCATGACTGACTGGATGCAGGCCGATGACGAATAAAACCAATCCGATTCCCGATACCCGCGCGACGCGCGTGCTCATCGTCGGCGACGTGATGCTCGACCGTTATTGGTTTGGCGAAGTCAGCCGCATTTCGCCCGAGGCGCCGGTGCCCGTGGTCAAGATCGAGCGCGTCGAGGAACGTCCGGGTGGCGCGGCCAATGTGGCGCGCAATGCCGCTGCACTTGGTGCGCGCACGGCGCTGTTGTCGGTGGTCGGCACCGACGAGGCCGGGCGTTCGCTGGAGCGCCTGCTCGATGTCGATGGCATCGACGCCAGCCTGCACCAGGACTCGCAACTCGATACCACGGTCAAACTGCGCGTGATCGGCCGCCAGCAGCAATTGCTGCGCATCGATTTCGAAACCTGGCCGACGCACGAAGTGCTGCGCGGCAAGCTCGCCGAGTTCGAGCAGCGTCTGGCGCAGACCGACGTGGTGATCCTTTCCGATTACGGCAAGGGCGGGCTGGCGCATATCGCCGAAATGATCCGCCTTGCGCGCGCCGCCGGCAAACCCGTGCTGGTTGACCCGAAGGGCGACGATTATCAGCGCTATGCCGGCGCCACGTTGCTGACGCCCAACCGCAGCGAACTGCGCGAGGTGGTCGGGCGCTGGGCCAACGATGCCGAACTTACCCTGAAAGCCGAGCAGCTGCGTCAGCAACTCGGACTCGAAGCGCTGCTGGTCACGCGCTCCGAGGAAGGCATGACGCTGTTCCAGTCTGGCGCCGTGGTGCACGAAGCGGCTCTGGCGCGCGAAGTGTTCGATGTCAGCGGCGCCGGTGATACCGTGATTGCCACGCTGGCGGTGATGCTGGCGAGCGGACTCGATCTGGCGCAGGCCATGCGGCAGGCCAATCGGGCGGCCGGCATCGTCGTCGGCAAGCTCGGCACGGCCGTCGTGTCTCTCGAAGAATTGAAGGAACTGAAATGACCATCATCGTGACAGGCGCCTGCGGCCTGATCGGCTCGAACCTCGTCAAGGGCCTCAACGCGCGCGGCCATACCAATATCATCGCGGTCGATAATCTGAGCCGCGCCGATAAGTTCAAGAATCTTGTCGATTGCGAAATCGCCGACTACATCGACAAGCGCGAATTTCTCGAACTCGTCGAAGGCGGCTATTTCGATGGCAGCGTGTCGGCGATCCTGCATCAGGGCGCCTGCTCCGACACCATGGAGACCGACGGCCGCTACATGATGGAAAACAATTTCCGCTATTCGTCGTCGCTGCTCGAATTCTGTCTCGATGAGGAAATTCCCTTCCTGTATGCCTCGTCGGCCTCGGTATATGGTGGCGGCGGGGTGTTCAAGGAAGCCCGCGAATACGAGGCGCCGCTGAATGTGTATGGCTATTCGAAGTTCCTTTTCGATCAGCGCGTGCGTCGTCGGCTGGGCGAGCATCCGCAGGAATTGTCGCCCGTCATCGGCTTCCGTTACTTCAACGTGTATGGCCCGCGCGAGCAGCACAAGGGGCGCATGGCCTCGGTGGCGTTTCATTTCTTCAATCAGTTCCAGACCGAGGGGCGCGTCAAGCTGTTCGAGGGCTGCGACGGTCATGCCGATGGCGAGCAGCGGCGTGACTTCGTGTTCGTCGAGGATGTCGTCAAGGTCAATTTGCACTTTCTCGAAAATCCGCAATCCGGCATTTTCAATCTCGGCACGGGGCGCGCGCAGTCGTTCAACGATGTAGCCGTCGCGACCGTGAATGCCTGTCGCGCCGCCCGTGGCGAAGCGCCGCTCACCCTGGCCGAATTGCGCACCGCTGGCATGATCGAATACGTCGCCTTTCCCGCAGCACTCAAGGGCAAATACCAGAGTTTTACCCAGGCAGATCTTGGCGCATTGCGTGCTGCGGGCTATGGCGACGAATTCGCCACGGTCGAGCAGGGCGTGAGCGCCTATGTTCAGCATCTGTTGCAGGCCTGATTTCCTGTCGTCCTCATTCCTCAAGGAGAAACCCATGAAAAAACTGTTTTCGATGCTGGTGCTGTGGTTCCTGGCGATGCAGTGCGCTTTTGCCGTCGTGAATATCAACACCGCTACCGAGGCCGAGCTCGACCAGCTGCCCGGCATCGGCCTCGTCAAAGCCAAGGCCATCATCGCCGAACGCAACAAGAGCGGCGACTTCAAGAGCATCGATGACATCAAGCGCGTCAAGGGCATTGGCGATGCCACCTTCGACAAGCTCAAGACGGAAATCACGGTGGGTGGTGCAAACAGCGCGCCGGCTGCCCCGGCTGGCAAACACGCCGCCAAACCGGCGGCTGCGGCTGCGGCTGCGGCCAGCCCGGCTGCTTCGGCCGTACCCGAAAAACCCGCGGCTGTCAGCGCGGCTCCGGCCAAGCCAGCCATGCCTGCCGCCTTGTCCAAGGAACCGAAGGGCGACGGCAAGAAGTGAACTTTTCGGCAGCTTGCCGCCGCCTGCCGTGCAGGCAGGGGTTCGGTATGATACGGGGGCTGCGGCCCCCGTTTTTTCATGGTGCGTCCGGCAGCACGATCGCAATGTTGAGCAAAGGCTGAGTGATGCACGACACAAGCGCACGACCCGTATCGCTGACACAGTACGCGTGGCTTTCGATCGCCGCGGCGCTGGCGACCATCCTGCTCAAGGGCGTGGCCTGGATGCTGACGGACTCGGTGGGCTTGCTGTCCGATGCCATTGAGTCGTTCGTCAATTTGGCCGGGGCCATCATGGCGCTGTGGATGCTGACGCTGGCGGCGTTGCCGGCGGATCACGATCACGCCTTCGGGCATGGCAAGGCCGAGTATTTTTCGAGCGCTTTCGAGGGCTTCCTGATCCTGCTCGCGGCGCTCAGCATTGGCTACAGCGCACTCGACCGGCTGCTGCATCCCCGGCCGCTCGAAGCCGTGGGGGCGGGTCTGCTGGTGTCGGTGCTGGCCGCGGTGATCAATTTACTCACCGCCCGCACCCTGATGGCGGTCGGCAAAAAACAGCGCTCGATCACGCTTGAAGCCGATGCCCATCATCTGCTGACCGATGTGTGGACCTCCGTGGGCGTGATCGTTGGCGTGGCGCTGGTCTGGTTGTCTGGCTGGCTGTGGCTTGACCCCGTGATCGCGCTGCTGGTCGCCGCCAACATCGTGTGGACTGGCTGGCGACTGATGCGCCGCTCGGCGGCGGGGCTCATGGATGTCGCGCTATCGGCCGAGCATCTGGCGCAGATCGAAACCCAGCTGCAGCCGTATCGCGCCCAAGGCTTTGACTTTCATGCCCTGCGTACGCGCCAGGCCGGCAGCCGCGCCTTCGTCTCGCTGCACGTGCTGGTGCCCGGCGAATGGAGCGTGCAGCAGGGGCATGACCTCGCCGAGCGCATCGAGGCCGATATCCGTTGCGCCCTGCCACATGCACATGTCACGACGCATCTCGAACCCATGGAAGATCCGCTGTCCATGGCTGATCAGGAACTCGACCGGCGGCTTTGAATCGCTGGCTTGAGGCATGGCTGCTCATGTATCATGCTTGGCTGCCCTGATTCCACGGCCCGGCCGGATTTTTCATCGTGAATTCCAATACGCTCGAAACCTTTGTCGGCAACACACCGCTGGTGCGCCTCAAGCGCATTCCCGGTACGCGCAATGCCGAACGCAACAACATCCTTCTCGTTAAACTCGAAGGCAACAACCCGGCCGGCTCGGTCAAGGATCGCCCGGCGCTGTCGATGATCCTGGGCGCCGAGGCGCGCGGCGAGATCAAGCCCGGCGATACGCTGATCGAGGCCACGAGCGGCAATACCGGCATCGCGCTGGCCATGGCGGCGGCCGTGCGCGGCTATCGCATGATCCTCATCATGCCCGAGAACCAGAGCGTCGAGCGGCGCCAGACCATGCATGCCTTCGGCGCCGAGCTGATCCTCACACCCAAGGCCGGCGGCATGGAGGCGGCGCGCGATTTTGCCGAGAAGCTGCGCGACGAGGGGCGCGGCATCATCCTCGACCAGTTCGCCAATCCCGATAATCCGCTAGCGCATTACCGCGGCACGGGACCGGAGATCTGGCGCGACACCGCCGGCGGCGTGACGCATTTCGTCAGCAGCATGGGCACCACGGGACCCATCATGGGCGTTTCGCGCTATCTCAAGGAGCAGAATCCGGCGATTCAAATCGTCGGCTGCCAACCCGAGGACGGCGCGCAGATTCCCGGTATCCGCAAATGGCCGCAGGCCTATCTGCCGAAGATTTTCAACCCGGCGCTGGTCGACGTGACCGAATCGGTGGGGCAGGCGGCGGCCGAGGACATGGTGCGGCGGCTGGCCAATGAGGAGGGCATCTTCGCCGGGATTTCCTCGGGTGGCGCACTCGCGGTCGCCATGCGCATCGCCGAGCGCGTCGAGAATGCCGTGATCGTTTCGATCGTCTGCGATCGCGGCGACCGCTATCTGTCGACGGGTGTGTTTCCCGCCTGAGCGGCGGGAGAGCCGAAGGGGCACGCCTTCATCCTTGACGACAAACCGCGCTTCCTGACCTGAATGCTGGCGCGGTCATAGAAACGCTGGCTTTTCGCCATCGGTGCCGGGCTTGTTCACGCCGACATTGGCGCGCGTCAGATAGTTGGCGGACTCGATCAACTTCACGACCAGAGCGGCGACGCTCTTGCGCGAGACTTCGGTTCCCTTGAAGGCTTCGCTGCGTTGCGTGATCTCGTAGTCCACTTCGTCCAGATCCTGCAACCAAGCCGGGCGGAGGATCGTGTAGTCGAGGTCGGATGCCTCGATCGCGTCTGCCGCTTCCCGGTACGGTCCCAGATAGGCGCCGATCTCGCGCTTGTTCCAGGCGCCGAACTTGCCCGGCACTTCATCGAGGATGCCCAGGGAGTTCACCGAAATCAGCCGCTTGACGCCGGTGGTTTGCATGACTGCGACGATATTCCTGGCGTGCTGGGCCACTTCGCCGGCCAGGTTGGCATAGACGACATCCTGGCCCATCACGGCCTGGCGCAGCCGGTCGATGTCCAGCACGTCTCCCTGGAAAACCTCCGCATTTCCCGGAAGCGGGCTCGAAAGTTTGCTGGCGTCGCGCAGGAACAGTGTCAGTTTCGTATCGGCACGTGCGGCCAGCATCCGGATCACCCAGTGAGCAATCTGCCCGTTGGCGCCAAGGACAAGTATCTTTTTCATCGCATTATTCCTGTAGTGGTTGTCGGTAACGAGTGGCTGCGTGTTCGCTGTCACGGGCGTCTGAGCATGACCTTGACCGGCCATATGTTACGAAAATGATTGGCTCAAAATAAGTAGCTAATGCTGAGTGTAGATGTAAGTGGTGATTTACAATCGCGCCATGAACCCTTCGCTGCTTCCGGCGCTCGCCGTGTTTGTCCGCATCGCACAGCACCGCAGTTTTTCCCGGGCGGCTGGCGAAATGGGTATTTCGCGCGCCGCCTTGTCGCAGAGCCTCAAATCGTTGGAGCAAAGGCTGAACGTCAAACTGATTCATCGCACGACGCGCGACATGTCGTTGACGGAAGAAGGGCAGCGTCTCTACGCGTCCCTGCAGCCCGCCTTGCAGCTGATCGAGCAGTCGGTGCACGACGTCGGCACTACAACTGATGAGCCAGCAGGGCGGCTGCGGATCAACACCTCGCGGGTGGCCGCCCGCTCATTGCTCGAACCGCATCTGGTCGAGTTCCTCACGCGCTATCCGAAACTGGAGCTGGAGTTGGTCATGGACGACGGCATGTCCAACATCATTGCCGATGGCTGCGATGCCGGCATCCGTCTGGGGGAAAATCTCGCCGCGCACATGGTGGCTGTGCCGATCACGCCATTGCTGAAGATGGCCGTCGTCGGCTCGCCGGCCTACTTGGCTGCGCATGGCAAGCCGCAGACGCCGGCCGAGCTGATCCAGCACAAAGGCATCGCCTACCGCTTCGCCAATGGCTCGATCTTCCAGTGGCGTTTCTCGGCGCCCGTTGCCGACGGTCATGACTTCGTCATGCAACCGGGTGGCAGCCTGGTGACGAATGACGATGAAAGCATGATCCGGGCGGCGCTCGATGGCTTGGGCCTGATACAGCACCTTGATATTGCCGTGCGTGCGCATCTGCTGACCGGCAGGCTGGTGCGTGTGCTGGAAGACTGGTCGAAGCCATTTCCGGGCTTTTATCTGTATGTGCCGTCGCGGGAACAAATGGCGACCCGGGTGCGCGCGCTGATAGACTTCCTGATTGAAAAACGTGACCAATCGGTCTCATCGGTGACAGCAGGGCCGGACGGAGCAGCACAGGAAATCGGCACGAGGGCGACAGGACGAACGATCAAATGAAACTGGCAATGCGTTTCCTGCTCGGTTGCTCCGGCGTCGTCGTGGCCTTGCCGCTGTGCGCCCAGACCTTCGATCTGGCGCTTGACGCCATCGAGCATCCGGCCTTCTCGGCGCGGCAAATCACCCTGCATCTGGTTCATGGCGGTGCCGCCGATCTTGACATCGGTCGGCTCAGCGTCGGTACGCGCGCGTTTGGCCGCGTGCGGCTGCGTTGCGGCGAATTTGCCATGTCGGCGGAACGCATCAGCTGCCGTCGTGGCCAACTGCGGCCGCTGCGTCAGCCTGCGGTCGCGCCCTTGCCGCTTGAATTCAGCTACCACCCGGCGACGAAACTGGTCGAGCTGGAACTGCGTAACGGTGAACTCGCCAGTCTCGTCGCACTACTGCCCGAGCTGGCGGCTTGGCATCCGGGCGGGCATGGCGACGCGCGGCTGAGTCTGACGCCGGCACGCACTGATGGGCATCTGGCATTGCGCGGCGCGGCCTTCGGCAACGCGGCCGGCACGCAGGCCGGCGACAAGATCGACGCCAGTTTGGCGTTCGCGGCGACGCGCCAGAAGACTGGCTGGACCTGGCAGGCGAAACTCGACTGGCCGCGCGGTGAGCTGTACATGGCGCCGCTGTACCGTAGCGGCGCCATGAGCCTGGCGGCGAGCGGGCAGTTCGCGCCCGATCTGCTGGCGGTCGACAAGGCCAGCCTGACGCTCGATGGCGTCGGCAGTGTCAGCGCTGCGCTGCGCTGGCAGCCGGCGGCGGGCGCGCAAGCGGGGCGGTTGCTCGCCGCCGAATTCGCTAGCGGGCCGCTTGATCTGGCGACGCTGGCGCCGCAGTTCGTCCAGCCCTTCATCGATACGCGCGCCGGCTCCCAGCTGACGGCG
>JBPOIN010000044.1:0-8427 GCA_052034445.1 Pseudomonadota bacterium | reverse complement strand
GCTCTCGCGCTATGACGCCAGTTTCCTCTCACACGGGCTCGCTACATGAGCCACCCACGCAATTCGCGAGAAGAGCCAAAAGATTCAAATGACCCGGTCCGGGTTCTGCGCTATGATAATCCGCCCCAGAAACTCAGGCATCCCAAAATGGCCGGTTTGGACAAGAACACCCCGTTGCCCACGGAAATCAAGCTGCACCAGAAATCACGCGTGCTCGAGATCGCCTTTGCCGACGGCAAGGTGTTCCAGTTTTCGTACGAATTCCTGCGCGTGTATAGCCCTTCGGCCGCAGTGCGCGGCCATGGCAAGGGACAGGAAGTATTGCAGACCGGAAAACGCAATGTCGATATCACGGTGCTCAAGCCGGTTGGCAATTACGCCGTGCAGCCGAGTTTTTCGGATGGCCACGATACCGGGATTTATTCGTGGGATCTGTTTTATCGCTACGGCGAACAACAAGAAACGCTCTGGCAGGATTACCTCGCGCGGCTTGAGGCCGCAGGCGCCAGCCGCGATATCGACACTTCAATTTCAGACACTTCAACCACTTCAGCCTGCGGCGCGGCAAAACAGCCGGGAACCCCGGCCGGGCGCGGTTGCGGAAAACATTGATCATGACCAAACAGCAAACTCATTTCGGCTTTGAAAATGTCGCCGAGGACGAAAAGGCCGGCCGCGTCGCCGAGGTTTTTTCTTCGGTCGCGAAGAACTACGACATCATGAACGATCTGATGTCGATGGGCCTGCATCGTGTCTGGAAGCATTTCACGATCCAGATCTCCGGGGTGCGCAAGGGCGAGCGGGTGCTTGATGTAGCCGGCGGCACGGCCGATCTGGCGCGCGCCTTCGCCAAGCGCGTCGGCGCTTTCGACAAGACCGGCGGCCAGGTCTGGCTTACTGACATCAACAACGCCATGCTCACGGTCGGCCGCGACCGTCTGCTTGACGATGGTCTGCTCATGCCGGTTGCTCAGTGCGACGCCGAGAAGCTGCCGTTTCCGGATGACTATTTTGATTGCGTGACCGTGGCCTTCGGCTTGCGCAACATGACACACAAGGATGCTGCGCTGGCCGAGATGCGCCGCGTGCTCAAGCCCGGCGGGCGCCTGCTGGTGCTGGAATTCTCCAAGGTCTGGGAGCCACTGTCGACGGCCTACGACCTGTATTCCTTCAAGTTGCTGCCCTGGCTCGGCGCGAAAGTTGCCAACGACGCCGACAGCTATCGTTATCTGGCCGAATCGATCCGCATGCATCCCGATCAGGAGACGCTGCAGCGCCTCATGGAACAAGTCGGCCTCGAAAAGGTCGAATATTTCAATCTGAGCGCCGGAATTGTTGCGTTGCACCGCGGCTACAAGCTGTAACTGCGGATTTACTGCTTTTTTGAGGATCTGAATATGAAACGTTCACTGCTGAGTCTGGCTGTTCTGGTGTTGGCCTTCGCATTTTCAGCGCCCGATGCCGAAGCACGGCGCATGGGGGGCGGCATGTCGTCGGGCATGAAGCGCGACAGCGGCATCGTGCGGCGCGATGCTGCACCGGCGCCGGCGCAGGCCCCCAGTGCCGTGCCCGGGCAGAATCTTTCCCGGCCGGCGCAGCCGGCACCTGCGGCGCCGGCCGCATCGGGCATGAGCCGCTGGCTTGGTCCGCTGGCCGGTATCGCAGCCGGTATCGGCCTGGCTTCGCTGTTTTCGCATTTCGGCATGGGGGGCGGGTTTTCGTCGCTGATCATGCTGTTGCTGATGGGCGGTGTCGTTTTCATGCTGGTGCGCATGTGGTCGCAGCGCAATGCCGCTGCGCGAGAGCCCATGCAGTATGCCCCCGCCGGCAACACCGCAGCGCCGCTGCGCTTTGAGCCGGCAGCGGTGGCGCCTGTCGCCGCCTCTGGTGGCGCGGCTGCCGCCATCGGCGGCGGGCAGGTTCCCGCCGATTTCGATGTCGATGGCTTTCTGCGCCAGGCCAAGCTGAATTTCGTGCGTCTGCAGGCGGCCAACGATGCGGGCAACATGGAAGACATCCGCGCCTTCACGACGCCGGAGATGTTTGCCGAGATTCAGATGGAGTACCACGAGCGCAACAAGGCGACGCAACAGACCGATGTGATGCAGTTGAATGCTGTACTGCTGGATGTGAGTAGCGAAGCCGGGCGGCAGATCGCCAGCGTGCGTTATTCGGGCACCATCCGCGAAACGTCGAATGCTGCGCCCGAGAGTTTCGATGAAGTCTGGCATCTCGTGCGACCGCTCGGGGCGAGCGGCGGCTGGACAGTCGCTGGCATCCAGCAGTTCGAGTAAATCCGGGCTCCGGATCGCCTCACCATCATGTTCGGACAGGGTGCGCTGGCAGCGCTGAACCATCTGCTGCAAGGTGCGCCCTGGGCGGTTGCGCGTCTGGCGCCGTTCGCCGGGCAGGCCGTGCGTGTGACCCTGCCACCGTTTCAATTCGATCTTGGTGTGCGCGCCGATGGCCTGCTGGAAGCCATCGCCGGACCGGAAGTCAGGTTTGCCGTTGAAATCACGCTGCCGGCCGAGACGCCGCTGCTGGCGCTGCAGAGCGTGGATGCTGCGCGGCGCGCCGTGCGTATCGCCGGTTCGGCGGAGTTCGCCGAGGCTCTGGGTTTCGTGTTGCGCAATCTGCGCTGGGATTTCGAGGAAGATCTGAGCCGCTTTCTCGGTGATATCGTCGCCCATCGCGTCGCGGCCGGCGGGCGCAGTCTGGTGGGTTGGCACCGACAGGCGCTGCGCAATCTGACCGAAAACATCGTCGAATATCTGACACTGGAACAACAGCCGCAACCCTCGCTGGTGCGTCCGGCGGAGATGGCTGGGTTTCTTGCTACGGTGCGAAACCTGCAGCAACAGACCGAGTTGCTGGATCGGCGCATCGCTCGCCTCACGCAGTCAGGACGCTGACGCATCCTGCTGCTGCGGCCAGATTTTGCTATAGGTGTATTGCCTATTGTTGAGTCTGTCTGACTGTGGTGTCATGCAAATCGGATTGATTTCATGCATGATTTTCTGTGGGCATTGAGCGCCCCGGAGTTTTCCGCAAAACAGGCCGCATGGGGGATGCAATGATGGGCAATCTGTCGATTCGCAATAAACTCATGTTGCTGTTCGGATGTGCGATGCTGGCCTTGCTGGTGCTGGGTGCGGTTTCCATCCATGAAACCGCCGGCCTGAATGCGCAGTTCGTGAGCGCGAGCGGCAAACAGCAGAAGCTGCTTGCCGCGGTCGATGAGGCGCGCGGCGCACAGGTGCATTTCAAGATCCAGGTGCAGGAGTGGAAGAATATCCTGTTGCGCGGCAAGGACCCTGCGGCTTTTGACAAATATCAGCGCGGTTTCACTAAAGAGGGCCAGCAGGTCATGACCCTCCTGGCCTCGGTCAAGCAGCAGGCGATTGAGCTGGGCATGGCGGAGCGGCTCAAGGTCGATGAAGTGATCGCAGCGTTTACGCCGCTGGCGCCTGCCTATCTTGATGCACTGAAATCCTATGATCGCAATCAGGCCGACCCGGCGGCGGTTGTCGATCAACTCGTCAAGGGCATCGACCGCAATCCGTCACAGCGCATCGACGGTTTGGTGGCTGAATTGCAGAAGGCCGCCCAGGAGATTTCGGCCGCCGAAGAGGCGCTGGCCGCGAGTCGCTACAATGCGACGCGGATCGGACTCGCCTTGGTGCTGCTGGTCTCCGGTGTGATTCTGGCGGCGTTTTCCTGGCAAATCATTCGGTCCATTACCGGTCCGGTGGCGGCGCTCCAGTCTTCAATGCGGCAGATCGCCACGACCAACGATCTGACCGTGCGCGCCAATATCGAACAACAGGATGAAATCGGCGCCATGGCTCAGGCCTTCAATGCAATGGTGGCGAAAATGCAGCAACTGGTCGGCCAGGTGTCTGGCTCGGTGAAATCCGTCAATCTGGCGGCGAACGAGATGGCCAATTCGGCCGGCATTCTGCATGCCACAGCCAGCGAGCAATCGCAGTCGGTGGTGACCAATGCCGCATCGATCGAGCAACTCACAGTGTCGATTGCCACGGTGGCCGATACTGCCGAACTGGTGCGTGGGCAGTCCAGCCAGAGCCTGGTGACCACCAACGAGGGCAATCAGCGGGTGGCTGAACTGGTCGCCGAAATTCGTCGCATCGAAGCCACGGTGGCTGATATTGCAAGTGCGGTGGAGAATTTTGTCAGCAGTACCAGCACCATCACGAGTATGACGCGGGAGGTGCGCGAAATCGCCGATCAGACCAATCTGCTGGCGTTGAATGCTGCGATCGAGGCGGCGCGCGCCGGTGAGCAGGGGCGTGGATTGGCGGTGGTGGCCGACGAGGTTCGCAAGCTGGCCGAGAAGTCGAGCGGTTCGGCGTCCGAAATCGATGCCGTGGCCAAGTCCATCATGCAGCAGACTGCGCAGGTGAAGGACGCCATCGACGCCGGACGTCAATCGATCGAGCTCAGTTCCGGGCTCGCGGGTGAAGTCGAACTCACGCTGAATCAGGCGCGTTCCGCAGTTGAGAATGCCAGCCGCGGTGTGGATGAAATTACCTGGTCGGTCAAAGAGCAGAAGGCGGCAAGCACCGAGCTTGCACAGCAGATGGAGCGCATCTCCACTTCAGCAGAGAACACCAGTTCGACGGCGCTGCAGATGAGCAGTTCTGCCGGCCAGTTGCGCGATGCGGCCGATCAGCTGGCGCAGGCGATTGCGGGGTTTCGTGTAAATCCCGCTGTTTAGCCGCGCCGAATTTCAGGCGCGGATCGCCTGAGCCTGATTGAGCCGCAGTTCCTGCGCGTAGGGATGGCAGGGATACTGGAAGGCCACGGGGCCGTCGGGCTTGGCATGCACGAACTGATGCACGAAGGGATTGTCGGAGGCGAACATCTCCGCGCCGACGCCTTCGGCGACCACCACGCCGTCATGAACGAAGTAGGCGTAATCGACGATCTTCAGCGATTCCGACATGTCGTAAGTGACGACGATCGAAGTTACGCCCAGCGCATCGTTGAGGCGACGGATCAGGTTGGCGATTACATTCAGCGAAATCGGGTCGAGGCCAGCGAACGGTTCGTCGTACATGATGAGCTGCGGGTCGAGTGCGATGGCGCGGGCCAGCGCCACGCGGCGCGCCATGCCGCCCGACAGCTCGCCGGTCATCATCTGCGCCGCGCCGCGCAAACCGACCGAATGCAGTTTGAGCAGTACCAGATCGCGGATGATTTCCTCGGGCAGGTCGGTGAGTTCGCGCATCGGAAACGCGATGTTGTCGAACACCGACATGTCGCTGTACAGCCCGCCCATCTGGAACATCATGCCCATTTCACGACGCAGCGCATACAGGCCGGCTTCGTCGAGTTCGGGGACTTCCTGGCCGGCAACCCTGACGCTGCCGCTCTGCGGTTTGATCTGGCCGCCGAGCAGGCGCAGCAGCGTGGTCTTGCCGCAGCCGCTGACGCCGAGGATGGCCACCACCTTGCCACGCGGGATCGACAGATTGATGCCATTGAGAATCTTGCGCTCGCCATAGGCGAAATTCAGATCCTTGATTTCAACGAGGTTGTCTGTGGCGTGCGGCATGGCGTGGCGTGGGCTGCGGATTGAGAAGTGAAGCGACGGATCAGGCGGCGAAGCTGTCCTTGTTGGCGGCTTTCGAACGCGCCTCGCCCGACGTGACGATTCCGCGCCGCACGAGGTCCGTGAGGTTCTGATCGAGCGTCTGCATGCCGAAGTTCTGACCGGTCTGGATCGCCGAATACATCTGCGGAATCTTGGCTTCGCGGATCAGGTTGCGGATGGCTGGTGTGCCGATCATGATCTCGTGCGCGGCAATCCGGCCGGCGCCGTCCTTGGTTTTCAGCAGCGTTTGCGAGATGACCGCGCGCAGCGATTCGGAGAGCATCGCGCGCACCATTTCCTTTTCGTCGCCCGGGAATACGTCGATGATACGGTCGACGGTCTTGGCGGCCGAAGAGGTGTGCAGCGTGCCGAACACCAGGTGGCCGGTTTCGGCCGCTGACATGGCGAGGCGGATGGTTTCCAGGTCGCGCATTTCGCCGACCAGAATCACGTCCGGATCTTCACGTAGCGCCGAACGGAGTGCCGCGGAGAATGTCTTGGTGTGCGGACCGACTTCGCGCTGGTTGATCAGACATTTCTTTGATTCATGGACGAATTCGATCGGGTCCTCGACGGTCAGGATGTGGCCGTAATCGTTTTCGTTGATGTCATTCACCATCGCGGCGAGCGTGGTGGATTTGCCGGAACCCGTCGGGCCTGTGACGAGTACCAGGCCGCGCGGCGTCTTGGCGATTTCGGAGAAAATCTTCGGGCAACCCAGGTCTTCGAGCGAGAGGATTTTCGACGGAATGGTCCGCAGCACGGCAGAAGCACCGCGCTGCTGGTTATAGGCATTGACCCGGAAACGCGCCAGATCGGGAACTGCGAAGGAAAAGTCGATTTCCAGATTTTCTTCATAAAACTTGCGCTGACCATCGTTCATGATGTCATACACCATCGCATGCACATCCGTGTGATCCATGGCCGGCAGGTTGATGCGGCGGATATCGCCGTGAACGCGAATCATCGGTGGCAGGCCGGCGGAAAGGTGCAAGTCGGAGGCCTTGTTCTTGACGGCGAATGCCAGCAGTTCGGTAATGTCCATGGCGTACTTTCCTGAAGTCGGTTAGGTGAGTGACAGTCGCGTGCAGCAGGCGTTGGCAACGCCGTGCAGCCCGGCGCGCGTGGCGCAGCGGTATACTGTCGCCGCATTATGATAACAACTGCAACCAACTTGCAAGCCGTGCAAGCCCGCATCGACGCCGCGCTGCGGGCCGTCGGCCGTCCGGAGGACGCTGCGCGCCTGCTGGCGGTCAGCAAGACCTGGCCGGCCGCGCGTTTGCGCGAGGCTTGGGCCGCCGGGCAGCGTGCCTTCGGCGAAAGCTATGTGCAGGAAGCCGTGGCCAAGATCGCCGAACTGGCCGACCTGGCCATCGAATGGCATTTCATCGGCCCCTTGCAGAGCAACAAGACGCGCGACGTCGCGACGCATTTTGCCTGGGTGCATGGCATCGACCGGCTCAGGATCGCCGAACGTCTGGCGGCGCAGCGCCCCGCGACCTTGCCGCCGCTGCAGGTGCTGATCCAGGTGAATGTAAGTGGCGAAGCCAGCAAGAGCGGCGTGGCGCCCGCCGAGGTCGAGTCACTCGCCCAGGCCGTGCGCGCCTTGCCGCAGCTGCAACTGCGCGGCCTGATGGCGATTCCCGAGCCGACCGACGATCTGGCACTGCTGCACCGGCGCTTCGCCAGCCTGCGCGAGCTGCTCGCCACGTTGAATGCCAAAGGCATGGGTCTGGATGTGCTCTCGATGGGCATGACCGACGATTTCGAAATCGCGCTTGCCGAAGGCGCCACCATCGTGCGCATCGGCTCGGCAATCTTCGGCAGCAGGCTGGCGAAAGTCGCGAGCTGAGAGTCGAGAGTGTTCGTGCGTAATGAAGCTGTTGTGGGCGCTAGTGATTCAGCCGCCACCGCCCTTGCTCTCGACTCTCGACTAACCACTCTCGACGCCAAAACCGTCTAAACTCTGCGCCTCGGCCTCAGCGCCCACGAACCCCACTCTCGACTAACCTCTCTCGACTCTCGACTCTCGACTACCAATGAAAATCACATTCCTCGGCGGCGGCAACATGGCCAATGCGCTGATCGGCGGCTTGCGCAAACAGGGCTATTCGGCGGCCGGCATTCAGGTGGTTGAACCGCTGGAGGCCAACCGCGAAAAACTCACCGCGACCTTTGGCGTGCGTTGCTGCGCGGCCCTTGATCCGGCGGCGCTGAATTGCGAAGCCCTGGTGCTGGCCGTCAAGCCGCAGCAGATGCGCGAGGCGCTGGCGCCGTTGACTGGCCAGCTGGCCGGCAGCCTCAAGAATCAACTCGTTGTGAGCATCGCCGCGGGTCTCAAACTCGACGATATCTCGCGCTGGCTTGGCGGTTATCGTCAACTGGTGCGCTGCATGCCGAATACGCCCGCACTCATCAGCGCCGGCATCACGGGCCTGTACGCCGATCCGGCGGTCGGGCGCGAAGGGCGCGACACGGCCGACAAGATCCTGCGCGCCGTCGGCACCACGCTGTGGCTCGACGACGAAACCAAGATGGATGCCGTCACGGCAGTGTCCGGCAGCGGCCCGGCGTATGTGTTCTATTTCATCGAAGCCCTGCAGCAGGGCGCGCTAAACCTCGGTCTGGATGCCGAAGCTGCGCGCAAACTGGCGATCGAAACCTTCGTTGGCGCCGCCCGGCTTGCCGAACAGAGTCCCGATCCGGTTTCCGTGCTGCGCGAGCGCGTGACCTCAAAAGGCGGCACGACCGCAGCGGCGCTCGACTCGTTTGCCGCCAGCGAAATTGCCGCGGCGATCCAGCGCGGCGTG
>JBPOIN010000105.1:0-8534 GCA_052034445.1 Pseudomonadota bacterium | reverse complement strand
ATGCAGTCGTTCTGCCACACGGCAGCCTATCCGAAGCCCGTCGACGTCAAGATGCACCACGAGCTGCCTAACTTCATCAGCACGCGCGGCGGCGTCGCCCTGCGTCCCGGCGACGGCGTGATCCACTCCTGGCTCAACCGTCTGCTGCTGCCCGACACCGTCGGCACCGGCGGCGACTCGCACACGCGTTTCCCGATCGGCATCTCCTTCCCGGCCGGCTCGGGCCTGGTCGCCTTCGCCGCCGCCACCGGCGTCATGCCGCTCGACATGCCGGAATCGGTGCTGGTGCGCTTCAAGGGTGAAATGCAGCCCGGCGTCACGCTGCGCGATCTGGTCAACGCCATTCCGCTGTATGCGATTCGCCAGGGCCTGCTGACCGTCGAGAAGAAGGGCAAGAAGAACGAGTTCTCCGGCCGCATCCTCGAAATCGAAGGTCTGCCCAAGCTCAAGGTCGAGCAGGCCTTCGAACTCTCCGACGCCTCGGCCGAACGCTCGGCCGCCGGCTGCACGGTGCACCTCGACAAGGAACCGATCATCGAGTACATGACCTCGAACATCACGCTCATGAAGTGGATGATCGCCAACGGCTACGAAGACAAGCGCACGCTGGAGCGCCGCATCAAGGCCATGGAAGCCTGGATCGCCAAGCCCGAACTGCTCAAGGCCGACGCCAACGCCGAATACGCCCATGTGATCGAAATCGATCTGGCCGACATCAAGGAACCCATTGTCGCCTGCCCAAACGACCCCGACGACGTCAAGCTGCTGTCCGAAGTCGCCGGCGACAAGATCGACGAAGTCTTCATTGGCAGCTGCATGACCAACATCGGCCACTTCCGCGCCGCCAGCAAGCTGCTGGAAGGCAAGACCGATCTGCCGACGCGTCTGTGGGTCGCGCCGCCGACCAAGATGGACGCACAAGTGCTCACCGAGGAAGGCCACTACGGCGTGCTCGGCCGCACCGGCGCACGCATGGAAATGCCCGGCTGCTCGCTGTGCATGGGTAACCAGGCGCAGATCCGCAAGGGCAGCACGGCGATGTCGACCTCGACGCGCAACTTCCCGAATCGTCTTGGTATCGACACCCGCGTCTACCTCGGCTCCGCCGAACTGGCCTCGGTCAGCGCCCGGCTCGGCAAGATCCCGACACCCGCCGAATACATGGCCAACATCGGAGCCATCAACCAGAATGCCGGCGAGATCTATCGCTACATGAACTTCGATCAGATCGCCGACTTCAAGGATGTCGCGGACCTGATCAAGGTCTAAGCAACCCGGTAGCACGTATCAGCGCCCCGGCCGGCTCAGTCACCCTGAGTCAGCCGGGGCGTTTTTCATTCCGGCCACGGCTGCGCCTGCCGATGCAAGGAAGCCACCGCGCAAATTTTGACCAGGGTCATTCATGCGATGCCCCTGAAGTTTTGACAAGCGCCCCCGCCTCGTGGATCATGCTGCCCCTTCAGGTGCCCGAAGCCATGCGGCTTGGGGAGAATCGGGAAGGCGGTGCGTTTCGACAATTCCGCCACGTGCCCAACGCTGTAAGGACGATGCTGCGGCCAATGCCACTGGTTAACCCCGGGAAGGCGCCGTCGGCAAACGACTCCGAGTCAGAAGACCGGCCTGAAAATCCGCGCCCTGCACGGCCAGGCAGAGCGCCCACTTTTCACGCAAGGGGAATTGCCATGAAAGACAGCCACAGCACCGACATCCACGCCTTCAGCGACGCCGCACGCGCCGCCATTTACCAGACCATCTTCGCACGCCGCGACGTACGCGGCCAGTTCCTGCCCGAGCCCGTGCCGGATGAGGTGCTGAGCCGCATCCTGACGGCCGCGCACTACGCGCCCTCGGTCGGCTTCATGCAACCGTGGAATTTTCTCGTCGTGCGCGCCGAGGAAACCAAACGCAAGGTGCATGCCGCCTTCGCCACGGCGCACGCCGAAGCCGCCGAAATGTTCGAGGGCGACCGCCAGGCCACCTACGCGCGACTCAAGCTTGAAGGCATCCTAGAATCGCCGCTCGGCATCTGCATCACCTGCGACCGCGAACGTAGCGGCCCGGTCGTCGTCGGCCGCACGCACATGAAGACCATGGACCTCTACAGCAGCGTCTGCGCCGTGCAGAATCTCTGGCTCGCCGCGCGCGCCGAGGGCCTCGGCGTAGGCTGGGTGAGCATTTTCAAACAGGCCGATCTACAGGAAGCGCTCGGCATCCCCAAGGGCATCACGCCGATTGCCTACCTTTGCGTCGGCTACGTCAGCCACTTCTACGCCAAACCCGAACTCGAAACCGCAGGCTGGCTGCCACGCCTGCCGATCGAAGACCTTGTGTATTTCGATACCTGGGGCCGACAGGACCCGCAGCAGCCGCTCGTGCAGCACCTCATGCGCAACCAGGCCGCCGCGCAAAGCGCAGCCAACGCCGCGTTGCATCAGCCGACACGAACAATCGGAACGTGATCACGGTACTACGCTGTTGATTCCAGCGGCGAATTCAAATCGATTCGCGTGAAAGACTGACGCAGCACTGCCACGGCGCATACGCGCCCTCGTCCGTTTGCGGGAGGAGGCGAAATCCGCCATTCTCGACGTATGTGCAGACGATCCGCCCACCTACCCGACTGCGGCAACCCAGTCAATGCGATTTGCAGAGTGGCGGTCGTGCAAAAATCAACATCCGCCGGCTCGCCTCCCGCCTTTAAAATGCCGGGTTTTTGATTTAAAAATCAACGACCTTTCATAAAGAGGGAGCGCATGAAGTTATTCATCAGCAAATTGAACGCCGCACCGAGGGCTGGATTCCTGCAGCTGCTGCTGGCGCTGACGGTCAGCGCCGTGGTGATGACCACGACGGGCTGCTCGTCGGCAGTGGGGACGGATCTGGCGCCGCGCGAAGACATCCTGAAAACCCTGCGCAGCCAGGGTTACCTGTTCAACAAGCACGTCATTTCCACCGTCCAGGGCGCGACCCCGAATCAGGTCATCGTCAGCGGCCAACTGGCGCAGAAGACGCCGGACGACCGACATGTCTCCAACGGCTTCAAGGTCACCCAGTACCGCACCATCGTCGTCGAAAACACCGCTGGCGCCTGGCAGGTGACCAATGCAACCCCGGTGCAGCGCGAGCAGCTTTCCTCGCGCCAGCGCTGGTAATCCTCACATTCACTAAAGGCAATCGATCATCATGCACGCCAACATTGCTTTGCAACCGACCTACGGTTACTCGCTGGAGAAAGCCGAAAAAGGCAAATGGGCTTTCTATCTCTCGCTGCTCGGCGCACTCGGCATCCCGCTGCTGCTGTTCGGACTGCGCCTGGCCTATGGCCCCGAGCAGATGCAGCTGTGGTGGGAATCCGCCAAGACCCTGCCCGAAACGCAGCCGCAAGTGCTGACCAGCGCCTGGATGACCTTCATGGGCGTCGGCATCGTCATCTGGCACTCCTGCGTCGTCAAGGGCTGGGCGCGCACCGCGGCCTGCATCGTCGTCGGCTTCTCCATCGCCTGGTTCTACGAGTTTCTCGGCACGAATTACGCCGGCGGTGGCGTCTTTGGCCCCTATCACTACAGCGACACCCTGCTCGGCGGCCACATCTACGGCGTGCCCTGGGTAATCGCGCTGGGCTGGGAAGCCTTCGCCTATCCGGCGTTCTACCTGGTGCTCTACCTGCTGCCCAGCGAGCAGCTCGGCGCAGAGACCTCGTTCTGGCGCCGCCTGGTCGACAACGCCGTGATCTCAACGCTCGGCGGCCTGTTCTGCGTAGTGCTCGACTTCATCGTCGACCCGATTTCGGTCGAAGCCGGCAACTTCACCTGGCATGTTAATGGCGGCATCTACCCATGGCTCGAAGGCAGCGGCGAACCCATCACCAACTTCCTCGGCTGGTTCATCTGCGGCTTCACGATGATGTTCTTCTGGTGCTACATCCTGCAGACCACGCCGTCGAAGCGCCATTTCCGCTCCAAATACCTCGACATCTACATCCCCCTGGCCCTTTACGCCACCTGGTTCACCAACTACATGTCGCAGGAAATCCTGATGCAGCAGCGCGACGACGTCATCATGTTCGGCCTGTTCGCCCCGGGCGGCGTGATCCTCATACTGCTGGTCAAACTGTTCCTCGAACAGCAAGGCTATCACCCGCATCCCATCGGCCATGCGCTGGCCAAGGAAGCCGTGTACAGACGTGTCAAATAGTCTGATGTCGATGCAGCTATAACTGCCTGAAATCTGCAACGGGGGCTGACCATCCAGAATGACGCTGGATCGTCAGCCCCCCTGGTGTTTGCCGCATGGATCACAAGAACGGCAAGCCAATATTCAACAATACGGTTGGCTTCGTCCCCTGCTGCCGCCATCGAAAATTTGAAATCCGCAACATTTCCCCGCTCACGTTACGGGCAATGCGGCCCCGAAACGGCTTCCGGCGGGTAAAATCACGGGTTCTTGCATAAGAGAAAAAAGTCGATCAACCACAAGTTTCTCGACCGTACAAACCCATTCGACGACCTAATTTATCCAGGGGAGCTTCATGAGTACACGCAAATCCACCATCATCTACACGCTGACAGACGAGGCGCCGCTTCTGGCCACAGCCTCCTTCCTGCCCATCATCCGCACGTTCACGGCGCCGGCGGGCATCGAAGTCGAGACCAGCGATATTTCCGTGGCTGCCCGCGTGCTGGCGGAGTTCCCCGAATTCCTGACCGATGCTCAGAAAGTTCCCGACAGCCTGTCCACCCTCGGCAAGCTGACCCTGCAGCCGGATGCCAACATCATCAAACTGCCGAATGTCAGCGCCTCCGTGGCCCAGCTGATCACCGCCATCAAGGAGCTGCAAAGCAAGGGCTATGCGATCCCCGACTACCCGGAAGATCCCAAGACCGACGAAGACAAGGCTCTCCGCGCCCGTTATGGCCGCTGTCTCGGCTCTGCCGTCAATCCGGTGCTGCGCGAAGGCAACTCCGACCGCCGCGCACCGGCCGCCGTGAAGAATTTCGCCAAGAAGCACCCGCATTCGATGGGCGAGTGGAAGCAATGGTCGCAAACCCATGTGTCGCATATGCATCATGGCGACTTCTACCATGGCGAGAAGTCGCTGACCCTGGACAAGCCGCGTAATGTGCGCATGGAGCTGATCGCCAAAGGCGGCAAGACCACGGTGCTGAAGCCCAAGCTCGCCCTGCTCGAAGGCGAGATCATCGATTCCATGTTCATGAGCAAGAAAGCCCTGTGCGCGTTCTACGAGCAGGAGCTGGAAGACTGCCGCGAGTCGGGCATCCTGTTCTCGCTGCACGTCAAGGCGACGATGATGAAGGTATCGCACCCCATCGTGTTCGGCCACTGCGTCAAGATCTACTACAAGGAAGCCTTCGAGAAGCACGCCAAGCTGTTCGACGAACTGGGCATCAACGTCAATAACGGCATGGCCACGCTCTACGAAAAGATCAAGACGCTGCCCGAATCCAAGCGTGACGAGATCATCCGCGACCTGCACGCCTGCCAGGAACATCGCCCCCGTCTGGCCATGGTGGATTCCGCCAAGGGCATCACCAACTTCCATTCCCCCAACGACATCATCGTCGACGCCTCCATGCCGGCCATGATCCGCGCCGGCGGCAAGATGTGGGGCGCCGACGGCAAGCAGTACGACAGCAAGTGCGTCATGCCGGAATCGACCTTTGCCCGCATCTATCAGGAAATGATCAACTTCTGCAAGACCCACGGCAATTTCGACCCCCGCACCATGGGCACCGTGCCCAACGTCGGCCTGATGGCCCAGCAAGCAGAGGAATACGGCTCCCACGACAAAACCTTCGAAATTGCCGAGGATGGCATCGCCAATATCGTCGATATCGATAGCGGCGAAGTGCTGCTGACCCAGAACGTCGAAGCCGGCGACATCTGGCGCATGTGCCAGGTCAAGGACGCCCCGATCCGCGACTGGGTCAAGCTGGCCGTGACGCGCGCCCGCAACTCCGGCATGCCGGCCGTGTTCTGGCTCGACGCCTACCGTCCCCATGAAGCCGAGCTGATCAAGAAGGTCGAAACCTACCTGAAGGATCACGACACCAAAGGCCTGGACATCCAGATCATGTCCCAGGTGCGCGCCATGCGCTACACGCTGGAACGCGTGATCCGCGGCCTCGACACCATCTCCGTCACCGGCAATATCCTGCGCGACTACCTGACCGACCTGTTCCCCATCATGGAACTCGGCACCAGCGCCAAGATGCTGTCCATCGTGCCGCTGATGGCCGGCGGCGGCATGTACGAAACCGGCGCCGGCGGTTCCGCACCCAAGCACGTGCAGCAGCTGGTGCAGGAAAACCACCTGCGCTGGGATTCCCTCGGCGAATTCCTGGCCTTGGCCGTATCCATCGAAGACCAGGGCCTCAAGACCGGCAACACCAAGGCCAAGATTCTGGCCAAGACCCTGGATGCCGCCACCGGCAAGCTGCTCGACAACAACAAGTCGCCCTCGCCCAAGACCGGCGAGCTCGACAACCGTGGCAGCCAGTTCTACCTGGCCATGTACTGGGCCCAGGCACTGGCCGCCCAGACCGAGGACAAGGAACTCCAGGCCCACTTCGCACCGCTGGCCAAGGCCCTGACCGACAGCGAAGCCCAGATCGTCGCCGAGTTCAAGACGGTGCAAGGCAAGCCGGTGGATATCGGCGGCTACTACATGCCCGATCAGGCCAAACTGGCGGCCATCATGTGCCCCAGCGCCACCTTCAACGCCGCATTGAAAACCGTCGCCTGAGCCAGGCCGCGGATCCGGACGCAGGTCCGGGTCCGTGCGAACCTGCAACGGGGGCTGACCATCCAGAAATTCACTGGATCGTCAGCCCCCGGGTTTTTTGCAACGCGCGCGCATCAGCGCCGCGCCATATCCTTCCAGCCAGTAAGCAGACAATGCTCCCGCTCATGACTGTCCGCCCCGCCATAAATCAGGATGGGTTTCAGGCTGGGGGTATCGCCAATGAATTTCTGCCATTTCACCAAGCCATCCGTCCAGTCTGCAGCAAAAGTGCTGCCGGACTTGATTTCGACCGCCTGCAGCCCACCGGATGTCTCGAACACCACATCGATCTCATGTCCGGCGCTATCGCGCCAGAAATACAGGTCCGCCGGTTGACCGGCGTTAAAGCGCTGCTTGATCAGCTCTGCAACCACCCAGGTTTCAAACAAAGCCCCTCGCGCTGCGTGCGTCGCCATCGACTGTTCGTCACGAATCCCCAACAGCCAGGCCATCAATCCCACATCGAGAAAATACAGCTTGGGAGACTTCACCAGGCGTTTGCCAAAATTCCGGAAATACGGCGGCAGACGAGTCACCAGATAACTGGCCTCCAGCACGGACAACCATTCGCGCGCCGTGACGGCGGAAATACCGCAATCGGCGCCCAGCGCCGCCAGATTCAGCACTTGCCCGGAGCGCGCCGCACACATCCTGACAAAGCGCTGAAATTGCGACAAATCCCGCACAGCGATGATCTGTCGTACATCGCGCTCCAGATAGGTGGCGACATAGTTAGGAAACCAGTCGTTGGCCGCCAGATCACGCTGATAAATCGCCGGATAGCCGCCATTCAGCAACAACCGGTCCAGCGTAGCCGGCAGACACGCGCCGCCCTGCATCTCGGCCAGCGACAAGGGCAATAGCTCGACCCGCCCAACCCGGCCGGCCAACGACTGGCTCATCCCGGCAACCAGATCAAACTGGGCCGATCCGGTCAGGACAAACTGCCCCATCACCGGGCGCTCATCGACCAGTCCCTGCAACCACGACAGCAACTCCGGGCAACGTTGCACCTCATCGAGAATCGCGCCCGCGGGAAAACGCGCCAGAAATCGCTTGGGGTCTTGCTCAGCAAAATCCCGCTCATCCGGATTTTCCAGCGAAACATAGGGTTTATCAGGAAAACTGCTGCGGGCCAGCGTCGTCTTGCCGGACTGACGCGGCCCGGTCAACGCCAGCACCGGAAAGCCCCGGGCCAGACGTTCAAGTGTGGTATGTGCCTGACGTGGATACATAAGCGCCCCGATTTTGCAAATCGAAAGTAGAAGTTTCGATTTGCAATAATAGCAGAAATGACCTTGGTTGCTCAGTCCCATTGCATGACTCACAAGTATTGCTCGGCTGCGCCGTAGCACGGTGCCTGGAAGCCAAAAAACATATGACGGCCTACGCACTGGTGGTGGATGCGAAGAGCGAAGCGGCCCGCTCGTTCTATGCGCACTACGGATTTACCGCCTGCCGCGACCAGCCGATGAACCTGTACCCGCCGCTCGGCGCATGAGCGCGAAGGCCGCAAACGCGGCCGCCTGACCGGGCCGCCGCGCCGGAAAACAGCGGGCAAACCAATCCCGGCAGGCCTGTGAATTCCACGGCCAAGCAAAACAACATCCCAAATGGATGGACGTTTTACACTGAACTGGCCGCCAGCCCTTGCTGCGCCTACAAGGCTGATGAAAACTTCAGCGGGGCATGATTTTTCAAAACAAACCACTGTACTGGCTAGGCCAGACAG
>JBPOIN010000185.1:0-3989 GCA_052034445.1 Pseudomonadota bacterium | reverse complement strand
CATGGCGTTGCAGGATTTCAACAAGTCCATGGCGCTGAACCCCAGTTATGCGCCGGCCTACCATAACCGCGGCGCAGCCTATGCCGAACTGGGCGAACATGCCAAGGCGCTTGCCGATTTCGAACATACGCTGGCGTTGAAGCCGGATTACTTGCGCGCGCATCTTGGGCGCGGGCTTGCATTGCTGCAACTCGGGCGCAGCATGGATGGGCTGGCCGAACTGGCGTATGCCTGCGATCGCGGCATGGGATGCAAACAATATGCCGAAGAGTTCGAACGGCTGAAAAACAGCGGCGGCCTGATTATGCCTCCAGCAACTCCGGATTGATCACCGCGCGCAGCACGACTTGCGCAGCACCATCCCGGTTGCGTTGCGAAAACCACCAGAGCCCGCCCTTCTTGATGCTCCAGTCGGTTTCCTGACCGGCGAGCAATAGCGCGGCGAGGCGGCCCAGTGTCGGCTGGTGGCCGATCAACAGCACGGCGGCTGTCTTGCCATGCTCTGCAGGCCAGCCGCTGGCAGCGAGCAGAGCGGCGCTGTCGGCGTGCGGTGCGATGCGCGGCTCGGTCGCGAATGGCAACGCCAGGGCGCTGGCGGTTTGCTGACAGCGCAAGGCCGGGCTGACGAGAATTTTCAGTTGCCGCGGTTGATGCGCGCGTAGCCAGTGCGCGACGCGCTGGGCCTGATGTTCCCCACGGCTGGTCAATGGCCGCGCCAGATCGTTCTGGCCGGGCCGCGCGTCATGCGCTTCGGCATGGCGCCAGAGTAACAATTCCATGATGATCCTCTTGTTGTGCCGCCATCAGGCCGCTAGGGAAATGGTGAATAAGTCCAGAATCCGTCATTCCCGCGAAAGCGGGAAACCATGTTTTCAACAAGTTACAGAATTCCCAGCTTCGCGGGGATGACTGAATCAGTGGCTCCCTAAGCGAATTTCGCCAGCTTCAGCCTTTCCAGCCCCTTGATCTGTTGCGGCAGGCGCGCCAGCAGGGCGCTGTGGCGTGCGCCATGCCAGCCGCCAATCAGCGTCACGGCTTCGCGCAGCCGCGGGTCGTCGCCGGCGCAATGCATGAGCAGCAAGCCGGCATTCGCCAGATCGTTGAGTTGTCCAAGGCTCTCCTGCAGGGCGACAAGCTGACGCAACTGACGACGGATGCGCCGCCGCAAGGAATTCTTGCCGGCCAGCGGGGCGAAAAACTCCAGTGCATAGCGCAGACGTTTGATGCCGATGCGCAAGCCATGCAGGGAGCCCGGATCGTCGATGCTGCTGGCTTTTGCAAGGCGCAGCACTTTTCTTTCCAGTCGCTTGAGGCGGGCGGTGGCGAAGTCACCGAGCGTCAAGGGGATTTCAGGCGCAGTGGCGGTGCTCTTCTGGCTGTTGCCCAGTGGCCCTTGTTGCAGCAGCGCGGCGGCATGCAGCAACAGGCGGCCATGGTCGATGGATTGCAGCGTACGCAGAAGGTGCGTGCGCGCTGCATAGCGGCGGTCGGTGATCGTGCCCATGAGTGCGGCAAGGCGTGGTTCGTCGGGCAGCGCGGCGCCCACGGGAGCGGCGATTTCGGCCAGCAGAACGTCGAGGTCGCGCACATGCCCGAGCCGCCGGCCCAGCTGGCGCAACGGCTCGGTCAATTCGTCACTGAGCGCTGCGGGCAGGCAGGGCGAAAACAGCCGTGCTGCGGCACGCAGGCGGCGCACGGCAACGCGCATCTGATGGATGAATTCCGCATCGTCGCTGCCGATGGCGCCTTCGTGATTGCTCTGCAGGTGTTCCAGGCTGGCCATGGCGATCTGGCGGAAAGCTTGCTGCGGCGTATCGTTGCGGCACAGCGGTATGTCGGGTGGCCTCGACGGCTGCAGCGTCCGGCCCTGAAACAGCCGATAACCGCGCTCGGCCTTGCTGCAGGTCGAGGGTATGAGGGGCACGCGTTCGGCCAGTATTTCGGCCAGCCGGAACAGTTCGCCGACATCCTCCTGGCCGGCTGCGAGTTCAATTTCGAGTTCCGAGATCGGCAGGCGTTTCCCGGCCGCGACAGTCCAGCCGCGATCGAACATCAGCAACACGCTGCAACCGGGGCGAGGCTCGAAGCGCCAGGTCGTGCGGCGGAAGCTGGTTTCGAAAACCGGCACGAGATGCTGCAGGATGCGCGGCTTGTTGAGCCAGTCGCGCACACGCTCGGCGTCGATGGGCGAAAAATCGAAGTGTCCGGCGTAGCGGGTTTCCCATTCCGGTCGGCTGGACAACCCGGCAGCCGAGCTGCCGGCGCATTTCACGGTCTGCAGCCAGATGCGACCCTGTTTGCGCAAACGCAAGGCAATCCCGCGCCGCTGCAGGTCGAATTCCGGTGTGTCGTAGTAGATGTTGATCAGCTGCTGGGTGTGCTTGCTGACTGCTTTGCTCAGGATCGGCTGGCGCAGCAACTGACGCTGGGCGCTGTCCGGCAGGCTGAGTTTGAGTTCGATTTCGTTGGCCATGATTACTTCCACCACGGGTGCGCTACTGTGAATGAGCGTTAATACAGGGTTTCGCAGGATTCGACCTTGCTGCTGGCCGAATTCCGGAAGGTCCGCGCTAGATCGGGGGCGAATTCGACTGCGTCAGGACTGGCGTGGGCCGGCGCTGCCGCCGATGTCAGACCGCCTAGTCGCAGCCATAAAGGAAAAAGGTTGGCGTGGGCCAATGGCTTGTGGGCATTGCTTTCAATATTCGTCAGAGACTCCTGGCGAGTCATGGCATAACGGGTATTCCAGGCTACGAAAGCTGGCACCTTGATTTCCGCCGCGGATACGGTCCTGGAGGCTCCATGGCGCCAGAGATTGCGTTCGTCATCCTTGAGATTTTCGCCATGATCCGAGGTGAACAACAGGATTGCCGGCCGCGACTCCTGGTCGAGAATGCCCAGAATACGGTCAAGCACGCTGGCGGCATAGGCTTCGCTGTTGTAGTAATGCGCGCGCTCCAGTTCGAGGCCGGTTAACTGACTGGTTGGCTTGAGCGCCGCGTCGGCCGGATAGCGGTTTTCATAGTCGAAGTGGCTGCCTTGCACGTGAAGCACGACGGCGGCTTTTTTCGGTGCGCTTTGCAGGAATTTGCGCAGGCCGGGGAGCAGGGTCTCGTCTGGCTTGTTGCTCGATGTCCGGCGCGAAAAGGCGCTGTAATCCCAGCCGGCTTCCCGGAAAATGCCGTCATCCTGATTTGAAATCCAGGCTGTCGAAAAACCTGCCTGTTTGAAATAAGTCAGCCCGGAGGGGGCGTTTTGGCCTTTGTCGATGCCTTGTTCGGCAGACGCGCCAGTGACCAGCGCGGGGACGGAATAGAAGGTCAGCGTGGCGCCCGCGCAGACATCGCTGAACCAGACCAGTTTCTTCGCGGCCAAGCGTCTGGCAAGTGCTGGATGTCGCGATGGGTTCAGCGTGTCGCGGCGATGGCTTTCGCCGATGACAAGAATGACCAGCAACGGTTCGTCGTTAACCCCCTGAACTGGCAGCGGCGGTTGTCGCTGCAGATTGACGAATTGCGGCGCCGACAGCATCGGGTCGTTGATGTTGCCCCAGGCTGTGTCGATGACAAACCATAACGGGCTGGCCGGCCAGATGGTTTCGATGTCGTTTGCCGTCACGAGCGCCCAGGATGTGCGTTTGCCATACCAGTAGTCATGCTGAATGATGGCAGTCAGCACGAAAAGCAGGAAACCCGCGAAAACCGTCCGTCGCTGCGCCGGATTGAAAACCGGCTGACGCGGGGCGCGCACCAACATCGTTGCCGACCCGGCCGCCAGCAGGATTGCCCAAACCGCCGGTCCGGGATGGGAGTGCAACCACTCCGTCGCCTCTGCCGGATTACTGTGTGCCAGGGCGATCAGGGTTCCAGTATTGGGTGAACCGCCGAATTCATGGGCGAAAACACCCCAAAGCATGGTGGCGGGGAGCAGCAGCAATACCAGACACCACAGCGTCCGTTGGCTGAATGGCAAGGCCAGAACTCCACAAC
>JBPOIN010000010.1:0-3046 GCA_052034445.1 Pseudomonadota bacterium | reverse complement strand
CGCCCCCTGCGTCAGAATAGTTGTCGCCCGGATATGATCTTGAACTTGGGGGCGATAAGGAAGAACGATGGCAAGGTACGGAGAAGGATTCAGGAACAAAGTGGTGGCGCGATTGTTGGCGCCGGAGAACGCCGAGATTGTTGGGATATCAAGGGAAGTTGGGGTTTCCGTGCAGACATTGGAACGTTGGCGAGAGGAAGCGCTGACCAGGCCCGCCCGAGGGCGGGCCTGGTCAGCGGCGGCTCGGCTTGAAGCGGTCATCACGGTGGCGGCCCTGGACGAAGCCGGCAAGAATGCGTGGTGCCGCGAGCATGGCGTCTTTCCTGCCGAGCTCGACAAGTGGCGCATGAGCGCCACCGCGGCGTTGGCGGAACCGGAAGATGTTCGCGCCAGTCCGCAAGCCACGCGAGCGGACAAGAAGCGCATCAAGGAACTCGAACGCGAACTGCTGCGCAAGGACAAGGCCCTGGCCGAGGCGGCCGCGCTGCTCGTCCTGTCAAAAAAAGTCGCGGCGATCTTCAACAAGGGAGAGGACGAATGATTGGCCTCGAAGATCGCCAGGCTCTTTCCCGAAACATCGATATTGCCCACACGGCGGGCGCCCGGCTCAAGCCGGCCTGCGCCATCGTGGGCATCAGTGTGCGCACATTGCAACGCTGGCAGACCACGGATGGCCAGGTCCGCAGCGATGGTCGGCCACAGGCCGTGCGGCCGACCCCGGCGCATGCCCTGTCCGGGACGGAACGCACGAAGCTTCTGACCGTGGCGAACGAACCGCGCTTTGCCGCCGTACCGCCGGCGCGCATCGTGCCCATGCTGGCCGACGAGGGCATCTACCTGGCCAGCGAATCCACGTTCAGTCGAGTGCTGAAGGCCCACGGACAGATGACCCATCGCGGACGAGCCAAGGCTCCCAAGGCGGTTCGGCCGCCCACCACGCACATTGCCACCGAGCCACGCCAGGTGTGGTGCTGGGACATGACGTATCTGCCGGCCCAGGTGCAGGGTCGCTGGTTCTACTTGTATCTGATCCTGGACCTGTACAGCCGCAAGATCGTCGGTTGGGAAGTGCATGAGGCGGACAACGCCGACCATGCCGCCCATCTCGTGCGCCGCACTGCGTTGGCGGAGGGGATTGCCGCCCTGAGGGACAAGCCGGTGCTGCACGGCGACAACGGCTCGACATTGAAGGCCACGACCGTACTGGCGATGCTCAACTGGCTGGGCATCAAACCCTCTTACTCCCGACCGCGCGTGAGTGACGACAACGCCTACGCCGAGTCGTTGTTTCGGACCGCCAAGTATCGGCCCGAGTTTCCCATCAAGGGCTTTGCTGATCTCGATCAGGCGCGTGCCTGGGCTGCCGATTTCGTGCATTGGTACAACTTCGATCATCGCCATAGCGGGATTCGCTATGTCAGTCCGGCGCAGCGTCATGCGGGCGAGGATCAGGCGATTCTCGCTGCGCGACATGATGTGTATCTGCGCGCACGCGAACTCAATCCGGCACGCTGGTCCGGTGACACGCGAAACTGGTCGCCAGTCGGCGCCGTGACGCTCAATCCCGAACGCGACTCCGTCATAAAGACGCATTTGGCTGGGCAGAATACTCAACCGTTGGCCGCATGACCGAGGCGACAACTATCTTGACACGCGCCGGGCGCCAGCGCCAAAAACACTCCGGGCATCCTGCAAATGCGCGCCGATGGCATGGGCTGGGGCATGCGTCGACAAATGCCGGCGGCGGCGTCAATGCGGCACGCGGCCATGCCGGCGCACATGCGGGGGCCAACGCTGGTTCCAAGGCGGGCGGCCTTGGCGGCGGCCACAGCGGCAAGGCCGTCGACAAGCCGTGACCGGCATGATCTGCAAAGCCCCGGTAGCACGAGAGCAAATGGCGCATTTTGGGCAATTTGCAGGCGGTCCGCAGGATGTTTCTGGGTATAATTTTGCGCTTGCAGCCCTGAATATCCCGTAGCCTGCCTTGCAGACTTGCCTGGCCAGGCGACCGAAGTTCTCAAAACCCAATCATTTTAGGAATCGCCATGAACAAACTGCTCTCCGCCCTGATCGCCGCCGCTTTCATTGCCCCCGCCTTTGCTGCCGATGCGCCGAAGGCTGCAGCCCCGGCTGCCGCTGCGCCGGCCGCTGCTGCCGCTCCGGCGGGCGAACTGTATGACGCAGCCGCCAATGCTGCCGCACTGAAGGCGGCGATCGCCGAGAAAAACGCCGAAGCCGCGAAAAAGAAGGGCGCCGCCGCTCCGGCTGCTGCGCCTGCCGCCAAGCCGGCCGAGAAGAAGGCCGAAGAAGCCAAGAAGTAATCCGGTCGTCCTTGACGCAAAAAAGGCAGGGGGTTCCCCTGCCTTTTTTATTTTCTGCCCGGCGCAAGCGCCCCCGTTATGCGGGAATGGTGGCCGGCAGAGCGCGCTTCAGCGCGCGCCGTCCGCTTATTGGCTAGAGCAGATAGGGAATCAGCACCTTGCGATCCTGCGGATATTCGGCGCCGAACTTCTCGTGATACCAGCGATGGATCTGGAAAGCGCGCGGGATCAGGTTGGCGGCGCTGACCAGCAGCACGAACACGGCGCCCAGCGACCAGGTGGCGATGGCGAAGCCGGTGAATGACAGCAGTTCAGTCAGGTAGCTGGGATTGCTGACGTACTTGAACAGGCCACCGCGCGGAATCCGATAGACCTTGTCACCGCGCTCGATTTCTTCCTTGCTGCGCAGGTTGCGGATGATGGCGTCCGAATGCACGTTCATCGTGAAGCCAAACAGATAGATCGCCATGCCGACGATGAAGCGCGGATCGCTGAACCACTCGGGCGTCAGATGCGTGCTCAGGTGCGAGATGAACACCGCATTCAGATAGCCGTGCAGCGACGTCACCAGCCAGCCGGCCACCACGATCATCACACTGAAGCTGCTCTGGGCGCCCTTGGCGGCGCGGATCAGGAATGGAAACACGAAGCCGCGATTGCCGTAATGCAACAGCCAGACACCGAGGAAGAACAGCGGCACCATCTCGAAGCGGTGCTGACCGTGG
>JBPOIN010000200.1:0-12836 GCA_052034445.1 Pseudomonadota bacterium | reverse complement strand
ACCTCGCCAACTACCTGGGCTGGTTCCGCACCCTCGACCGGTCGCCAGGATTCGCCCCGGAACCCCCATCGCTGCTGGCGGCGGCGGTCAGGGTATGAGTGCAACCACATCATTCGCGAGAAGAGCCTAACCAAAACCACGTGGGGTGAATCGCAGAAAAAACTAACGCTGCAACTGTAGCATTTGGCGTACGCTATCGATTAAGCCATCAGCGATCTTGTTGGAGTCAATCGTGAAACGGCCTTGAGCGATGGCTTCGCGAATTTGGGCGACTTTTTCACTGTTGGCAATCTCTGCGCCGTCAATATTTTGGAGTCTGGTTGAGAGTGGGGACAATTCAACATCCGCCCCCTGCCCTTCGGATGGTTTTGCTGGTACTGATTTCGCGATGTTTGGTGTCCGCGTTCCGCTGACAATGCCGCCAAGCGAATTTAGAGCATTATCAATTTTCATGATGCAATCCTTTCCACTAGGGTATCTCTACTCGTGTACACGGCGCAGGGTGGAGAAACTTTAGAGACTAATTGTAGCTGATTAGAAAGAATGCGCGGAATATTTTGCCCAATCAAATGCGTCTTTATGACGGAATCGCGTTCGGGATTAAGGGTCACGGCACCGACTGGCGACCAGTTTCGCATGTCACCGGACCAGCGCGCCGGATTGAGTTCGCGTACGAGCAGATACACATCATGTCGCGCAGCGAGAATCGCCTGGTCCTCGCCCGCATGGCGCTGACATAGCGAATCCCGCTATGGCGATGATCGAAGTGGTACCAACGCACGAAATCGGCAGCCTAGGCACGCGCCTGCGCGAGGTCGGCAAAGGCCTTGGCGGGAAACTCGGCGATACTTGGTGGTCCGAAACAACGACTCGGCGTAAGCGTTGTCGTCACTCACGCGCGGTCGGGAGTAAAACCACTTGCCTTGATTTCGGGTTCTTTCACCTTAAATCAGCGCATTCCGGGCAGCATGCCTTTCATGTTGCGCATCATTTTCTGCATGCCGCCCTTGGAGAACTGTTTCATCACCTTTTGTGTCTGCTCGAACTGGTTCAGCAGTCGATTGACTTCCTGTACCGTCACTCCGGCCCCGGCTGCAATGCGACGTTTGCGGCTGGCCTTGAGCAGCTCGGGCTTGCTTCTTTCAAGCTCGGTCATTGAGTTGATAATGCCTTCGATGCGTCGAATCGCCTTGTCCTCAACCGCGCCTCCCGCTTGTTGCGCGGCTTGAGCGAACTGCGCCGGAAGTTTTTCCAGCAAGGAAGAAATCCCACCCATTTTTCGCATCTGGGTAATCTGTTCCTTGAAATCGTTAAGATCGAAGCTTTTCCCGGACTTCATCTTCTGGGCGAATGCCTGTGCTTTTTCCTGGTCCAGGCCACGCTGAGCCTCTTCGACGAGCCCCAGAATGTCGCCCATGCCAAGAATGCGCGATGCCATGCGTTCGGGGTGGAATTCTTCAAGTCCGCCGAGTTTTTCGCCGATGCCGGAAAACTTGATCGGCTTGCCGGTTACGTGCCGCACTGACAGGGCCGCCCCGCCGCGCGCATCGCCATCGAGTTTGGTGAGAATGACCCCGGTCAATGGCAGCGCCTCGCTGAATGACTTGGCCGTGTTGACCGCATCCTGACCCAGCATGGCGTCGACCACGAACAGGGTCTCGATGGGATTGAGCAGGGCATGCAACTGCTTGATCTCGTCCATCATGGCGGCATCGATTGCCAGACGACCTGCGGTATCGACGAACAGCACGTCGTAGTAGTGCTTGCGCGCGTAGTCGACCGCTGCTGCTGCAATTTCCTGCGGTTTCTGGCCCGCTGCGGACGGGAAAAAATCGATGCCGGCTTGCGCAGATACCGTTTTCAACTGCTCGATGGCGGCTGGACGATAAACGTCGCAGGAGACGGCCAATACTTTTTTCTTCTGCCGCTCCTTGAGCCATTTCCCCAGTTTTGCGGTGGTGGTGGTCTTGCCGGCGCCCTGCAGACCCGCCATCAGTAGGATGGCGGGTGGCTGGGTGGCGAGGTTCAGGCCAGTGCTGGCGCCGCCCATCAGTTCGGTGAGTTCGCGATGCACTACGCCGACCAGCGCCTGGCCAGGTGTCAGTGAGCCGATGACTTCATGGCCGATGGCTTTTTCCTTGATACGGGCAATGAAGTCCTTGACGACCGGCAAGGCCACATCCGCTTCGAGCAAGGCCATGCGGATTTCACGCAGCATGTCGCTGATGTTGTCTTCGGTGAGGCGTGCCTGGCCTCGAATGGTTTTGACTGCTTTGGCGAGGCGCTGGGTAAGATTGTCGAGCATGGCGAGAATTGAATGCGAATAAGGTAAACTGCGAGGATGCCTGCGATTTTACTGCATCTCCTTGCCAGCGCCTTATACATCGGACTGGCTCTGCATTTCTGGCGCGTCCGCTGGCGCGGCGCTGCACTCGCGCAACCGCTTTCCGGGTTGAGCCGCGTAGAGCGCATCTGGCTGCTGGCCGCATTGATCCTGCATGGGATAACCCTGGGGCTGGAATTGCTACCTGCTGGCGCCATGCACTTCGGTTTTTCGGTGGCGCTGTCGCTGATGATGTGGCTGGCGATTGCGTTGTACTGGATCGAGAGTTTCTACGCGCGCATGGAAGGCCTGCAAATGCTGGGCTTGCCATTGTCCGCCGTTTGTGTCGTGTTGCCGACGCTGTTTCCGAGTCAGCATATCCTCGCCAATGCGGGATCCTTGGTTTTCCGGGCGCATTTTCTCGTCGCGATGCTGGCTTATAGCCTGTTCACACTTGCGGCCTTGCATGCTTTGTTGATGGCGGCGGCAGAGAAACGCCTGCATCATGGCCGACTTTCACCGATCATGGCAGGTTTGCCGCCGCTGCTTACCATGGAGGCGTTGCTGTTTCGCCTGATTCATTCCGCCTTCTTTCTGCTGACCCTCACACTGATTTCGGGTGTCTTCTTTTCAGAAGAACTTTTTGGCAAGGCGCTGGCATTCAATCACAAGACCGTGTTTGCGATTCTTGCCTGGGCAACGTTTGCTGGATTGCTGCTGGGCCGTCATCTGCGTGGCTGGCGCGGCCGGCTGGCGTTACGCTGGACCCTCGGCGGTTTTGCCGCCTTGATCATGGCTTACATCGGCAGCCAGTTTGTGCTGGAAGTGATTCTCGGGCGGTAGAACTGAGTCCGGCTGTAGAGGTCGAGTATCAGATACAAGTAGAACCAGCATCACTGCCCTGAGCTGGCAGACACGTCATGTCCCAGCACCACACCTGACGCGGCGCGGAGGCAATGTGCATGGTGGGCAGACGAACCGCCATGGGAACCTTTGAGACGTTGCGATCGACGTCAGTGCGACGGACAAAGCGCTTGTTTTGGCTGCGGCGCTTCACAAGCTGCGCCAACAACGACTACAATCAAAAACTGGCTTAAATGGCTTCGGATCAGCGCCAAGCCTTTATTTCATAGGCATTTTCAAC
The DNA here is from genome assembly GCA_052034445.1 of Pseudomonadota bacterium. Classification (GTDB taxonomy): domain Bacteria; phylum Pseudomonadota; class Gammaproteobacteria; order Burkholderiales; family Rhodocyclaceae; genus Sterolibacterium. The sequence continues at coordinate 9,369 of JBPOIN010000200.1, read as the reverse complement.
CCGACAAGCCGCTCATCGGGAAACGAAACCAAGATGGCGATATCCAATCACGCGGCTAGCGCCGCTGTGCCCCCGCAACCTGTTCTGACAACGCCGCGATGAACCGCTTTCAATCCGTTTCAAATGGGCCCTTGCGCAAATTCCTGGTCGCCCTGTTGCGTCCCGGCATCGGGCGCGACGTCAGCGTGGCGTTTGCGATCCTTGGCCTGATCGGCGTCGTGGCGGCGCTGTATGCCAACCATGAACTCCGCCTGCAGGACGAGCGTGGCCGTCTGATTCTGGTGACCAGCCGCTTGGGCACCCTGTCGCAACGCATCGCCTTGACAACCCAGCAAGCAGCGCAGAATCATGTACCGGCCCGTCTGCAACTGCCACGCTTGCAAGCCCAGTTCGAAGACGATCTACGCTACGTCGAACAGACCGGTACGGCGCATGGCTTGTTCGTCAACGAGAATTCAGCAAAATCGCTGATTCGTTTGAAACGCGAATGGCTGCAGAGCCGGCAAACCACCGCCCAGTTGCTGGCAGTACCCCATGGATCACCCGGGATGAGCCAACAATTGTTGCTCGTCAATCAACACATGGATGCGCTGCTGGCGGCAGCGGACGATACCGTGCATTCGGTGTTTCCGCATTTTGCCGAACAGCGCGAAAATCTGCGTTACATGATTCTGGCTGCCGTACTGCTCGGTCTCGCCGTGGCTTCGGGCACCTATCTGTATATCCGCCGACGCCTTCTACTGCCGCTCAAGATGATTGCGGTGATGTCGCATCGCTTTGCAAATGGCGATCTCGATGCGCGCATCGCCTACGAGGCCAGCGACGAAATCGGTCGGCTGGTCAAAACCATCAACCGCACCGCCACGGCGATCCGCAAGCTCATGCACAAGCATGCGCGCGCCGCACAGGCGGTGCGCGACAGCGAATTGCGCAACCGTACGCTGTGGGAAATCACCTCGGATGCTGTGATCATTGCGAATGCCGATGGCAGCATCCAGTTCGCCAATCCGGCCTGTTTCGATATCTTCGGCTATACCGACAAGGAACTGTTCGGCCAGAACATTTCGATGCTGCAGCCACCGCGGCTGCATGGCGCACAACGCGAGAGCCTGACACAACTTCAAAATCCGCAAAATGCCGGCGTTCAGTGGTCCTCTGCGGAAACCACAGCCCTGCACAAGAGTGGCCGCGAAATTCCCGTCGAGGCTTCGTTCGCCAAGATGCAGACTTCGCTCATGACGGGTTATGTCGGCTTCTTCCGCGACATCTCGCGGCGCATGAAGGATCAGTCGGCACTGCGCTTGCGTGACCGCGCCATCGAGTCGAGCCGCGACGGCATCATGATCAGTGATGCGCTGACGCCGGACCACCCGATTCTGTATATCAATCCGGCGATTCAGCAGATCTCCGGCTACACCCCCGGAGAAGTGCTGGGCGGCAGCGGACGCATCTTCCTCGGCAAGGATCTGCACCAACCCGAAGCCGAAACGCTGCGCATGCTGTTGCGTGGCGGCCGGGAAGGCAGCGTGATCCTGTCCTGCTTCCGCAAGGACGGCGGACAATTCTGGAACGAACTCACGGTTTCGCCGGTGCGCAGTGACAGCGGCCAGGTCACGCATTACATCAGCATCTTCAAGGATGTCACGGAGCGCAAACGCCAGGAGGCGGCGCTCATCAAGAGCGCCAACTTCGACGCGTTCACTGAATTGCCGAATCGTGTGCTGCTACTCGACCGGCTTGGACAGGCGATCGCTGGCGGCGCGATTCATGGTCGCAAAGTCGGCCTACTGTATGTGGATCTCGATAACTTCAAGGTCATCAACGATTCGCTCGGCCACGACATGGGCAATCGACTCATCAAGACAGTCGCCAATCGCCTGCTGACCTGTCTGCGCGACGGTGATACGCTGGCGCGGGTTGGCGGTGACGAGTTTGTATTCCTGCTGGATGAAATCGAGAGCGAAAAAACCATCATCCGGGTGGCGCAAAAGATTCTCGAAATACTGACCTTGCCACTGGAACTCGATGCGCGCGAGGTCGTCATCAGCGCCAGCATCGGCGCAAGCGTATATCCGCGCGACAGTACCAACGCCACGGATTTGCTGCAGCATGCCGACCTCGCGATGCACCGCGCCAAGGAGCATGGAAAAAACAACTTCCAGTTCTACACGGAAGAAATGCACTCCCGAGTCACGCATCGTCTGACGATCGAAACCCAGTTGCGCAAGGCCATCGAACGCGAGGAATTCGTGCTCTACTTCCAGCCCCAGGTGAATCTGGCATCGAATCAGGTGATCGGCGCCGAAGCCTTGATCCGCTGGAAGCATCCTGAGCTCGGCATGATGAGTCCGGCGCAGTTCATCCCGATTGCCGAGGAAACCGGCCTCATCGTGCCGATTGGCGAATGGGTGCTCAACAGCGCCTGCATCCAAGCCAAACGCTGGAAGGATGAATGCTCGCATCCCATGATGGTCGCCGTGAATCTGTCGGCACGCCAGTTTCACCAGAGCAATCTGCTCGACGTGGTGCACAACGCATTGACCGAACACGGCCTGCGCCCCGAGCAGCTGGAACTCGAGATCACCGAAAGCCTGGTGATGCACGAACCCGAAAAAACCACCCTGATTCTGCGCCAGATGAAGGAAATGGGTTTGCACATTTCGCTCGACGATTTTGGCACGGGCTATTCGAGCCTGGCCTACCTGAAGAACTTCCCCGTCGATCGCCTCAAGATCGACAAATCCTTCATTCAGGACGTGGCAATTGTGCGCGCCATCATTCAGCTGGCGCGCAGTTTCAACCTGCAGACCGTCGCCGAGGGTGTCGAGGATGAAGACGTGCTGCATCTGCTGCGGCATCTGAATTGCGACATCATCCAGGGCTATTATTATTCCCCGCCGCTGCCCGCCGATGCATTCATGCTCTGGCAGGCGCGCCGCCAGCAACCCGAAAAATCACAGTAAGCAAGCGCTTGACAAAAAAACGGCGTGGAGTCGATCCACGCCGTTTTTTCTGCCTGCTACTGCCATCAGACCTGCGGATTGACGCGCTCCAGTTTGTGCTGCAACTTGTTGAGCGCATGCAGATAGGCCTTGGCCGAAGCAACGATGATGTCGGTGTCGGCGCCCTGCCCATTCACGATGCGGCCTTCATGGGACAGACGCACGGTGACCTCGCCCTGCGCATCGGTGCCGGTCGTGATGTTATTGACCGAATACAGCAGCAATGCAGCGCCGCTCTGCGCCACGCTCTCGATGGCCTTGAACGCCGCATCGACGGGGCCGCTGCCCTCTGCCTCGCTGGCATGTTCGACGCCGCCCACCGCCAGAGTGATGCTGGCGCGCGGCGTTTCGCCGGTTTCGGAATGGAAGCGTGAAGACACCAGGCGGAAATGCTCCTGCTCGGGCGCCACGGCTTCATCGCTCATGAGCGCATGCAAATCCTCGTCGAAAATGTCATGTTTCTTGTCGGCTAGTTCCTTGAAGCGCGCGAAAGCGGCATTCAGAACCTGCTCGGAATCGATCTCGATACCGAGTTCCTTGAGGCGGGCCTTGAATGCCGTGCGCCCGGAGTGCTTGCCGAGCACAAGTTTGTTGGCATTCCAGCCGACATCTTCGGCACGCATGATCTCGTAGGTTTCACGGTGTTTGAGCACGCCGTCCTGGTGAATGCCGGATTCGTGGGCAAAGGCATTCGCGCCAACGATGGCCTTGTTCGGCTGCACGGGAAAACCGGTGATGCCCGAGACCATTTTTGAGGCCGAGAGAATCTGCGTGGTGTCGATGCGGCTGTCGCACGCAAACACATCCTGGCGCGTGCGCACCGCCATGACGACCTCTTCGAGCGCGGCATTGCCGGCACGTTCGCCGAGGCCGTTGATCGTGCATTCCACCTGACGGGCACCTGCGCGTACCGCGGCAAGCGAGTTGGCCACCGCGAGACCCAGGTCGTTATGGCAATGCACCGACCAGATCACCTTGTCGGAATTCGGAATGCGCGCACGCAATTGCGTGATGCGCTCGGCGAACTGCTCGGGCAGGTTGTAACCGACGGTGTCGGGAATGTTGATCACGCGCGCGCCGGCCTGAATCACCGCCTCGACGATGCGACAGAGAAAATCAATCTCGGAACGCCCGGCATCCTCGCACGAGAACTCGACGTTGTCGGTGCCGTTGCGCGCAAAGCGCACGGCATTCACTGCAGCCGCAATGACATCATCGGGCGCCATGCGCAACTTCTTCTCCATCTGGATCGGACTGGTGGCGATGAAGGTATGAATCCGCCCCGAATTGGCCGGTTTGATGGCCTCCAGGGCGCGCGCGATATCCTTCTCCTGGGTGCGACACAGGGCCGCGACGGTGCAGTCCTTGATCACCTCGGCGACCGCGCGCACGGATTCGAAATCGCCATTGGAGGCTGCGGGAAAGCCGGCTTCGATCACATCCACGCGCATCTTTTCGAGTTGCCGGGCAATCCGCAGTTTTTCTTCGCGCGTCATCGATGCGCCCGGGCTCTGCTCGCCGTCGCGCAAGGTGGTGTCGAAAATGAACAATTGATCTGCGGCCATCGTATTCTCCTGAGGTTCTGATGCGTAAGAATAAATTCATACCGCTCGCGGGCGAACCAGCGAACTCAAAAAATGCCAAATTGTAAGAGGGGGATTTTTAGCGCGCGCGGCGCAGCAGCAGCGGCCGCAGCGTTGAACGCAGCGGCGACCTTGCCAGCAGAAGGCCGGAAAGGCAAAGAAACACGGCAGAGAAGATATACGTCGTAGCCATGAGGCGACTATATACGGATCTTCTGTCGAGCGTCAAGCACTCTTGCGTCGCTGCAGCCAGTCCCAGCACGCCATGGCATAGCCGGACAGCGCATACACAAGGAACAAGGCAAACAGCACCAGCTCGGGATAGCTGGAGACGAGGGCAAACGCGAGTACGATGGCAACCACGAATATGAAGGGCACGCTGCGGCGCAGATTGATGTCCTTGCCGCTCCAATATCTCACATTGCTGACCATGGTTACACCGGCAAAAATGGTGATCACACAGGCATACCAGCGCGCCTCCTCACCGTTCATTCCGAGACTCAGCAATACCCAGATCAGGCCGGCCACCAATGCCGCCGCGGCCGGGCTGGGGAGCCCCTGAAAATAGCGTTTATCGACCACCCCGATATTGGTATTGAAGCGGGCCAGGCGCAATGCCGCGCCGGCACAATAAATGAAGGCGGCTATCCAGCCAAGTTTGCCCATGCCCTTGAGCGACCATTCGTAGATCACCAGCGCCGGCGCGGCGCCAAACGAAACCATGTCCGACAAGGAATCGTACTCGGCACCGAATTCGCTTTGCGTATGTGTCATGCGTGCGACGCGCCCATCCAGGCCATCGAGAACCATGGCGATGAAGATGGCCACCGCCGAATACTCGAAGCGCATATTCATGGCCTGTACGATGGCATAGAAACCGGCAAACAGCGCTGCGGTCGTAAACAGGTTGGGCAGGATGTAAATGCCGCGCCGTCGCAACTCCGGGTTCATGAGCGCCTTGCGCGGTCGTATCACTGGCATATCGGACTGTCTGCGTCAGAATTGGAACTGGATTGTAGAGGGTTCGCCCCGCTCACTGCAATTCGGCCAGGATGGTGGTGGACGCGCGCACCTTGTCGCCAATTACCACCTTGACGCGCGTATCGAGCGGCAAATACAGATCGACACGCGAGCCGAAACGGATGAAACCGTAACGCTGACCACGCTTGAGCGGAGCACCGGCCTCAACGTAACACAATATACGACGCGCGATCAGTCCGGCGACCTGGACGCAGGTGATATCCTGTCCGGTGCAGGTGTGCAGCCACAACGCATTGCGTTCATTCTCGGTGGAAGCCTTGTCGAGATCGGCATTGACGAACTTCCCCGGGTGATACCAACGCTGCTTGACTTCACCATCCACCGGGCTACGGTTCGAATGCACGTTGAAGACGTTCATGAACACACTGACCTTGAGTGCATCGCGCTCCAGCCAAGGATCGCGCACCGGTTCGATAGCGACAATCCGGCCATCTGCAGGCGACAGTACGCTTTTCTCATCGCCCGGAATCGGCCGCGCAGGATCGCGGAAAAACTGCACACAGAAAACGAAGATCAACCACAACGGCGCAGCCCACTGCCAGCCAGCGGCACCGGTCACCATGAGGGCGAATCCAAGGGTGATGCCGATGAACGGCCAGCCCTCGCGGGCAATGATCGGATGGGGATATGAACGCATAGTCAGGCGAGGTGATTGGGACTCAAAGCGAATGGGCAGTTTGACACACGTGTGGCGTCAACTTCATGACAGTAGCGACTGCAGCCGCCGCAAGCAAAATGTGGGCACAGAAAGCATTCTGCGCCCACATCGCTTGAAAGACTGGCGGATTAGTTCTTGCTCTGATCCACGAGCTTGTTCTTGCGGATCCAGGGCATCATCTCACGCAACTTGCCACCCACCACCTCGATCGGATGCTCGGCGTTCAGACGACGGCGCGCCGTCATTTCGGGGTAATTGGTGCGACCTTCGAGAATGAACTGTTTGGCATAGGCGCCATTCTGGATGTTCTTCAGGCACTCGCGCATGGCGTCCTTGGCTTGCGAACCGATCACGCGCGGGCCGGTGACGTATTCGCCATACTCGGCATTGTTGGAGATCGAGTAGTTCATGTTGGCGATACCGCCTTCATACATCAGATCGACGATCAACTTGAGCTCGTGCAGACATTCGAAATACGCCATCTCGGGCGCATAGCCGGCTTCGACCAGGGTCTCGAAACCCGCCTTGACGAGTTCGACCGCACCGCCGCACAGTACGGCCTGCTCACCGAACAGATCGGTTTCGGTTTCTTCGCGGAAGTTGGTTTCGATCACCCCCCCCTTGGTGCCGCCATTCGCAGCGGCATACGACAGCGCGATATCCTTGGCCTTGCCGGTCTTGTCCTGATACACGGCGATCAGGGTCGGCACGCCGCCGCCCTTGAGGTATTCGGAACGCACGGTGTGGCCAGGGCCCTTCGGCGCAATCATGATCACGTCGATATCCTCGCGCGGCACAACCTGGTTGTAATGCACGTTGAAGCCATGGGCGAAGGCCAGTGCAGCACCCTTCTTGAGGTTGTCAGCAACCTCTTCGGTATACACCTGCGGAATGTTCTCGTCGGGCAACAGCATCATGACGACATCGGCGCCCTTGACGGCCTTGGCCACTTCCTCGACCTTGTGTCCGGCTGCTTCGGCCTTCTTCCAGGAGGCGCCGCCCTTGCGCAGACCGACCGTCACCTTGACGCCGGATTCCTTGAGGTTCAGCGCATGGGCATGGCCCTGCGAACCATAGCCGACGATGGTGACCTTTTTGCCCTTGATCAGCGAGAGGTCCGCATCCTTATCGTAATAAACTTTCATCATTTTCCTTTCGATTACTAAAAAGTGAGGTGGGGGGAATGAGGAGTGAGGCGCATCCGAGCGAGGTTTCACCTCTCGCCTCACACCTCACTAGACTTTAAGGATCCGGTCGCCGCGGCCGATGCCGCATACGCCCGTGCGCACAGTTTCAAGAATCAGCGCACTGTCGATGGCCTGCAGAAAGGCATCCAGCTTGGCGTTGTTGCCGGTCAGCTCAATGACATAGGTCGAATCGGGCACGTCGATGATGCGGCCGCGAAAGATATCAGCGATGGGCTTCATCTCCTCACGATCCTTGCCGGTAGCACGAACCTTGATGAGCATGAGTTCGCGCTCAATGTGGGCGGCCTCGGAAAGGTCTACCACCTTGACGACGTCGATGAGCTTGTTGAGCTGTTTGGTGATTTGCTCGATCACATCGTCGGAGCCGACGCTGACGATGGTCATGCGCGACAAGGACGGGTCTTCGGTCGGCGCGACCGTGAGGGATTCGATGTTATAGGCACGGGCAGAAAACAGGCCGGAGACGCGCGACAGCGCGCCAGCCTCGTTTTCCAGCAAAATGGAAATAATATGTCGCATGGGTAATGGTAGTCTTACAGATCTTCAGCCAGAATCATTTCGGAGAGCCCCTTGCCCGCCGCAACCATCGGGAATACGTTGGCAGTCTGGTCGGTCAGGAAATTCAGGAACACCAGTTCGTCCTTGTATTCGGTAAATGCCTTGCGCAACGCCGGCTCGACTTCCGCGGGCGTTTCGATTTGCATGCCAACATGGCCGTAGGCTTCGGCAAGTTTGACGAAATCCGGCAGCGCATCGACATAGGACTCCGAATAACGATTGCCATGGAACATTTCCTGCCATTGCCGGACCATGCCCAGATAGCGGTTGTTCAGGCACAGGATCTTGATCGGCAGGCGGAACTGCTTGCAAGTCGAGAGCTCCTGGATACACATCTGAATCGAGGCCTCGCCGGTCACGCAGGCGACCGTTGCGCCACGGTTGGCGAAACTCACACCCATCGCAGCCGGCAAACCGAAGCCCATGGTCCCGAGTCCGCCGGAGTTGATCCAGCGCCGCGGTTTGTCGAATTTGGAATATTGTGCCGCCCACATCTGGTGCTGACCGACATCGGACGTCACAAAGGCGTCACCATGCGTCACTTCATGGAGTTTCTCGATGACATACTGGGGCATGATGACATCCTTGCCCTGCTTGTAGTTGAGGCACTTGCGCGCACGCCAGCTCTCGATCTGCTGCCACCAGGACGCGAGCGCCTTGGCATCCGATTTGGCTTCGGTCGCCGCCAGCTGTTTCAAGAGCTCATCGATCACGTCGGCAAGATTGCCGACGATGGGTACATCCACCTTCACACGCTTCGAAATCGATGACGGATCGATATCGATGTGAATAATCTTGCGCTGCACCTCGTTGAAGTGCGCGGGGTTGCCGATCACACGATCATCGAAGCGGGCGCCAATGGCCAGCAGCACGTCACAATTCTGCATCGCCATATTCGCTTCGAGCGTGCCATGCATGCCAAGCATGCCGACAAACTGCTTGTCCGTCGCCGGATAGCCACCGAGACCCATCAGGGTATTCGTGACCGGAAATCCCAGTTTGCCGACCAGTGTCGTGAATTTTTCCGCGGCATCGGCCAAAATCACCCCGCCACCGGCATACACCATCGGGCGCTTGGCTTCGAGCAACAGTTGCAATGCCTTCTTGATCTGACCGGCATGACCTTTGGTAACCGGGTTATACGAGCGCATCGACACCGATTTCGGGTAATGGAACTCGCATTTCTGGTTCGTAATATCCTTCGGAATATCGACCAGAACGGGACCTGGGCGACCGGTTTTGGCAATAAAAAACGCCTTCTTGATGGTCTCGGCGAGATCCTTGACGTCCTTGACGAGGAAGTTGTGCTTGACGCACGG
>JBPOIN010000063.1:0-7452 GCA_052034445.1 Pseudomonadota bacterium | reverse complement strand
CTGGACGAGCACCGCGTTGAAGCGGGAGGTTCCACCTGCGACAGGCTGTTCAGGCATACACGGGATGAAAATGCGAAAAGCAGCGCATTAGACAGCGATCAGGCCTAGCAGTGACGCCCGGAGATCAATCCTCGGGCAGGCCGATGGAAACCGCCCGACCGGGCACGACGGTCGAAATCGCGTGTTTGTAGACCATCTGGGTGACGGTATTCTTGAGCAGCACCACATACTGATCGAACGACTCGATCTGGCCCTGCAGCTTGATGCCATTCACGAGATAGATCGAGACCGGAACATGCTCCTTGCGCAGCGTGTTCAGGAACGGGTCTTGTAACATTTGCCCTTTATTATTACTCATGGTGCAGCCCTCTGTTCTAGTTATAACGGGTTACTGTAAAGCAAATCATCGGCGCTTGCCAGCCGACAAACTCCTGCGCAATTGATCAGTCCTTCTTGTCCTTGAACGGGTTCTCGGATGTTTTGAACTGCACACGCAACGGCGTGCCCTGCAGCTTGAATACTTCCATGAAGGTGCGTTCAAGATAGCGCCTGTAAGCATCGGGGATCTGATCCAGGGCATTGCCGTGGATGATGATGACCGGCGGATTCTGCCCGCCCTGATGGGCGTAGCGCATCTTGGGACGGAAAATGCCGTGGCGCGGCGGCGCCTGTTTGGCCACGGCGGCGATCAGGGCGCGTGTCAGGCGCGGCGTCGTGAGCTTGGCCATCGCGGCGGCCCAAGCCTTATCGACCGAGGTCAGCACACCGGCGATGCCCGAACCTTCCAATGCCGAGATGTAATGCACGCGCGCAAAGCCGAGGAAATTCAGCTTGCGCTCGATGTCATGTTTAACCTGCTCGCGCCGGTAACTATCAACAGCATCCCACTTGTTGACGGCAACCACCAGCGCACGGCCGGCCTCGATGGCGAAACCAGCAATGTGCGCATCCTGGTCGGAAATATCCTGACTCGCATCGACCATCAGGATCACCACATTGCTGCCCTCGATGGCCTGCAGGGTCTTGATCACCGAGAATTTCTCGACGGCCTCGAACACCTTGCCGCGCCGGCGCAGACCGGCCGTATCAACCAGCGTGTAATCGCGACCGTTGCGCGAAAACGGCACGGTGATCGCATCACGCGTGGTGCCCGGCATGTCGAAGGCAATCACGCGCTCCTCGCCGAGCAGAGTATTGATCAGGGTGCTCTTGCCGACATTCGGCCGCCCGGCAATCGCCACACATGGACCGTTGCCGCTCCTCTCGACCGGCTCCTGATCGCGCGCAAACGGCGCCAACGCCTCATCGACGAGATCGCGCACACCGTCGCCATGCGCGGCCGAAATCACCAACGGCGTACCGCAGCCGATTTCGTGGAACTCCGCCGCCACCACCTGGCGATTCATACCCTCGCCCTTGTTCACGACCAGCAGCAGCGGGCGGCCGGTCTTGCGCAGACGCGTGGCGATTTCCCGATCCTGCGGCGTCAGACCGACACGGCCATCGACCACGAACAACAGCATGTCGGCTTCGGCGATCGCCGCCTCGGCCTGACGCGCCATCTCGTGCATGATGCCGTCCTTGGCGGTAGGCTCGAAGCCGCCCGTATCGACCACCAGATACGGCCGATCGCCAAGCACGCCATGGCCGTAGTGGCGATCGCGGGTCAGCCCGGGCAGATCGGCCACCAGCGCATCGCGCGACTTGGTCAAACGGTTGAAGAGCGTCGACTTGCCGACATTCGGCCGACCGACAATCACCAGAGTGGGCTTCATGAATCGTTATTTCACCGTCAGGGAATAAATGCCGCCATTCAGGTTCTGCATCACGAACCCGTTGCTGACCCGCTGCAGATCGGCGACCACGGCGCTGCTATCGCCGGAATAACGTGCCGCCAGGCCGCCGTCGTCGCGCCAGAGCAGATGCGCCACGCCCTGACTGTCAGCGACGGCGATGAAGCTGCCGATGGCCACGGGCCGCGTGAGACCGCGCTGCTGCAGCTTGTCCTGCTTCCAGATGCTGGCGCCGTTGCTGCGATCGAAGGCCTGAACAACGCCCTTGTCATCGGTCACATAGACGTACTTGTTGTCCATATCGAGACCGGCCGAACTCGATATGTCGCGTGCCCAGATCAACGTACCGCTGCTCATCTCGAAACAGGCGACGCGCCCCTGATACGCCACGGCGCAGACATCGCGTCCTTGCGCCACGGGGATGCTCGTAATATCGGCGACACGTTCAAGCTCGGTCGCACCGCGCGGCACGGCAACTGTCGCCTCCCAGAGTGCGGCGCCATTCGTGGTGCCGATCGCCACCAGCTTGCCGCCGGGAAAACCCGCCACCACGGTGTGGCTCGCCAGGGTCACGCCGACATGGCTGCGCAACAGCAGTGGCGGTGTCGGGCGCTGATAGATCCAGCGTCGCTTGCCATTGGCGGCTTCGAGGCCGAAGATGCGCGAATCGCCGCCACGCACGATGACCATTCCGTCGCCGATCGTCGGCGCCGCGAGCACCTCGGATTTGATATTGGCCTTCCACAGCGCATTGCCATTCGCGGCATCGAACACCAGGACATCGCCCTTCGGCGTACCGACCGCGACCAGCTTGCCATCGCTGCCGACGCCCCCCGAGATCACCTGATCGACGTTGATGCGCCAGACCGTCTGTCCGTCATCGATCCGTGTCAGGCTGCCATCGCGTGCCGCGCTATACACGCTGCGCTCGACCACCGCCGGCGTGAATACATATTCACCGCTCGCACCGACGCTGGTTTGCCAGCCCGTGCGCAATTCGGCGCTCGTCGACGCCAGAGCCGGCAGCTCCGGAATTTTCCTGGCCGAACCCGAGAACGGATTCACCTTGTCGACCATCGAGCCCATCGACGAACATCCCGCCGTTGCGACAACCAGAGTCGTCAGTGCGCAGCCGAGAATCCGCTGCTTCATGGCGCACTCCCGGCCGTCGCGGGTTTGGCCGGAGTCGCCGCCCCGCCGCCCAGAGATTCGAGCTTGAGCTGCAGCACTTCGCGATACGCCGAGCCACGTTGATCGACCAACGCGGTCTTCTGCGCGGCATCCTGTTTGTCGAGCGCCAGTTGATATGCTGACCGGGCCTCGGCAGCCTTGTTTTGCGCGGCAAGAATATCGCCCTTGAGCTCGGCATAACGCGGAGCGAAAGGAGCCACGGGCTCCGCGGCCAGCTGTTTGAGCGCCTCATCATAGCTCTTTTCGTCGAGCAACAAGGCCGCCAGGCGCAAACGCGCCAGATCGCGCAAATCGACATCAACGGCTTTTTCGGCCGCCCAGCCAAGCTGCAGTTTGGCCGCCTTCAGATCGCCGGGCTGGCTGCCAGCCGGAGCGGCAGTTTCAACCTGCATGCGCGCCGACAGCATGGCCGCCATGCCGGCATAACTGGTGCGCGGAAATTTTTCGATCAGTTCGCCGGCGGCCTCGCGCGCCTTTTTCGCATCGCCCTCGCTCACGGCGCGCTCGACGGCGCCATACACCGCCGATGCCTGCGCCGCCTGGTTGCGCTGCCAGAAGTTCCAGCCCTGCCAGCCGATCACGCCAATTGACACGAGCATCACCACGCCCGTCACCAGATTGCCGTACTGCTTCCACCAGGTTTTCAGCTCGTCGAGCTGTTCCTGTTCTTCAAGGTCATATGCCGCCATCTTCGTCTTCCCAGTCAAAAAGCACAGAGCCGATCACCTCGGCCAGTTGATCAAATGCCACACGTCGTTGTTCGCTGCGCTGGCCGTCGGCTTCACGCAACACCTTCAGCGTGACCTCGCTGGCCGCGGCTTCGTCATCGCCGATGATCGCCGCCAGCTGGGCGCCCGAGGCATCCGCGCGCTTCATCTGCGATTTGAAACTGCCGCCGCCGCAATGCATCAGAACCGCGTAACCGCTGTCGCGCAGCGCTTCCGCGACGCGTACCGCAAAGCGTTGCGCCTGCTCGCCCTGATGCACGACATACACATCGGGCGCATTCAGCGGCTGCTTGTCGTCCGGCGCGCCGAGCTGTTCGCGCCACAGCGACAGCAGGCGCTCGATGCCCATGGCGAAGCCACAGGCCGGCTGCGGTTTGCCGCCCAGCTGCTCGACGAGCCCGTCGTAGCGGCCACCCGCGCAGACGGTCCCCTGCGCACCGAGCCGCTCGGTGACCCACTCGAACACCGTCAGATTGTAGTAATCCAGACCGCGCACCAGACGCGGATTGATGCGATACGGAATCCCGGCATCCTTGAGGATCGCCTGCACGCCGGCGAAATGGCGCAACGACTCCTCGCCGAGATAATCGATGAGCTTGGGGGCAGCCTCGATGAGTTCCTGCATCGCCGGATTCTTGCTGTCGAGAATCCGCAGCGGGTTGCTGTGCAGGCGGCGCTGTGCATCGGCATCCAGCAGTTCCGCATGCTGTTCGAAATGCGCGATCAAGGCCGCGCGATGCTGCTGACGCTCGGCGCTCTGACCCAGCGAATTGATTTCGAGGCGGATATCTTCCAGCCCGAGGTCATCCCACAGCCGCTGACACATCATGATCTGCTCGGCATCAATGTCGGGGCCATTCAGGCCCAGCGCTTCGACGCCGATCTGATGAAACTGGCGATAACGCCCCTTCTGCGGCCGCTCGTGGCGGAACATCGGCCCCTGATACCACAGGCGTTTCGGGCCATCGTAGAGCAGATTATGTTGCAGCACGGCGCGCACGCAACTGGCCGTGCCTTCGGGGCGCAGGGTCAGTTGCTCGCCGTTGAGGCTATCGGTGAAGGAATACATCTCCTTCTCGACGATGTCGGTCACGGCGCCGATGGCGCGGGCGAACAGCGGTGTCGGCTCGACCAGCGGCATGCGGATCGGCCGATAGCCATAGGCGCGCAACCATGCGCGCACGAGATCCTCGAACTCCTCCCAGAGTTCGGCTTCGGCGGGCAGGATGTCGTTCATGCCGCGAACGGCTTGTAATGTCTGACTCATATCAATTTCAGCAAATCGGCTACGGATTGTACGAATCGCGCTTCAGGCGCGATGGGGCGGATACTTGCGCGCCACATATTCATCGATGATGGCGCGGAATTCCTCGGCGATGCGCTCGCCTTTCAGCGTCACCGCGCGCTCGCCATCGACATACACGGGCGCCACGGGGGTCTCGCCGGTACCCGGCAGGCTGATGCCGATGTTGGCGTGCTTGCTTTCGCCGGGACCATTCACCACGCAGCCCATCACGGCCAGTGTCATGTTCTCGACGCCGACGCGCTCCAGACGCCAGATCGGCATCTGCGCACGCACATAATTCTGGATGTCCTGGGCGAGTTCCTGGAACACCGTGCTGGTCGTGCGCCCGCAACCCGGACAGGCCGCAACAAGCGGCGTGAAGGCGCGCAGGCCCATGGTCTGCAGGATTTCCTGGGCCACCACCACTTCGCGCGTGCGATCGCCGCCCGGCTCGGGCGTCAGCGACACACGGATCGTGTCGCCGATGCCTTCCTGCAGCAGCACGGCCAGCGCCGCCGTCGACGCGACGATGCCCTTCGAGCCCATGCCAGCCTCGGTCAGGCCCAGATGCAACGGATAGTCGCAACGCGCCGCCAGATCGCGGTAAATCGCAATCAGATCCTGCACCGCCGACACCTTGCACGACAGGATGATGTTGTCGCCAGCCAGGCCGAACTCCTCGGCCTTGGCCGCGCTTTCGAGTGCCGAAGCCACCATCGCCTCGCGCATGATGGCCGTGGCGTCCTTGGGCACAGCACGCTTGGCGTTCGCATCCATGATGCGCGCCAGCAGGCTCTGGTCGAGGCTGCCCCAATTCACGCCGATGCGCACCGGCTTGGCATGGCGGCTGGCGATCTCGATGAGGCGCGCGAACTGCTCGTCGCGGCTCTTGCCCTTGCCGACATTGCCCGGATTGATGCGCAGCTTGTCGAGCGCCTGCGCGCACTCGGGCACTTCTTCGAGCAGCTTGTGGCCGTTGAAATGAAAATCGCCAACCAGCGGCACCGCCACATTCATCTTGAGCAATTGCTCGCGCAGCTTCACCACGCCCTGCGCGGCCTCGCGCGTATTTACGGTGACGCGCACGATCTCCGAACCGGCGCGCGCCAGCTCCGCCACCTGCAGCGCCGTAGCGACATGGTCGGCCGTATCGGTATTGGTCATCGACTGCACCACCACGGGCGCATTGTTGCCGATCGCCACACCGCCTACCATGACCTGGCGCGTGCGCCGGCGCGGCAACGGCGCATCGGGCTGTTCGATTATCGGATTGGCTGGCTTCATGCTGGGTATTTTCGGCGGGAAGGAATCATTCGAGGACCAGCCGCGCGACATCAACACGCGTATGCGGCAGCAGGTCGACCTGACGTTCGTCATATTGCAGCCTGACATGCCCGGCGCTACCGATGACCAGATCGAAAGGCGGTTTGCCGCTGACGACCTGACGCGACCCGGCGGGATTGTTCTGGGCAAAAATCACCTGCTTGCTGGCATCCTTGACCTCGACCCAGGACTTGCCCTCGAAGGTAAAAATCAGCTGCTTGGTCTCGGGGCCGGGCACGGCCGGTGCAGTGGGTGCCCCGCCCACCGCATCGGCAAGGGCGGGCGCGGCGACCGGCAGGGCCGGATCGATCTTGGCTTGCGGCGGCATCACGGCAATCGGCTGTGTAGCCTGCACGGCGTCGGCAGCGACGGGCTGCTCGCTGGTCACGGCTACGGGCGCGGCGTTGCGCTGCGCGGCCAAGTAAAAATAGCTGCCGGCCAGCGCGGCTACCGCGAGCGCCAGCGTGGCGGGTTTCAGATAGGCGGCGTAGCGGTTAACGCCCCCCGCCTGCGGCATGGCCATGCCCGTATCGGGCGGCACGGGCATCACGCTGCGCACTTGCGGCGCATACGGTTCGAGTTGCGCCAGCAGC
This sequence comes from Pseudomonadota bacterium, assembly GCA_052034445.1. Lineage (GTDB taxonomy): Bacteria > Pseudomonadota > Gammaproteobacteria > Burkholderiales > Rhodocyclaceae > Sterolibacterium. Next base: position 539 of record JBPOIN010000063.1, on the reverse strand, counting down.
GGCTCGACGTCGAGATGCAGCAATTTGGCATAACTGCGGATCATGCCACGCAGAAAGGTATTGCCCGACAAGTGCGCATAATCGTCGGCCTCGACGGCCTCGATCTGGCGCGGACTGAACTTGATAGTCTGGGCCACATCACTGATCGACAGGCCGCGCTGCTCGCGCGCCGCACGCAAGCAGCGGCCCAGCGAAGCGTCGCCCGGCGGCTGGATGGCCGGCGAATCAGCGCCCGCCGGCGCGGCATCCGCTGCTGCCGGGACAATCGACGTGGCCGGCGAGTCCGATACAGCCAGCGCCGGCGTCTCCTGACCGTGCAGCATCGACAATGGCTGCTGTTGCGGCGTTAGCGCGTCGGCGCGTTCGTTCACGCGGTCACTCACTCGTATTGCCCCTGCACCAGCTTCTGGGCTTCCGGCGCAGCCGGGAACTGGCGCTGCAATTGCGCCGCATAGCGCGCTTCCGCCGTGCGATCGCCGAGCTTGCGCTCGGTGCGCAAGGCCAGCCAGAGCGATTCAGGACTCGGATCGATGATCTTG
>JBPOIN010000031.1:0-3165 GCA_052034445.1 Pseudomonadota bacterium | reverse complement strand
ATCTGGTCCGCCGTGGCGCGAAACTCGATCACATTGGCGCGATCCAGCACCTTCGGCGAAAACATGTAGGTCGTTTCGTCCACATTCACCGTGCCGATGATGAATAAATTCTTCGGCAATTTCAGTTCAGCGGGCACGCTCAAGGAATCGCCCTCCCCGCCGGACAGATCACCCGTTGCCGAATGCAAGGCGATCGGCTCAGCGGACTCGATCGCCGACAGCATGTCAGCGAAATAGCGCTCGACATGCGACAGATTCATTTCATCGAGGATCAGGAAATACGGGCGCTCGCTGTCATCGCGTGCGCGCAACATCAAGTCCAGTGCGCCATTCGTAGGCTTGCGGTAAATCTCCGGACGTAGCGCATCCTGATAGCCGAGCAGGTTTTCGTTGGTGGTCCAATCTGCGCCGACAGCGACCACACAATACTGCGCGTCGGATTCGGAAATCCACGCAGCGAAGGCATGCGCCAGCTTTGTTTTGCCGGAACCGGAAAGGCCGGTGAGGATGAGAAATCGTTTAGTCAACAAAGATGCAGTGATGCGGCTAAGCGAATCTTCCTGAAGACTAATGCCGGAAGCGGTGATGTTACCGTAGCAAAGTGACAGTAACGATGTGAGTTCCATTTTGGTATTTATGAATGGTTCAAGACTTTCTGGCTTTGTCCTTGGCGCTTGAAGATAGTCGTCAATCACGTCGATAAATGATTCAGCAATTGCATCGTGGTTCGACAATTCATCACTGGGGAAAAAACGAAGTTCAAAAGACTCTTGATACTTCGGGTGTTCGAAGTGAGAAAGCTGATTTACAACGGTTGCAGGCCATCTACGCGGCCAGTGACCATCGGCGGCCTGCGCAGTTGCGCTAACCCCATAACAGACGCTCAATGTGTTGTTGTCACGGCGATACAAGATGACTGGATAAACGCCGTCTTTGCCGGCCGATTGTCCGGGCAAAAAGCAGGCCAACCATGGGATAACGGTGGGGGTTCCCATCCCAAAACTCGTTTTAAAGCCAACCCCCAATTTGTTTGCAGTGCTCTGAAGGTCAACGGGGACCTGAACCTGAGCCAACTCGGGCTTATCGAGTTTGGCGCGTGTCAGAAACTCCCGTAAGTAAGGAATAAACGCGGTGGAAAACTGCGGCTTATTTTCTATCATCGCCGGATCGACTTCTCTCTCTGAGGGTTTGCAACGTTCATTCGCACCCCAACCGTGCGCGTTGGTCGCGCATCAAGCGGGTTTGTTGTCGGGTTGCATCTTCCGCATTGGCGGCACAATCAAGCGCCGCGCACAGTTGCGGCAATGGCAAACTGGCTTCGACCGTCAGCGTTTCAGCGACAAGGTCGGCCGCAAACTGCCGGCGGTCGTAGTCGTCTTGCCGGCGTAGATCCAGCCAGCTTTTTGCGGAGAGCGAACCGCCCATCAGCCCAAGGTAAAAACCGGGGTACGGATCGCCGTGGTAGCAAGGCGGTTGTTCGGGCCGGCCATGGGCGCGGCTGGTGAGCAGTCGATACACGACGTCATCGGCATCGGCGGCTAACACCAGCAGGTATTTGGTGTGCCAGCCGGATTCGTCGTGGTAATAACGCGTGTGTCGAAAAATCTGCCCCGGAGCGGCCAACACATTCGGGGGCATGCGTCAGCCCCGCGCAGTTTGGGTGAGCGCCTGATGTTCGTGGGCAAATGCAAGGATGGTTGCGCGGTGGGGATCGTCCTCGGCGAGGGATAGCGCGTAATCAATCGGCTGGTCAAAGCCGCGCCCACTGTTCCAAACGCGCGCCCATGCCCCGTTTTCAGCGTGGGTAACGTCGATCATGCGGTGAGAAAGTTCTTCGCGGTATTGTTCGGCCAGGTGGGTCATGATGCGCAGTTCGCGGTTGCTGAAATGGCTATCGTCAAACAGGGCCTGTGCGGCCACGGTTTCGCGCACGTAATCGATGACCTGCTCGGGCTTGATGCGGATGGCTTGGGCCATATCCGGCTCGGGTTCTTCCCATTCCTGTTCGAGTGCTATGGGCACCGGCCCGAATTTCCAGGCGTGGTAGTCAAGCCCGGTCACGCTGCGTCCCGTCTGGCTGAAATGCTCGAAATCAAGCAGGTACAGCAACTTGAAGAGCTTGATTTTGCCAAGGTGGCGGGTGTGGGTGGCGAAGAAGACGATGGCGTTAATCATCTTTTCGCGCTCGTGACTGACTAGCATGGCCTCCTCACTATCGACTGCTGTTGCTTAAATGACACAGCGCGACATCCTGATTTTTCATGTTCTGTTTGAAAAACCTGAACTTACACAAGCTTTTGATGTTATCACGATAGCCTATTTGATGGCACGAAAAGTCGGCGATCTGCTTGTTCCTTTAGACATGCCGCAACGACCTCGTCGGTCCCGCTCAGACTGCCGTGAGTGGGGCTCAGAAAAGCCTAGTGGTTAGTCACCGTGAAATGATGGAATAGCCAAATAATTCGTCATTCCCGCGAAAGCGGGAATGACGACCGTAGGAGGCTGTTGGACACGACTTCCATCAACAATCGCATAACTGATTACTGGGCCGGAGACAGCTCCGGCCTAGGCTTGTATCAGGAACAACAAAGAACGATCAGCCGAGACGCTCGATGATCGTCACGTTGGCCTGACCGCCGCCTTCGCACATGGTTTGCAGGCCGTAGCGGCCCTTGGTGCGCTCGAGTTCATGCAGCAGTGTGGTCATCAGGCGCGTGCCCGAGGCGCCGAGCGGATGACCCAGGGCGATGGCGCCGCCGTTGACGTTGGTCCTGGCGTGGTCGTAGCCGGTTTCCTTGAGCCAGGCCATGACGACCGAGGCGAAGGCTTCATTGATTTCAACGAGGTCGATGTCGGCCATCGTCATGCCGGCCTTCTTGAGGGCGCGGGCCGTGGCGGGAATCGGCGCGGTGAGGTGCCAGATCGGATCGTCGGCAAGCACGCTGAGGTGATGAATGCGCGCACGCGGCGTGAGGTTGTAGCGCTTGAGCGCGGCTTCGGAAACGATCAGCATGGCCGAGGAAGCGTCGCAGGTCGAGCTCGACACGGCGGCGGTGATGCCCGGATAGGTCGGATCGACGGGCGCCAGCGTGGCCATTTTCTCCAGCGTCGAATCGCGCGCGGTTTCGTCCATCCTGAAATCGCCGAACGGCACGATTTCGCGGT
>JBPOIN010000191.1:0-3400 GCA_052034445.1 Pseudomonadota bacterium | reverse complement strand
TGTGCCGGTGGGCAATCGGGTTGATGATGAGGTCATCGGCGGTACGTTGAACGTGTATTGCCCGCTGATCCTGAGCGTCAGGAAGGTCGGGGCCGCGACGCGGCTGGCGGCGATTCAGCGGCTGGTCGAACGCGCGGCGCTGGAAAAGCCGCAGCTGGTGGCTATGGCCGATCGCATCGCGGCGCGCTTCGTGGGTGCGCTGCTGGTACTGGCGCTGATTACAGCGCTGGTCTGGCAGGTCGTCGATCCGCAGCGCGCCTTGTGGGTGTTCGTCGCCGTGCTGGTCGTGAGCTGCCCGTGCGCGCTGTCACTGGCGACGCCGGCGGCGCTGACCGTGGCGACCGGCGCGCTGTCGCGTCTCGGTATTCTCGTGACGCGCGGCCATGCGATCGAGACGCTGGCGCGCGTGAATCATTTCGTCTTCGACAAGACCGGTACGCTGACCGAGGGGCGCATGACGCTCGGCGAAATCTGGAGCGCGCCGGGCGTCGCGGCGCAAGCGGCGTTGCGCCTGGCGGTGGCGCTGGAGCAGGGTTCGGAGCATCCGATCGCGCGCGCCCTGCAGGCGACGGCCGCGGCGCGGGCTATCCCGGTTGAACTACCAGCGCCCGAGGGCTTGCGCGCCGTGACGGGGCAGGGCGTCGAGGCACGCGTGAATGGCGAACTGTTGCGCATCGGCACGCCGGATTTCATCGCCGGCCTGCATGGACAGGTGCTGCCGACCGAGGCGCAGGCCTGGTGTGCGGCGTCGAGCGGCGCCAGCGTGATCGCCCTGGGTAACGCGCAGGGTTGGCTGGCGCTGTTCCGCCTGCAGGATCAGCTGCGCCCCGACGCTGTGGCGCTGGTGGCGGCCCTGCGTGCACTGGGCATGGAATTCAGCATCCTGAGCGGCGACACGCCGGCGGCTGTGGCGGCCGTGGCGGCGCAGATCGGGGTGAGCGATGCGCATGGCGCGCAGTCACCCGAGGACAAGCATGCGTATATCCGCGCCTTGCAGGCGCGCGGCAAGGTGGTGGCGATGCTCGGCGATGGTGTGAATGATGCGCCGGTGCTGGCGCAGGCGCAGGTGTCGATCGCCATGGGCGGCGGCGCCGATCTGGCGCGCCAGCAGGCCGATATCGTGCTGTTGTCCGAGAGCCTGTTGCCGCTGGCGCGCGGCGTGCGGCTGGCGCGTCAGACGCTGCGCATCGTGCGCCAGAATCTGGGCTGGTCGTTTGCCTACAATTTTCTGGCGATTCCGCTCGCCATGTTCGGCATCGTCACGCCCTGGATGGCGGGCATCGGCATGTCGTCGAGTTCCTTGCTGGTGGTGCTGAATGCGCTGCGACTGCAGGCTGCGCCCGAGCGTGCGCGCTCCGTGCCCGGGAGGGGCTGATGGAAATTCTGTATTTGCTGATTCCGCTGTCGCTGGTGCTGGTGTTTCTGATCGGCGTGATTTTCATGTGGTTTTTGAAGAGCGGCCAGTTCGAGGATCTCGAAGGTCCGGCCTACCGCATCCTCATGGACAACGACCGGCCGCAGGTCAAGGAATCCTCGCCCCTCGATCGGGGCGGCAAGCCGGATGGAACCGATCCCTGACGCGCAACAGGCGGTCAGGATTTATTCAGGAGGAGTCTTTATGCAAGGCAAGGTGTGTATCGTTACGGGCGCGTCGCGCGGCGTTGGCAAGGGCATCGCGCTGGCGCTGGGCGCCGCGGGAGCCACGGTGTATGTGACGGGGCGCAGCCGTCAGGAGTCGGATTCGGAACTCGGCGGCACGGTGGCGGCGACTGCGGCGGAGGTCACGGCACGCGGCGGCAAGGGCATCGCGGTGCATTGCGATCATGCCGATGTGGCTTCGGTGCAGGCGCTGTTCGAGCAGGTGCGCGCCGAGCAGGGGCGACTGGACATCTTGGTGAATAATGCGATTGCCTTGCCCGCGGGGCTGACGGATGTCGCGCCGTTCTGGAAGAAGGCGCTGAATCAGCTGGATCTGATCGATGTCGGGATGCGCTCGAGCTATGTGGCGACCTGGCATGCCGCGCCGTTGCTGATCGAGAGTCAGGGCCTGGTGGTGTTTACCTCGTCGTTCGGCGGCACCTGCTATATGCATGGCCCGGCGTATGGCGCCGGCAAGGCTGGTACCGACAAGATGGCGCACGACATGGCGCATGACTTCAAACCGTTTGGCGTGACGTCGGTGTCGCTGTGGCTCGGGCTTGTGAAAACCGAGCGCACCAACAGCGTGTGCAGCGCGGAACCCGAGAAATATGGCGCGGCCTTCAAGGTCGCCGAGTCTCCCGAGTTTCCGGGACGCGTGATCGCGGCGCTGTATAACGATGCCGAGCGGCAGAGCCTGACGGGTAGCGTGCAGGTGGTTGCCGAGCTGGCGAAGAAGTATGGCGTGACGGATGTCGATGGGCGCCAGCCGCCGTCATACCGGCGTGTACTGGGTGATTCGACGGTGTTTTCGACGGCGGTGGTGGATTGATCGGTGGCTGCAATCAGGCCAGCGTCAGCCGGACTTGCTGCACGCACTCTTGAAACAGCCGTTTGCGCTGAATTGGCTTTGTGTCATGGCCATTCTTATACTATGGTTATAGAGTCGGTTAGTTTCAGACATTGCCTCAGACCGGAGGCCTTGTCTTTTGAGCGTCGTCGAATGGATAGTGTGCATTCATGATTCTTTACCGTACCAGCCAGTATGCGATCCAGGCTTTGATCTACATCGCCACCCAGCCGCCTGGCGTGCCGGTTCTGAATCGCACGATCGCCGAGCATCTGGGGGTGCCGACCGCGTATCTGGCGAAGATCATGCAGAACCTCAGTCGCGGAACCCTGCTGTATTCATTCCGCGGGCGGCAGGGTGGCTTCTGTCTGCGCGAAGGTGCTGAAAAAACCGATCTGATGCAGATCCTGACACTCATCGAGGGGCCGGGCATTACGGAAAATTGCGTCATGGGCTTGAAGCTGTGCGGTGAAGAGACTGCTTGTCCGATGCATGCCAAATGGAAACCGATCAAGGCCAAGATCCTGGAGCTGTTGCACAAGCAGACGCTTGAAAAACTGGCGGTGGCGGTCAAGAGCGGGAAATACCGGATTTCGGAATTGCCTCACGATGCGCTCGGCATGGCGCTGAGGTTGGAAGGAAACACCCCAGCGCGCGCCAGATCGCGTACGCGCAGGCACGCAGCAGGTGGTTGAGCGGTTTTGATTGAAGGCCTGTTTTCTGGGACTCGGTTTGAGTTCATCGGATGGTTGTCAGGAGTGATGTGATGACAGTCGTTGCAAACGTGGCGTTTTTAAGCCCGGCACAGATTCAGAATTGCGAGCCGATTGCTTGCCATCAGTGCGGGATTTATCAACTATGCTTGCCGCTCGGGCTCGACCGCGCGGACATGAAGTTGCTCGAAAGCGTCGT
>JBPOIN010000245.1:0-4400 GCA_052034445.1 Pseudomonadota bacterium | reverse complement strand
CCCCGTGCCCCGAACAACTATCCCTTCTGCACCACAAACACCGCAGGATCGTTTGCATGTTCAAGCAGGATCCGGCGCACGCGATCCTGCCAGATGGCACCGAACTGCCGCAGTTCGTCCGGGCTCGCACTGCCACTCAGACAAGTCTGCAGCAGGCCGGGCAGGGTCGGGTTGGCCGGGACGCCGCGCAACTGCGCGGCAACGTCGACCTGGGCGCCGTTATCCTGGCGCGTGAAGCGGATGTCGAGCGGCAGATCCTGGGCGAAGTAAAGCAGGTGGCGGCGGTCAAAACGCCCCGCGAGACCCTTGAAGCCCGTGTCGTGGGTGGCGCCCGTGAGCATCGAGACCACATTCGCGATCACGCCCGTGACGCCGTCGAGCAGCGGTGCGCGGAAATCGACGCGGATCGCACCGCGTTCGGGCAGTTCGTCGCCATACAGCGCCTGCAGGGCCAGCCGCGTCATCCAGTAGGCCGAAGCCACGGTGGGGCAGGAGTGTCCGGCGAGTTTGACGGCGTCGGGATAGCCGTATTCGATCTCGCCATCGTCGCTAGCGCCGAGCAGTGCGGCGAGCGGGTCGCGCAGGCGGATGCGCGGCACGGCGTCGTAGAAAGCGGGGTATTGCATGCGGCTCAGCTGACCGAGGCCACGCTATTCAGCAGCAGGCGCACCAGCATGGTCTGGCGCGTCACGCCGGTCTTCGAGAAGATCGAGCGCAGGTGCGCGCGTGCGGTGTTCTTGCGGATGTTCAGATCGGTGGCGGCTTCGTCGAGCGTCAGACCGTTGGTCAGCAGTAGCGCCAGCGAGACTTCGGCCGAGGTGAAGCCGAACAGCCGGCGCACGAGCTCGTGCGAGGGCTGCGACTGGTGCCGGGGATCTCGGATGAACACGGCGACCTGTGGCGTCTCGCTGCCGTCGCCGATTTCGCTGAACGGTACCGAGCGCACCAGCACGCCGAGCTTGGGCTGGCCCGAGGGGCGGGTCAGCGAAATGGCTTCGGTCACGGCCGGCGTGGAGCGCGCGGTGACCGACAGGCCAGCCTTGATGAGGCGCTGCAGCTCGCGGTCTTCCAGCGCGTATTCGGCATGCAGACGGCCATTGACGATCTGGATGCCATCCTTCTCGGCCAGTACATTGTCAGCCACGCCATTGCTGCGGATGATGACACCCTGTTCGTTAAGCACCACGGTGCCGATCTGCATGCGATCCATGGCGACGGCATATAGACGGCGTTCCGACTCGATCCCGTCAACGCGCGACCGCAGGCGCGCGGCGCGCTTGAGATGCGGCAGCAGCATCTGGCAAAAAGCCTTGTCGCTGGCCGTGAAATCCGTCATGTGCGCGGGGCGCGTGATGCGAAGACGGCATTCGACGCCGCCTTCGCCGCGAATGTCCGCACCGAGGATATAGCGGATATCGTTGGGTTCGATGAACTGCCTGTAGAACTCGCCGACGATCCATTGCTTGGTGTCGATCATCTCGTCGATCGTGACAACCTGATCGGCCGGCAGACCAACGAAGGGATCGAGCGAGAACGCCTGGAAGTGATTGTAGGCGGCGCAGTAGAGGTCGGCGCCATGCTCGCTGGTGCGCACCAGAATCGCCGGCTGACCGGCCGAGGCAGGACGCAGGATCATGGTCACCCAGTTGGCGCCGAGTTGCTGCCGCAGCATTTGCAGCGCGCTGCCCCACGGCACCTCTTCGAGCGGCCCTTCGTAAATCAGGCCCACCAACTCGCTGAACTGATCGAACGACAACGGCAAGTCACCGGCTAGCGGTGATGGTTCGACAGTGTCAGGAATTGCCTTCTGGATCACACCTATCCTCCGTGCGCCTTGGCCTGGTAACGAAAAACGACTGGCCCGTTAGCGACCGGGCCGTGCAACGGGATTCTGCAGCGCGCAATTTTAACCGGCTGCCAACCCGAAGTATATGTGAACCGCGCGCCGCACCTGCATTCACGCAGCAACGGAGCGCGGTTCTGAAACCGCCGCCGCAGAACCGCAGCTTAAATGCCGCGATACACCGGCTTGCGCTTTTCCAGGAAGGCCATGGTGCCTTCCTTGGAATCGAAACTGCCAGCGACGCAGACGCCCGCCGCACCTTCGAATTCGAGGATTTCGTCGAGCGTCATGTACTGCGACATGTGGATCAGGCGACGCGCCATATCGACGGCCACGCTGGCGCGACCGGCCAGCATCTTGGCGTACTCGAAGGCATTCTCGAACGCCGTGCCTTCGGGCACCAGTTCGTCGAGCAGGCCCATGGCCTTGCAGTCCTCGGCCTTGAAGACCTTGGCGGTCTCGACCATCATCAGCGCATTCGAGAAGCTGACGATGCGCGGCAGGAAGTAGGACAGACCGCAATCCGGCGCCACGCCGACATTGGTGAAAATCGCCGCCATCTTGGTGGTGCTGTCGCCGAAACGCCGGTCGCAGGCCAGCGCATAGGCCAGGCCGGCGCCCACGGCGTGCCCCTGGATCGCGGCGATCACCGGCTTGTCGACCGCCACCAGCTGGCGTGTGACTTCAAAGAACGGGCCACCCGGCGACTTGCGCTGCGAGCGCGGCATCGGCCGCGAGGCGTCGGAGGTGCCGGGCATCGGACGATCGCCCTCGCCCGAGAGGAAATCCACATCGCCGCCGGCGCAGAATGAACGCCCGGCGCCCGTCAGCACGATGGCGCGCACGTCGTCCCGATAGCGCAGATTGAGCAGCAGGGCGGCGAGCTCTTCGGCAAGCTCCCAGCTAACGGCGTTGAGCTTGTCGGGGCGATTCAGGGTGATGACGCCCACGTTTTCTTCAACGCGGAACTGGATGAATTTGTACTCCTGGGTCATGGCCGTTTCCTCTTGGGGAATTGATTGGGATTGATTCGGGAAAGCGGCCGGCCCCATCAAGGACGGGGCCGGCCGGGGTGTTGAGATATCAACGCATTGCGCTCGGGCTGCCAGGCAGCCCGCCTGGCTTAACGGAATTGCGGGATGATTTCCTTGTCGTACCACTCGATCCATTCGAGGCAGGCCTCGAAGGTCGGCAGGCGCGGCGGACGCACCTGGACGGACGTGGCGCCGGCCTTCTGCAGCGAATCGACTTCGCGCAGTACGCTGTCGCGGTCGGCGGAGATGTGCGTCTCGCCCTTGTCGATGTGCGCGTCATTGACGTTGTAGGCCGTGGTCGTGCACATGAACTCGAAGGTGTCCTTCTTCGCTTCGAATTCGGGCAGGCTCTTCATGTACTTGATGCAGTCCGGCAGATCGGCCGCCGTGACCAGCCATGGGATCCAGCCGTCGCCGAGCTTGGCGGCGCGACGCATGGCGGGCTTGGAATTGCCGCCGATGAAAATCGGTGGATGCGGCTTCTGCACCGGCTTCGGCTCGATGATCACGTCGCTGAACTTGACGTATTCGCCGTTGAAGTTCGGCTTCTCGGCAGTCCAGGCTTCCTTCAGTGCGGCGATGTATTCGTCGGCCATCGGGCCGCGCTTCTCGAACGGCACGTTGAGGCAGTCGAACTCATGCTGCAGGTGACCCACCGCGGTGCCCAGGGTGAAGCGTCCACCGCCGATGAATTCCATCGTGGCGATCTGCTTGGCCAGCAGCAGCGGATGACGATAGGGCAGCACCAGCACGAAGGTCAGCATGTGAATGCGCTCGGTCGCGCCCATCAGCACCGAAGCGGCGGTAATGCCCTCGACAAAGCGCGTGCCCATGTGCTCGGCCATCGCGGTCGGCATGACGAGGTGTTCGGGGATGGTCAGCCAGTCCCAGGAAAGGCTGTCGGCCTTCTTGGCGAAACGCAGGATTTCCTCACGACCGGCGTGGGGTTCCCACGGCGCCATCGCGGGCGGGTAATTGTCCATGCCGCAAGCGGCCAGTGCGAATTTCATGTTGTAACTCTCCAGTAAGAAACGAAATTGATCACCCGAAACGACCGTCGCCCGTCCGCTGCGCCGCCCCCGATCCGGAAACCCCGCGCAAGGCCGCCATTATCGACCGCATCGCCACGCCAAAAGGCGCTACTTTACCGCCAGTCAGGCGGGTTTGCCAGATGGGGGGGGAAATGCGGGGGAGGGCGGCTGAAGCGGTCATTCAATCGTTTGATTCTGGGTAGCCACTGCCAGCCATGAGCAACCGTCAGCATTTCTTCTCAAAATGCGACCGCAAACGCTACCTGCGTGCTCCCTATAAAGAATCGGACATCGGACTATTGCTGGCAAGTGCAATGAGCCACTCTGCCAGGAGAATGTCCAAAATTTACCTGTTACTTCTCCGATTGTTCCTGGAGATGATCGAGTAGGATGATCTAAGTTTTGCCGGAGACACATATCTCCAGCTTCTTCATTCCATTCGCGTGATGCACATGACCGAGAAGACGACCGCCCCGCTCATTACGACCTTGC
>JBPOIN010000169.1:0-4215 GCA_052034445.1 Pseudomonadota bacterium | reverse complement strand
ACCGCAAGTTCCCTGAACTCCGGCGTGTACTCCTGCTTCGGTATCTTCTTCAACTTCGTTTCTCCTTCCAATTTCACAGGGCGTTATACCCTATCTCTTGGAAGACGAAATTTCGGGGGAAGCTCAGAGGGATTCCTTGGGAGAACCTGAAGCACGAAAAAACAGGGGACGCAACAACACCTGCGGAGACGGCGGCTTCAGCGCTCGCGCTGGCCAAGCGCCTCGGCAATCTTCTGCTCGGTCTTGTACTGACTCAGGGCATACACGGACCAGATCGCCGCGGGTATCCAGCCGATCAGCGTGACTTGCAGGATCAGGCAGGCAATGCCGGCAAACGGCCGGCCGATGGTGAAGAACTGCAACCAGGGCAGGAAGATGGCCAGAAACAGACGCATGGGATGCTCCTTGGATGGGGTTCGGGCTTGCCGCTACGCGGCGGTCAAAAGCGCAATGCGGCAGTCAGCGACTGGATTTCGACGGCGGCCTCTTCGAGGATGTGGCTGAGGGTGTCTTCGCCGACGACGTAGTCGAGGATCGAGGACGGCCGTTCGGGGGTGATCGCCGCCAATTGATGCAGCGGCGATTCGACATGCGCCAGATTGTTGGCCAGCAGCAGCGTGTCGCCGAGCGAAGTCGGCGGCAGGCTCAGATAGCCCTGCCAGAGCTCTTCGATGGCTTCGAGCACCAGCTCGGGAACGGCCAGACGCTTGAGCACCGCGCGGCCGATGGCCTGCTCGCCGTGTTCGATCCAGTCGGCGGGATCGCCATCGAGCAGGCCGGGATATTCGTGTGCGCGCGACAGCAGATAGAAGCCGCCGACCTCATGTACGATGGCCGCGAACATTGCCGTCTCGGGGTCCTGCATGGTGATGCGGCGCGCGATCAGGTGCGCAAGCGCGCTGACATGCGCGGTGTGCTCCCAAAGCTGGGTGGCCTTGGCGCGCAACACCGGATCGGCGATCAGGTTGGCGAACTGGCGCGTCACGACAGCCGTCGCCAGCGCATGCAGGGTGCGAAAACCGAGACGCGTGAGCGCCGAGCGCACGTCGGTGATTTCGCGGCCGGTGCGATTGTAGGCGGCCGAATTGGCGACCGCGACAATGCGCGCCGCAATCAGCGGTTCGGCCAGCACCAGGCGCGCGGCCTGATCGACATGGCAATCGGGATCACCGAAGGCTTGCTGGATTTTCAGCGCAGCTTCGAGATTGGTGGGAAAGGTCAGTTCGCCGCGCTGCGCTTCGGCGGCGATGGCGTGCAGGGCTTCAAGCCTGTTCATGGCGGACCTCCGTATGCTTCATGTCGCGAACCGGTGGGCTGTTGCGCAACGGCGCCGGCGGGCGGCAAGGGCCATCACCCGCCGGTACGCGGCAAGCAATTACCTGAGCGAGGCATTCAGCGCTTCGAGCGCCTTGCTGCCGGGACACAGATAGGCGTCGCCGAGCCGGTTCAACGGTTTCTCGACGGTGTTCAGATTGCGGTGCATGTCTTCCGCACCGCTATCGACGAACAGCAGACCGGTAACGATTTCGCCGAGTGCATGGCGCTCGTGCAGATAGTTCATGGCGCCGATGCGATCGGTGGGATCGTAGTCCTCGGCCACCTTGCGCAGATGCAGGACCGAACCGTCATGCTGCACGACACGGCGCAGCGAACCCGGCGCATAACTCGCCGTGATGTGATCGCGCGGCAGGATCACGTCGAGGCGATTCACGGCCTGGTTGTGCTCACGCACGTAGTCGTAGCTCTTGGTCGAACCGGCATGGTTGTTGAAGGTCACACAGGGGCTGATGACGTCGAGCAAGGCGGCGCCGTGATGACGCAAGGCGCCCTTGATGAGCGGCAACAGTTGCTCCTTGTCGCCCGAGAAGCTGCGGCCGACGTAGGTGGCGCCGAGCTGCAGCGCGAGCGCCACGAGGTCGATGGGGCTGTCGTTATTGACGATGCCGCGCTTGTTCTTCGAGCCCTTGTCGCTGGTCGCCGAGAATTGGCCCTTGGTCAAACCATACACGCCGTTGTTTTCGACGATGTAGGTCATGTTCACGCCGCGTCGCATGGCGTGGGCGAACTGGCCGATGCCGATGGAGGCCGAATCGCCGTCGCCCGACACGCCCAGATACAACAGCTCGCGGTTGGCCAGCGCCGCGCCGGTCAATACCGACGGCATGCGGCCATGCACGCTGTTGAAGCCGTGCGAGGCGCCGAGGAAGTAATCCGGCGTTTTCGACGAGCAGCCGATGCCCGAGAGTTTGGCGACGCGGTGCGGCTCGATGTCGAGTTCGAAACAGGCCTGCACGATGGTGGCGCTGATCGAGTCGTGGCCGCAGCCGGCACACAGCGTGGAAATTGCCCCTTCGTAGTCGCGGCGCGTGTAGCCGAGAGCGTTCTTGGGCGTATCCGGACGCAGCAGTTTGGGTTTGGCGATGTAGGTCATTTTGCCCCCTGTTCAGGATTGAGCGCCGCGGAGATGCGGCCGGCAATGAAGCGCGCGGTGATCGGCGTGCCGTCGTAGTGCAGCACGCGCACGAGTTTCTTTGGATCGAGATCGTGCTCGTTGATCAGCAAGGTGCGCAGCTGGGCGCTTTCGTTCTGTTCGACGACGAACACGCGTTCGTGCTTCTCGATGAAGTCGACGATCTCGTCGCAGAACGGGAAGGCGCGGATGCGCAGCGTGTCGGCGTGGATGCCCTGCGCTTCGAGCAGTGCGCTGGCTTCCTGCATTGCCGGGCTGGTCGAGCCGTAATAGATCACGCCGACCTTGGTGGGCTGCTTGGCGGCGTGCAACACCGGCCCCGGCACGACCTGCTTGGCGGTCTCGAACTTGCGCCGCAGGCGCTCCATGTTATAGACGTAATCGGTGCCGGCTTCGCTGTACTTGGCGTAGGGGTTACGTGTCGTGCCGCGCGTGAAGAAGGCGCCGCGCGTCGGATGCGTACCGGGAATCGTGCGATACGGAATGCCGTCGCCATCGACATCGAGATAGCGGCCGAAATCCTTGCCGGATTCGAGATCTTCGGCAGTCATGACCTTGCCGCGGTCGTAACGGCGGCTGTCGTCCCAGGCGAAGGGCTGGCACAGGCGCTCGTTCATGCCGATATCCAGATCGAGCAGCACGAATACCGGCGTCTGCAGCCGTTCGGCGATATCGAAGGCCTGCGCACCGAGTTCGAAGCACTCATAGGGATCTTCGGGGAACAACAGCACGTGCTTGGTGTCGCCGTGCGAGGCGTATGCGCAGATCAGCAGATCGGTCTGCTGGGTGCGCGTCGGCATGCCGGTCGACGGACCACCGCGCTGCACGTCGTAGATCACAGCCGGGATTTCGGCGAAATACGCCAGACCGAAAAACTCCTGCATCAGCGAAATGCCGGGGCCGGAGGTTGCCGTGAAAGCGCGCGCGCCGTTCCAGCCGGCGCCGATCACCATGCCGATCGAGGCCAGTTCGTCCTCGGCCTGCACGATGGCGCAACGATTGGCGCCACTGTCGGGATCGATGCGGTACTTGCGGCAATAACCAGAGAAAGCCTCGATGACCGAGGTGGACGGTGTGATCGGATACCAGGCCGCCACAGTCGCCCCGCCATACACGGCGCCGAGGCCGCTGGCGCTATTGCCGTCGATGAAGATGCGGTCGCCGATCATGTCGGCGCGCTCGAAGCGCAGGCCGAGCGGACAGGCGAAGTTATTCCTGGCGTAATCGTGGCCGATCTTCAGCGCATTCAGATTGGCGCCGATGAGCTTGTCCTTGCCGCGATATTGCTCGCCGACCAGCTTCTCGACTTCCTTGAAGTCCACATCGAGCAGCGCCGCGAGTGCGCCGACGTACATGATGTTCTTGAACAGCTGGCGCTGGCGCGCATCGGTGTATTCGCGGTTGCAGAGCTCGGTCAGCGGAATGCCGATGACGTTCAAGTCCTCACGGAATTTGGCGGCGGGCAACTCCTTGGTCGAGTCGTACAGCAGATAGCCGCCGGCCTCGATCTCGGCAATGTCGCGCTCCCAGGTCTGCGGATTCATCGCCACCCTCAGGTCGCAACCACCGCGCCGGCCCAGCCAGCCGGCCGCGGAAACCCGCAGCTCGTACCAGGTCGGCATGCCGGTCGACGGACCACCGCGCAGCACGTCGTAGATCACAGCCGGGATTTCGGCGAAAAACGCCAGACCGAAAAACACAAGCATCAGACAAATGCAGGGGCCGGAGGATGCCTTGAAAGCGCG
>JBPOIN010000223.1:0-17102 GCA_052034445.1 Pseudomonadota bacterium | reverse complement strand
CAGGCCTCGGTTGAAATGTGCGGAACGAGTCGTGCCGAAGCCCTGGCCTGGCTCGGCGAACTCGAACGACTGACATGCTGAGCGTCGGGCTTGGTGAGGCGTTCCGGTACGCCTCAAATCCCAAACGACTGGGCGCTGCCTGGATCTAATTGGCCGGTAGCCAGTAGGTTTCGAGGTTCTTGAATCCCCACTGCTCGGCTTCTTCGCGGCCGACAATCTGTTCTGTGTGGCCGGGCTGCGACAGATCGATAACCTCGGGAGTCAGATAGGCTTTGGCCTTGGTCGAATAGAACACCTTGACGAGGGGCGCAAGCAGCGACTTGCCGCTTTGTTCGGTGACGATGCCGAGCCGGCCCGAAGTCAGACGCACCAGCGAGCCGACCGGGTAGATGCCGATACTTTTGACGAAGGCATGGAAGATCGGCGTGTCGAAGTGGTCGCTGCACCATTCGGTCATTTTCTGGATCGCCACGGCCGGGTCCCAGCCGCTCTTGTAGGCGCGGTTCGAGGTGATTGCGTCATACACGTCGCAGACCGCCCCCATGCGTGCGAACAGACTGATCCGGTCGCGGCTCAGACGCTCCGGGTAGCCGCTGCCGTCGACCTTTTCGTGGTGATGCAGGCAGACGTCGAGCGCAATCGCGCCAACATTCTGGCCTTCGACCAGCAGGCGGTGGCCTGCGACGGGATGCTGCTTGACGATGGCAAATTCCTCGTCGGTGAGCTTGCCGGGTTTGTTGAGAACCTCGGATGGAATCAGCGCCTTGCCGAGGTCGTGCAGCAGGCCGGCCATGCCGGCTTCGTAGGTGTCGGCCTCGCTGAGGCCGAGTTGGCGGGCCAGCGCGATCATCAGCGCGCAGACGGCCACCGAGTGCAGATAGGTATAGTCGTCGCTGGTCTTGATGCGCGCGAGATTGATCAGCGCGCCCGAATTGCGCATCACCGAGGCGCTGATTTCCGTGACCATCGCGCCAGCCTTGTCGCTGTCGATGGCCTTGCCCATGCGCGCTTCCTCGAACATTGAGCACACCGCGGCTTTCGCCGTGGCGCAAATCTTCGCCGCGCGTTGCAATTCCTCGTGCTGCGAGACCGGGCGCGGCGCCAGGGGTTCGGCGCCGGTGGTATCGAGTTCGGCGGCGATGTCGGCATCGACTTGCTCACGCGTCTGCGCTTCCCCGCTGGCGACATCCAGACCTTTCGCGGTATCGATCCAGACATCCTTGATTCCGCTCTCGGCGATGCGGCGCAGATCGGCGGCATCCTGGAGTCTGAAGTTGGTGCGCCAGAACGGATGATCCATCCAGGAACCGCAGAGCTCATGGACATGCATGCCAAGACGCAGATCAGTGACGTGGATTTTTTTCAGCATGACCGATTTCGCGAATTGCCGTCGTTTTTCATATGCTAGACTCGCCGGCCGCTGCAGCCTGCGGCCGGATTTCAACGACTCACTCTACTCCATTTTTCCCGTACTGAGACCCCGAATGGATATCACGCTGTTGCTGCACGCCCTGATCCTCGGCATCGTCGAGGGCCTGACCGAATTCCTGCCGGTTTCCAGCACCGGCCACCTGATTCTCGCCGGCGACCTGCTGCACTTCAATGACGAGAAGGGCAAGCTGTTCGAGATCGTCATTCAGTCCGGTGCGATTGCCGCGCTGATGTGGGAATACCGCGTCAAGATCGCCCAAGTGGTGCTGGGTCTGCCGCACAGCCGCGATGCGCAGCGTTTCACGCTCAATCTGGCCATTGCCTTCCTGCCGCTCGCCGTGCTGGGCCTGCTGTTCCAGAAGCCCATCAAGGCCTATCTGTTTCAGCCTGTTCCCGTCGCGCTGGCCTTCATCGTCGGCGGCGTGATCATCCTGTGGGCCGAGAAACGCCAGCACCGCATCCGTGTGCAGGAAGTCGAGGAACTCAACGCTGTCGACGCACTCAAGCTCGGCTTTGCCCAGGCGCTGGCGCTGATTCCCGGCACCTCGCGCTCCGGCGCCACCATCATCGGCGGCCTGCTGTTCGGCCTGTCGCGCCGCGCCGCCACCGAATTTTCGTTCTTCCTGGCCATCCCGACCCTGATTGTCGCCACGCTCTACCAGCTCTACAAGGAACGCGATCTGCTGTCGTTCGACGATCTCGGTCTGTTCGCCGTCGGCTTCATCGCCGCCTTCATCTCGGCCTTCTTCTGCGTGCGCTGGCTGCTGCGTTTCATCAGCACCCACGACTTCACGCCGTTCGCCTGGTATCGCATCGCCTTCGGCATCGTCGTGCTGGCAACCTGGCACTGGGGGATTGTGGATTGGACGCATCCCTGAGCAGAATTCCTGGTGCGCGTATGTGCATGAAATTTTCAGGGGACCGTTTCATCGAGACGAAATTCTTTCCAACAGCCACCACCAGATTGCGCCTCGTCACTTGTGACTCTTCAATTGGCCAGGCGCGCCGTCTCTACTTATTCTTCGCTTCCGCCAGTTTCTTGAGCGCTGCCGTTTCCGCCTGCAGTCCGGCCTTCAGCGCGTTGCCGTGCAGGCGGCGCGCCAGCCAGGCGAGCGGGCCGCGCACGCTGAGTTCGACGCGGTAATGAACGGCGTCGCCGACCGGCTTTAGCGTGCGTGCGCGCTGGCCGCAGGCGACAGCGGTGAACCAGCCGGTGTCGCACCAGACGAAGCGGCGTCCGGGTTGCATTTCGAGGATTTTGTGCTTGACCTGCATGGTCTTCGCGCCGAGTTTCACGGTGACCGGAATCAGCGCGCCGCCGACGGCCGGCTGGCCGTGGGCTTCGATGACCCAGGGGTTCCAGACGGCGTAATTTTCGAGGTCGGTGATCAGGTGATACACGCTCTCCGCGTCGGCTTGAATCAGGGTTTCGGATGTGATGACAAACATCGGTGGCTCCGGCGGTGGGTTTCGGCCGCTACTGTAACAGCCTGTCCGACTTTGCGCGTATGTGCTCGCGTGCGGCCGATGCCGACTTGCCTTGCGGTGTCGCGGCCGGGATAATCCGCCCCGCTCCAGCATCCAGGAACACGGTGCAATTCCGTGGCGGGCCCGCCGCTGTAATCGGGGATGACTGTCGCAGGGCTGTGGCGCACCGGATGTGCCGCCGCAGCCGGCCACTGACGGGGAAAACCGGTCGGGAAGGCGCGACAGGCCAGTCGATCCGAAAGCCAGAAGACCTGCTGAGCGTCTTTGCGAACCCGCAAGGCGAGGCTTGCCTGCACTGGCTGTGCAGCCGGTCATGCCGCGCGTTTCCTGAAAGGAAGAATCGGATGCATTCCCAGT
Source organism: Pseudomonadota bacterium (assembly GCA_052034445.1). GTDB lineage: Bacteria > Pseudomonadota > Gammaproteobacteria > Burkholderiales > Rhodocyclaceae > Sterolibacterium. The sequence continues at coordinate 13,826 of JBPOIN010000223.1, read as the reverse complement.
ACGCCAACCCCAGCCTGACGCCGGATTCGCCCTTGCATGGCGTTGTGATTGACACGCCGTCAGCCGAGATCGCCGCTGCGCTGCAGGCCAAGATCGACCACAAGACCAAGCCGCCCGGCAGCCTGGGCCGGCTCGAAGATCTGGCGTTGCAACTCGGCAAGATCCAGAATTCGCTCTCGCCGCGCCTGAATCATCCGCATCTGCTGGTGTGCGCCGGCGACCACGGCGCGGCGCGCGCCGGCGTCTCGGCCTTCCCGCAGGATGTGACCTGGCAGATGGTGGAGAACTTTCTCGCCGGTGGTGCGGCGATCAATGTGCTGGCGCGCCAGGCCGGGCTGCAGCTGATCGTCGCCGATGCGGGCGTGAATCATGATTTCGGTGCGCGTCCGGGTCTCATCGATGCCAAGGTGGCGCCTGGCACGCAGAATTATCTTGAAGGTCCGGCCATGAGCGCTGCCCAGCGCGATGCCGCGCTGGCGCACGGTCTGATCGTCGCGCGCCAGCTGGCCGATCACGGCTGCAATGTGCTGGGTTTCGGCGAGATGGGCATCGGCAACACGGCCAGCGCCTCGTTGCTGACGCATTGCCTGACTGGCGTGCCGCTCGCTCATTGCGTCGGGCGTGGCACGGGCCTCGACGATGCGGGGCTGGCGCGCAAGCGCGCGCTGCTGGCGCAGGCGCTCACGCAGTACACCGGGCCGCATGACGATGCCCTGGCGGTGCTGGCGCAGTTCGGCGGCTTTGAAATCGCCATGCTCGCCGGCGCCATGCTCGGTGCGGCCGAGCGGCGCATGCTGCTGCTGATCGACGGCTTCATCGTCACGGCGGCGCTGCTGGTGGCAGCGCGCATCGCGCCAGCGATTCTCGACTACTGCGTTTTTTCGCATCGTTCCGAAGAGGCCGGGCATGTGCTGCAACTCGAAGCGCTCGGCGCCGCGCGGCCGCTGCTGCAGTTCGGCCTGCGTCTTGGCGAAGGCACGGGCGCGGCGCTGGCGTATCCGCTGGTCGCGGCGGCGGCGGCGTTTCTGAACGACATGGCGAGCTTCGAATCGGCGGGCGTGAGCAACAAGGAATAACGCCGCAGTGAAAAACCAACTCGAATATTTCTTCGCCGCGCTGCGTTTCTTCACGCGCCTGCCGGTGCCGGCCTGGGTCGGCCATTCGCAGGATCAGCTGGATCACGCGGCGCGCTATTTTCCGCTGGTCGGCATCATCGTCGGTGTGATCGGGGCGCTGGTGACGGTGGTGAGCGGGTTGTTCCTGCCCTGGTCGCTGGCGCTGGTGTTCGGCATGGCAGCGACCATCCTCGCCACCGGCGCGTTTCACGAGGATGGTTTCGCCGATACCTGCGACGGTTTTGGCGGCGGTTGGGAAAAGCAGCAGGTGTTGGCGATCATGAAGGATTCGCGCGTCGGCAGCTACGCGACGATCGGCGTGGCGCTGCTGCTGATGGCGAAATGGAATGCGCTGGTGGAAATTCTCAACGACGATCTGCTCGGCAGTTTGCTGCCCGCGTTGCAGGACGAGATTCCGGTGAGTTTTTTTCATCCTGTGCAGCTTGGCGCGTCAGCCGACATGCAGCCCGACTTCGATACGGAAGCGCCGGCGGACATCCCGGCGACGGCGTTTCCGGCCGGGCTGGTGTTCGCCCTGATTGCCGGGCACGCCGTGTCGCGCTTTGCCTCGACGCTGCTGATCGCCTTTCTCGACTATGCGCGTGATGACGCGAGTTCCAAATCCAAGCCGCTCGCTCAGCGCATGGGCAAGGGCGAGGTGCTGCTGGCCGCCATCTTCGGCCTGGCGCCGTGCGTGCTGTTGCCGTGGAGCGCGGCTTTCATGGGGGTGCTGCTGGCTCTGCTCACGGCCTGGTGCGCGGCGCGCTATTTTGTGCGCCGCATCGGTGGCTATACGGGCGATTGTCTGGGCGCGGTGCAGCAGCTCAGCGAGCTGGCTTTCTACTGCGGCCTGTTGTGCAGATTTACCTGGTGAGACATCCGCGTCCGGCCGTGGCGCCGGGCGTCTGCTACGGGCGCAGCGACCTGTCGCTGGCCGAAGACGCAGCGGCCGCCGCGCGCCGCCTGCTGGCCTTTCTGCCGGACGACCTGGCGGCCACACCGTTGTACGCCAGTCCGCTGAGCCGCTGCCGGCTGCTGGCCGAGCAACTGCATGCCGCGCCGCGTATCGATGCGCGCCTGCAGGAGCTGGATTTCGGTGCCTGGGAGCTGCGCGCCTGGCAGCAGATCGAGCGCTCCGCACTCGATGCCTGGGCCGCCGATCCGCTCGGTTTCGTTGCGCCACAGGGCGAGGCGGTTGCTGCGCTGTGGGCGCGCGTCGGCGGATTTCTCGCCGATTTGCAGCAGCAGAATCCGCCCCGGGCGGTGCTCGTCACCCATGCCGGGGTGATGAAAGTCTGCGCCGCCGAACTGCTCGGCCTGGCGACCGACGACTGGCTGGCGCTGACGTTCGACTTCGCCAGTGTGACGCTGATCGAGGACGGGCGCCTGGTCTGGCATAATCGCCCATCTTCGAATCCGGTTTGAGCCGGTATCCAACAGGAGCGTTTCGTGAGGCCGGAAAATCCAAGTTTACGAACAAGGGGAGACGCGCCCCTTGTAAATCCCCCAAACCAGTGCTCTCTTTGATTCTGCGCGGCATGTGTAACGCGTTGCGCCCTAAGAGACTCACTCACACTCCCTGACGCTGCGAGCGCCGATGACTACGATACCTGGCGGCAACAGTCGCGAAATCTATCTGCGCCTGCTTTCCTATGTGCGGCCGTATCGCAAGGCCTTCGGGCTGGCGATTCTCGGCATGGCGCTCACGGCCCTCACCGAGCCGCTGTTCCCGGCGCTCATGAAGCCGCTGCTCGACAAGGGCTTCGTCGCCAGTTCGCGCGATGATCTGTACCTGATTCCGTTGGCGCTGGTGGCGATCTTCGTTGTGCGCGGCCTGCTGACCTATTTCACCTCCTACAGCATGGCCTGGGTGACGAACCGCCTGGTCATGGATCTGCGCCGCCAGATGTTCGAGCGCCTGCTGTCGTTGCCGACGCGTTATTACGATGACCAGTCGACCGGGGTGCTGATTTCGCGCGTGACCTATGGCGTGACCGACTTTACCGGTGCTGCCACGCATGTGCTGACGGCGCTGGTGCGCGACAGCCTGACCATCCTCGGCCTGCTGGGTTTCATGCTGTACTACAACTGGCAGCTCACGCTGATTGCCCTGTCGGTCGGGCCGCTCATCGTCGGCGTGGTGCGCGTCTTCGGCAAGCGCCTGCGCGCCGCCACGCGGCGCGGCTATGATGCCATGGGGCAGATTTCGCATATCCTCGAAGAGACCATCGGCGCCCACAAGGTAGTCAAGATCTTCGGCGGCCAGCGCTACGAGGCGCAACGTTTCGAGCAGGTCAGCGAAGAATTCCGCCGCGCGGCGATGCGCGAATCCATGGCCGCCTCGGCCACCGTGCCACTGACGCAGGTGGCGTCGGCCAGTGCGCTGGCGACCATCGTGTATATCGCCATGCTGCAATCCACCGAGAGCCACATCACGGTCGGCGGCTTTGTTTCCTTCATGACCGCGATGCTCATGCTGCTGGCGCCCGTCAAACGCCTGACTGAGGTCAATGCGCCGCTGCAGCGCGGCCTGACTGCGGCCGAAAGCATTTTCTCGCTGGTCGACGAACTCGCCGAAGTCGATACCGGTACGACGGTGCTGGAGCGCGCGCGTGGCGACATCCGTTTCGAACAGGTCAATTTCAGCTATGTCGGGGCGACGCGGCCGACGTTGATCGATGTCGCACTCGATATCCAGGCCGGCCAGACCGTGGCGTTGGTCGGTTCCTCGGGCAGCGGCAAGACCACACTCGCGACATTGCTGCCGCGTTTCTACCAGACGGCCAGCGGCTGCATCCGTATCGACGGCCACGACGTGCAGGCGTTGACGCTAGAAAGCCTGCGCGCCAACATCGCACTCGTGAGTCAGGACGTGGTGCTGTTCAATGACACGGTGGCTGCCAATATCGCCTATGGCGCGGCAGCTGGCGCCAGCGAAAGCCAGATCATCGCCGCCGCGCAGGCCGCGAATGCCTGGACCTTCATCCAGCAGATGCCGCGGGGCTTGCAAACCGTGGTCGGCGAAAATGGCGTCAAGCTCTCGGGCGGCCAGCGTCAGCGCCTGGCGATTGCACGCGCCTTCCTCAAGAACGCGCCGATCCTGATCCTCGACGAAGCCACCTCGGCCCTCGATTCCGAATCCGAACGCCAGATCCAGTCTGCGCTCGAAACCCTGATCCAGGGCCGCACTACGCTGGTGATCGCGCATCGGCTGTCCACCATCGAGCATGCCGATCGCATCGTTGTGCTCGACCACGGCCGCATCGTCGAGCAGGGCCGGCATGCCGAACTGCTGGCCATGAACGGCATGTATACGCATCTGTACCGCTTGCAGTTCGAGTCAGCGAGTTAACTTCGCCCAGGGCGAGGCAGTCGAGCGAAAGGCGCAGAAGTATCAGACAGCGTTGGTATTTGTTCTTGCATTGATGGCTCGGAGCAGATTTGCTGTCCGGCTGACCATCCCGGCCGCGGCGGGCATTGCTGTTGAACTTTTCTTTCCGGCAGGTGTTTCAACCTCGATGGAAATCCAAACATGAAATTGTCATTTCGTGCCCGGGCCTTGCCCAGAGGGTCGCGCAAGCTCTGGCGCACGCTATTGATCGCCAGTGTGCTGACGGTTTCCTTTGCTCTCTATGTTTATTGGGAAAAGCGGATCGACCGCGCAAATGATCTGCGTCAGATTTCCTATCAGTTGGCCGACGAATTGCGCCAATCCTCGGATGACCTGACCCGGATGGCCAGAACCTATGTGGTGACTGGTGATCCACGCTACAAGCAGTATTACCACCACATCCTGGACATCCGCGACGGTAAGCAGCCACGGCCAAAGACCTATCCGTATTCATCTTGGGATCTGATGCTGAAAGACGGTCCGGTGTCGTCGGTCGAAAACGGGGCGGCGATTCCGCTGCTGCAATTGATGCATGAGGCCGGGTTCACTGCCGAGGAGTTTGGCAAGCTGGCGGATGCCAAGGCAAAGTCCGATGGCTTGACAGCCCTGGAGCTCAAGGCGATGCGACTGGCCGAGTCCGGCCCGCAGGCGCAAACCGACCGAGCCAGGGTGCTCCAGATGCTGCACGATGCGCACTATCATGAGGCCAAGGCGGGGATCATGGCGCCCATCAACGAGTTTTTTGTCCTCATGGATCGTCGCACGCTCGATACCGTGCGGAGAGCCCAACAGATCGCCTTGTTGCTGCGCATCCTGTATATCGTGACCACGCTGATGGCGACCCTGATGCTCTGGCGTGCTTATCTGAAGTTGCGCGCAACCCTTGGCGCTGCGGTTGGCGACGTTCATGCGCAGATCGTCAGAATCGGGCGCGGCGATTTTTCCACGACCTGCCGCGTTGCACCCGGAATGGAAAACAGCGTTCTCGCGGGTTTGCTGGAGATGCAGAAGAAACTCCAGCGCTATGAGGTGGAACGACAGCAGAGCGAAGCCTTCAAGCAAACCATCCTGAATTCCGTGGCGGCCGAAATTTGTGTACTGGACCGCGATGGCCGGATCCTGGCGGTCAACGAACCCTGGCAGCGCTTTGCGCTTGAAAATGCGCCAGAGTCCGGAATTCCCGCCCAGGGTGCAGGGATTGGCGCCAACTACCTGGCGGCCTGTCAGGCGACGCAGGGTGTCGCGGCGCTGGATGCGCAGTGCGCCTACGCTGGCATCCGTGCCGTGCTGGAGCGGCAAATGCCGAGTTTCCGGCATGAATACGCCTGTCATTCGCCACAACAGCAGCGCTGGTTCAGTATGATCGTCACGCCGCTCATTGATGAAAGTCTGGGCGGTGTGGTTGTCACGCATACGAACATTACCGAACGCAAGCTGGCCGAGCTCAAATTCAGCGAAGCACTGGCTGAGACGCTGCGCCTGCGCGAGGCGCTGGATAATGTGCCGGCCTATATCTACATGAAGGACCCGCAGTCGCGCTATGTCTATGCGAGCCGCCCGACCCTGGAATTGTTCGGTTGTTCGGCCGCAGAATTGGTTGGTTGCGATGACACGCGTTTCTTCCCTCCCGACACGGTGAAACGCTTGCGGGACATCGATGCCCGGGTGTTCCGCGGCGAGCAGACTGATGAGGAGGTCGTGGTCGCGCTGGATTCAGGTGGGCAACGCATCTACTGGGAACTCAAGACGCCGATTTATGTCGATGCCGAGAAAACCAGCATCTGGGGTTTGCTGGGTGTTTCCATCGACATCACCGAACGCAAGCAGATGGAAGAGCAAATCCGTACGCTGGCGTATTTTGATGCGCTGACCAGTCTGCCCAATCGCCGCATGCTGCTGGACCGGCTGGCTCACGCCCTGTCGCAGGCCAGGCGCTACCAGCGGGCGCTGGCGATCATGTTTCTTGATCTCGACAATTTCAAGAAGATCAACGATACGCTGGGTCACGATATCGGCGACGAATTGCTCAAGGAGGTCGCCATCCGCCTGAATGGCTGCGTACGTACGGGCGATACGGTGGCGCGTCAGGGGGGCGACGAGTTCATCATCGTGCTCGCCGAAATCACGCAGCCAAACGATGCGGCGCAGGTCGCCGACAAGATCATCAACGCGCTCAAGGTCCCGGTTTGCATCGGTGATCACACGCTCGAGGTTTCGATGAGCATTGGCATCGCGGTGTATCCGATCAACGGCAACGACGATGCCGTGGAACTCATGAAAAAGGCCGATCTGGCAATGTATGCCGCCAAGGTGGCTGGGCGTAACGGCTATCGTTTCTTTGCCGAGTAGCGTGAGAACCGGGCAAAACAGACAATAAAAAAGCCCGGCATTTGCATGCCGGGCTTTTTAACAACTCAGGGAGCGATCAGGCAGCCTGGATGTTGGAGGCTTGTTTGCCCTTGGCGCCTTGCGTCACTTCAAAGCTGACCTTCTGGCCTTCTTTGAGGGACTTGAAGCCGCTCATGTTGATTGCGGAGAAGTGCGCGAACAGATCTTCGCTGCCGTCATCGGGAGTAATGAAGCCAAAGCCCTTTGCGTCGTTGAACCACTTAACGGTACCAGTTGCCATGTGAATACTTTCTTAACTAAAAATTGGGGAAATCCCCCCAAGGAACTATTTGAATCGAAGATTGCACATGGAAGAACCAGTATCGCAGTGACTTTGAATCAAATACCAATCTCCTTTTTACGCTAGTTGTCATGATGCCGTCAAGGAAATTCTGCGATTTCGGAAAAATAATTGGCGCAATTCTTAATTCGGCAGCAAGGTTCTGGCTGCGGCGATGACGGTTTCGACGGTCAGTTCGCGCAGACAGTCGCTGTAACTGTCGCTGCGGCGCTGGCAGCCTTCGAGCAGGCACGGAACGCAGCCGCGTGGATGTTCGCCCTGCAGCAGATACACATTGCCCTGCCGACCGCTGCCGCGGCGCGACCAGGGGCTGGCGGACGAATTCCAGTCGCCGGGCCAGGGACCCCATTTGACGGGGTTCGAAGGACCGAACAGGGCCAGCGTCGGAATGCCCACTGCGGCAGCGAGGTGTGTGACGGCGGTATCGGGGCCGACATGGAGTTTTGCCGTGCGCAGGATTTCGGCCGTTGCGGCCAGCGACAGGCTGCCAGCCAGGTTCAGCACGGGCGGCTGATCGCCCGGCGTTGCCGCTGGCGCTGCGATTTCGCGTGCGATGGCCGCGACGTAGGCGCATTCGTCGGCATCCGGTCCGCCCGTCAGGACGACGGCCAGCCCGCGCGCACGCAGCCAGCGCGCCAGCGCGACCCAGCCAGTCGGCGTCCACATCTTGTAATTGAATTTCGGGTAGGGGTGCAGTACGGCATATGGCTGATTGCCCAGTGCGGCGCGCAGCGGCTGCAGTGCCTGGTCTTGCGCGCCGTGCAGGGAGAGCGCCACGACCGTATGGCAGGGCGCGATGCCCAGCAGTTCGGCGAGCCGCAGGCCCATGCTGACGGTATGCGTGTCGAGATCGTCGAACGGGGCCCAGGTATTCAGCAGCAGCGCTTTGGCGCGCTTGGCGTCCTGCGCTGTGCAGACGCCGAGCCGATAGCGGCCGGCGCTCCAGCAGAACAGGCGCGCGCGGTCGGTCGGCAACGGCGACAGCGCGAGATCGTAACGGCGCCACAGGCTGCGAAGCTGCCCCAGCTTTTCGCGCAGGCCGACGCGTTGCGGCAGGGCGATGATCTGATGAATGTCAGGATTGCCTTCGAGCACGCCCTGGGTGCCGGGCAGCACCAGCATGTCGAGTTGGGCATCCGGCCAGGCCTGTTTGAGACTGCGCGCCAGCGGCGTGGTGAGCAGCACGTCGCCGATGCGTTGCGTGCAGACCAGCAGGATGCGGCGTGGCGCAGTGGATGGCGCGCAGTGGGTGGCGAAATACGATGCGCTCAATTGCAATCAAACCCCTCGACTATAATGTGCGGCTACGTTTTATCAGCCGGACAAAGCCGGACACAGCCGGACATTATGCCCAAACTCTACATCGACGAGTTCGTCGGAATTTCGAACCGCCTCGAAACCCTGCCGCTGGCGTTTGCCATTCAGAAGGCCTATGGCCACGAGATCATTCTCGACTGGCATGAGCTCGATTCGTTCTCGGTGGCGGGCACGCGGCGCGGCAAGGTGCGCATTCTCGCGCGTCTGGGTGCGCTGCGCGTGCGTGATTGTGATGCGGCGCAGTTTGCGACGCTGGCCGGCCGGAAGATCATTCTGCGCTCGCTCGACGGGCCGTCCGACAAACTCGATCCGATCTATCTTGAAACCGCAGCCCGGCTGCATCTGGCGCCGCATCTGGCCACGGCAATCCGCGCCGCGTTTGCCCCGCGCGCCGGGCGGCCCGTGGTCGGCGTGCATATCCGCCAGGGTGATTACGAACTCGCGAATGCCGAGCGCTACGAGATCGACCGCGAGTGGCCGGCCGTGCCTGTGTGGTGGTATCAGCGCCTCATGGAGCAGGTCCGTGCGCGCCAGCCCGATGTGGCGTTCTTCCTCTCCTGTACGGGCGATCCCGCCGCATTCCGCGAACTGCATGAGCAGTTCGATGTATTCACGCTTGATGCGCCTTCGCCGTATGGCTACAAGGGCGACGATCACCGATCGAGCGTGAATCCCGTGGCCGATCTGTTTGCGCTGGCTTGTTGCCCGCTGCTGCTGGCAACGCCGATTTCGGGTTACTCGCACTGGGCGGCCAATGCGCTTGGTGCGCAAACCACCTGTATCGTGCCGCTGCCCGGCGCCACGCCTGCTGATCCGCGGGCAGGCGTCGTGCGTCTGCATGGCTCGCGTCTGCCGCGCTGGCGTGCCGCTGGGCGCACGGGTTCGGATACCGTAACGCTCGATGTGGCACTGACCGGTGTCGATCTGTCTCAGCCTGGCAATACCGCATGGCTGTAAGCGCGTCGGCATCCACGCCCGTCCCCACGTCGACCGGGCTGTCGGCGCAGGCCCGCAAACTCTGTGTCTGGTGCGTGATCGGCATGGGGTTCGTGCTGCCCGTGACCCCCGCCGGTACGAGCCTGCTGCTGGCGCTCGCCCTGCTATTCTGGCTCGCCAGCGGCAACTGGCGAGCGAAGTCTGCCGCGTTGCGCGCCTCGCCCGTGGCGCTCGGCTTTTTGGCTTTCTGCGGCCTGATGCTGCTGGGTGCCTGTTATGGTCAAGGCAGTAGCGACGAGACACGGCGCTATCTGGTCAAGTACCTTTCGCTGTTGCTAGTGCCGCTGCTCGTGAGCCTGGAACTGAGTGCGCGCGAGAAACTTGGCGCGTGCGCGGCGTTTTGTGCCGCCATGCTGCTTACGCTGCTTATTTCGACGTTGATTTGGCTCGATGCCTTCAGCGACCCCGGCGCATGGTTCAGTAGTGCGACACGCATCAATCCGGTGGTGTTCAAACTCAGCATCACGCACAGTTTTTTCATGGCCTTTGCCGCCTATTTTCTTGCGCTGGCGGCAGCGCACTGGCATCAGACGCGCTGGTTCTGGCCGTTGCTGGCGCTCGCGCTGCTGGCCAGCGCCAACGTGCTATTCATGGTGCCCGGACGCACGGGCTATGTGACGCTGGGGCTGTTGTTGCTGTCGCTGTTTCATCAGCGCTTCGGCCGCCGCGGTCTGGCGGTGGGCGCACTGGCGGCGCTGGTGCTGGCGGGTGCTGCGTATGAAACGGCGCCGATTTTCCGCGATCGCGTCAATGAAGCGACGGCGCAGGCCACGCACTGGCAGGCCGGTAGGGGCGATCCGACCTCGATTGGCCTGCGTCTCGATTACTATACGAATACGCTGGCCATCATCCGTAGCGCGCCTCTGTTTGGCGTGGGCATCGGCGGTTTTCCGAGCGCCTACGATGCGCAGGTTCGTGGCACCGCCATGGCACCTTCCAACAACCCGCATAATCAGTATCTGTTGCTGACCGCGCAGATGGGCGTTTTGGGCCTGCTGGCCCTGCTGGCCGTGTATGCCGTGCAATGGCGCGCCGCGCGCCGCCTGGCGGCACCGTTTGCCCAGCTCGCGCTGGCTGTGCTGCTGGGTTTCATGGTCGGCAACCTGTTCAACTCTTTCATGTTGGACATGGCCGAGCGGATGTTCTTTGCCTGGATGACCGGTCTTCTGTTCTCCGGTAAGCTGGCTACGCGGGATGTTCAAAATGGATGAAGCCAGAACCAAGCTGTTTTTCCGACTGTGCGTGCCGACCGACCAGACCTGGGGCGACGCCGTGGCGCAGAACCACATCATCGGCAGGAATGCCACGTGACGCGCCCGCCGCCATCCGGCAAGTCGCTGAAGCCCGCGCAGAGATCGCCGCGCGTTCTCATCATCCGCCTCGACTATCTTGGTGACATGCTGTGCACTACGGCGCTCATGGCGGCGATTCGCAGAAAATATCCGGACTGTTATCTGGCCGTGCTGGGGCATGCCTACAATCGTCCCGTGGTGGATGACAACCCCGATCTTGATGCAGTGTATCAATACATATTCAGCCGCGAACGCGAGCGCAACCCGCGTCCCGGCTGGTTCGCTACTCTGTATGACCGGCTGCGGCTGCTGCTGTGCCTGCGCGCGATCCATTTCGACTATGTGATCATTCCGAATGGCGGCCGTTACATGAGCGCCGTGCAGTTCGCCTGGCAACTGGGCGCTAGACATGTCTGCTGCATCGACGACGAGCTGGCATTCGATGATCGCGTTGCCGAGCATGTCGCCACGCGGCGCATGGAGCATGAGACGCTGGCGGGTTTCCGCGTTGCCCATGATCTGCTCGGCGATGTGCGGCCGCAGGATTACAAACTCAAACTGACCGTTCCCTCCACCGTGCGCCATGCATTGCACGACCGGCTTGCTACCCTGGATCTGGCCCTGGACAGCGGCACCGCCGCTGCGCGCCGGCCCGTTGTCGCACTGAACTTTTCCGCTCGCGTGCCCGAGCGTATCTGGAGCGTCGCCAACTGGTGCCGTCTGGCCATCGAGCTCGCGCAGCGTTACCGCATCGTCGTGCTGGGTGCGCCCGATATGTGGCAGAGCGACGAATTCCAGCAGGCTGCCGCTGCCACGGGCCTGCTGGCGCTCACGCAGGGGGCGACGGCTCCGGCGCTGCTCTGGCCGACGCAGAGTTTCATGGATCTGGCGGCGACGATCGCTGAATGCGATCAGCTCATCAGCACCGACGGCGGCGCCGTGCATGTCGCGGCGGCGCTCGGCAAGCCCGTCGTTGTGCTGTTCGAGAAACGGCCGGAAAAATATATGCGTTGGTATCCGTGGGGTGTCGAATATGCCGTGGTTGTCGCGTCGGACACCATCGAAGTCGCTGGCATCGCCGTCGCTGATGTCAGCGCGGCGTGCGACGAATTGCTGGCGCGCAGCCAACTATCGGTTCTAAATAACTCAGGAGAATGATATGGGTACATTGAGAAAATACGATCTGTCGAAATGTGGGTGCACGGTGTTTTTCGAAACCGGCACGGGCACCGGGGCCTCGCTGTTGCACGCCTGCGAAAACGGACGTTTCTCGCAGCTTTATTCGGTCGAGATTCATTCTGGTACGGCTGAGCTGGCGCGCCAGAATTTTGCCCGCTTCGGCAATGTCAACATCATCAATGCCGATTCGGAAACCGCCTTTCGCGAATATCTCGGCAGGATCGATCGCAACAGCCGCGTGCTGTTCTTTCTCGATGCCCACTTTCCGGGCGAAGTGGCGAAGGATTTTACTGGCTACACGGATGGCACGCCGCTGCATCTCAAACTGCCGCTGGAGCGCGAACTTGAACTGCTCAAACAGATGCGCCCAGATTGCGACGATATCATCGTCGTCGACGACCTGCGCATCTACGAGGACGGTCCCTACGAGCATGGTAATATGCCCCAAGCAGACCAGATTCTTTCGCCCGCCGAACGCCACATCGATTTCATCGCCCGAATTTTTCCCGAGCGCAATATCGAGCGCGACTTCCGCGACGAGGGCTATGTGCTTATCACGCCCCGGCAGAGGCCCTTCAAACTTAAACGCTTGTCGCTGGGTTACCGTTTCAAGCGACGCTTAAGGAACAAGCTGCAGCGACGCACTGCGGCGACTTAGCCCCTGCTGAGAAAGTAGAATATTTTGTAACCGAAGCGAACCAGTTTGTTTTTTGAACTCAGCCCGAAATATTTCTTTGACCACGACGGTGCTTTTTTCCAAAAAACCTGGTTGCCATTTTTCATGATTTTGAAATGAAGCCCATATCTATTGGCGAGTATCTTCAGGCTCTTTTCTGAATATATGCATATATGCCCATTTCTTGGGGCGACATACCACCAGTCAAGCGCTTTGCCAAAAGTAATGTGCCCGTCGCTTACCGAGGTTGTGGAAATGAATATCCCCGTGTCGTCGAGAAGCTTTGAAATATTGACCATGATCTGATTTGGATCTGGCACGTGCTCAAAAACTTCAAACGCGGTTATTAAGTTGAACTTGCTCGCTGGAAAAACCGGGTTTGACGAAAAAGGCTCAAAATTCTGAGAATTGATCCCATGCTCGTTTAGCATTTTTGTTAGCGCGCCATTTCCACCGCCGTAATCAAGATGGCTTATTTTTTCGTGATTTCCGCCAAATTGTTTGGCCAGAAATTTGAAATTATCTTTGGGGCGCTTCTCTAGATATTCGGGATCATATTTACTGTAATCGGAATTATAGATCCGGCTTTCAAAAACGGCTTTTTTCCAAGCACAGATTTCTGGCGAATAAAGAAAATCGCATTCTTTGCAAATGTAATAATCAATATTGATTCCGGAGGGTTCGAAGCCGATATCTTCTGCGATGCAATGCCTATTGAAGTCGACGGACCCAAATAAAAAAACATCCCGAGAACTGCAGATTGGACAAGTCAAATTTGTGTGATTCGTCATCATGGCGCCGGATCGTTTGTGGGTTGAGTTTTTTGCATTATAAAGAGAATAAAATAGGCTCTTTTCGCAAATCGTGTTGGTGGCTCATGTAGTGAGTCACCAACAGCGGATACTGGATGTCATGGCGCAGTTGCGTCGAGTCATCCAGGAGTGGGAAATGAGGAAGCCAGAGTTGAATCGAATCACGAAGGCGTTGCGAAATCTGACGCCGGTGCAGCGGAAAGTTGTAGCGGCGGAATTGGCGGCGCTGGATGCGCAGCCGGCCTCGGTCGTCATTATTGAAGGGCGCTTCGCCGCTGCGGCGATATGCCCACATTGCAAGGCGGAACGCGTTAGTCGGCACGGTCGCGCCAATGGGCTGCAACGCTATCGTTGTGGAA
>JBPOIN010000220.1:0-11232 GCA_052034445.1 Pseudomonadota bacterium | reverse complement strand
TGACGGGCGAACGCGACTAATCCTCGCTCAGGCATGCGATAAGAAAGGCGGCCCTGAATCCAGGGCCGCCTTTTCATTTACAGCCACCGTCTCAAGCCCGCTCGAACAAGGCAATCGATTCGACATGGGAGGTCTGCGGGAACATATTGGCAATCCCTGCCCCCTTGAGTACATAGCCGCACTCATGCACCAGCACGGCGGCATCGCGCGCCAGCGTGGCCGGGTTGCACGACACGTACACGATGCGGGCGGGTGGTGCGACATTCAGCGCGGCGAGGCCACCAATGGCCTTGGCGAGCGCAACCGCCCCTTCGCGCGGCGGATCGATCAGCATCTTGTCGAAAGTGCCCAGGCTAGCCAGCGTTTCCGCTGTCGCATCGAACAGATTCGCAACCTTGAATTCGGTGTTGGTGTCCAAGCCGTTGAACGCGGCATTCTGCTGCGAGCGCTCAACGAGTGCCTTGCTGCCTTCGACGCCAACGACCCGCGCACCGCTGCGCGCGATCGGCAGCGTGAAATTGCCGAGCCCGCAGAACATGTCGGCAATCCGCTCGTGCGCCCGGGGATCGAGCAGCGCCAGAGCGCGGCGCACCAGCATGCGGTTGATGCCATGATTGACCTGGGTGAAATCGGTTGGTTCGAATCGATGCTCGATCGCGAACTCCGGCAGCGTATACGCCAACGCCGGACTCGCAGGCGGGTAAAACAGCGTGACGGTATCGGGGCCACCGGACTGCAGGTAAAAGACGATTTCATGCTGATCGGCAAATTCCCGCAGCCGTTGCTCGTCGGCAGGCGTCAGCGTCTGCAGGATGCGCAGGACGAGTGCATATTGCAGCCTACCCTCACGCTCGCCGATGGCCACTTCGATCTGCGGCAGACGATCCGGAAACGACAATCCCGCCACGAGCTGGCGCAAGGGCAGCAGCATGGCCGAGATCTTCGGCGGCAGGATTTCGCAGCTGTCCATGTCGGCCACATAACTGCTGCTGCGTTCGTGGAAGCCGACCAGCACACCGCCCTTCTTGACTACCAGACGCACCGACAGGCGCGCGCGATAGCGATAGCCCCAGGCCGGGCCATAGATCACGGGAAACAGCGACTCGGGACGCAGGCGCCCCAGATGCCAGAGCGCATCTTCGAGTACGCGCTGCTTGGCGGCCGCCTGTGACAGCGAATCGAGGTGCTGCATGCTGCAGCCGCCGCAGACGCCGAAATGCCGGCAGCGCGGCACCACGCGCTGTGCGCTCGGTGTGATGATTTGCGTGGCGCGCGCGAGCTCGTAACTCGGTTTGCGCCGATGGCTCGAATACTCGACCTGTTCGCCGGGCAAGGCACCTTCGATGAAAATGACCTTCCCTTCGACGTGGGCGACGCCACGGCCTTCGTGGTCAAGCGATTCTATGCTGGCTAACGGCATGATGAAATCCGCGGCAATCAGTTGAAGGGGCTGAAGTCCGGCTTGCGCTTTTCAAAGAAGGCGTTGAAGGCCTCCTTGGCTTCCGGAGCAACCAGACGCGCGCGGAAATGCTGGACTTCTTCATTCATGGTCTGCGCGATCAACGCCGCCTGCGACCGCTTGAGGAGTTTCTTGGTGAGTTGCACTGAAGCCGCCGGCAGAGCGGCCAGCTTGCGCGCCTGGGTCATTGCATGCTCAAGCACCAGGTCATCAGCCATCACGGCATTCACGAGACCGACTTCACGCGCCGTCTGGGCGCCAAACGGTTCGCACAGCAGCAGCATCTCGGCGGCCCGCGCATGGCCCGCGAGCGCTGGCAGCAAAAGGCTTGATGCAGCTTCCGGGCACAGACCGAGGCTCACAAACGGCAGCTGGAACTTGGCGCTTTCGCCGGCATACACGAGATCACAGTGCAACAGCATGGTGGTGCCAACGCCCACGGCGACGCCCGAAACAGCCGCCACGAATGGCTTCGACAGCACGCTGAAGGCATTCAGGAAGCGGAACACGGGCGGCGTCGGCGATTCCTGAAGTGGCGGATTGGCGAGAAAATCCTTGAGATCGTTACCGGCAGTGAAAGCACCGGGCTGGCCGTGAATCAGCACCACGCGCACTGCGGCATCCTTGTCGGCGGCTTCGAGCGCGTCGGCCAGGGCATCGTACATCGACGTCGTCAGCGCATTCTTCTTTTCCGGGCGGCAGATCTCGACACGCAGCACACCATCACGGCATTCAGTGATTACCTGGGATTCCATTGATGCTCCTTTGAGTTGAATTGACAGCGCCGGCCAAGCGTCAAACTCGGCGCGTAGTGCCGGCAAGGCTGAAATCTAGCGGGTGTCTTCGCGCAGCGCGTCGGCCCAGCAGTTCGGGGTTTCATACAGGCGCACGCGTTCGAGGCGCAGCTGGTTGCCATAACGGTCCTGATACACCGCATCCAGCCTGGCAAATGCCAGTGCCACCAGATTCTCGGCCGTCGGCACCACATCGAGAACCACGGTTTTGTGATCGGGCATCGCGGCCAGAAAGTTCATGACCAGCGCATCACCGCGATACACTAGAAAGGCGTGATCCCAAGCATCGACGAGATGCTGCTTGGCCAGATCCTTGACTTCGGAAAAATCCATCACCATGCCGTTCATGGGCTGTCCGCTGGCCTGGATCACGGCGCCGGCCAGGGTCACTTCGATGGCATAGCGATGACCATGCAGATGGCGACACTGACTCTGGTGATCAGGAATGCGATGTCCCGCATCGAACTCAAGGCGTCGGGTAATTTGCATGCAATGCTCGGGCGTAGTGAAAGACAGGGGAAACAAGAGGGGCAAGAGGGGCGGCGGACCTGTGCAAGAATGAAAGCGCAGGGATCAAATTGGCGCGGATTATAATCCTGCTGCTGAATCCGCCCAAATCGACAATACCCCAACCAGCGCACAGTAACGCAGTGACCCCAGCCCAGCCCCCATCATCGCCCGCGCAGCAGCTCAGCACCAGAGACCACAGCCGCGACAGCGCCGGAATGACTTATGTCTATCCAGTGGTTTCGCGCCGTGCCGGCGGCGTATCGGTCGGCATCAACCTGAACCCGAACAATGCCTGCAATTGGCACTGCGTGTATTGTCAGGTGCCGAATCTTACGCGCGGCAGTGCGCCACCCATTGATCTGGCTCTGCTCGAAAATGAACTGCGGACATTGCTGCAGGAGTTGGTGCATGGCGACTTCATGGCGCAACATGTCCCCGTTGAAGCCCGGCGCATCGAGGACATTGCATTTTCGGGCAACGGCGAGCCGACCAGCGCGCAGGAATTTCCGCAGGCGCTGGAAGTTGTGGAACGTGTCATGCGGGAATTTGATCTGGCCGGGCGGATCAAGCTGCGTGTCATCACGAACGGCAGCCTGATCGACCAACCCCGTGTACGCGCGGCAATTGCCAAGCTCGGCGAGATGCACGGCGAAGTCTGGTTCAAACTCGATGCGGGAACCAAGTCAGGCATCGCTCGCATCAACGGGGTTCATCTCGACCCGCCAAGTACAGCGGGGCGCCTGTGCGAATGCAGCATCCTTTGCCCGACCTGGGTGCAAACCTGCTGTTTTTCTCTTGATGGCCTGGCGCCCGACGAAGCTGAAATCCTTGCCTGGCTCAACATTCTTGCCCAGGCACAGAAACAACTCTGCGGCGTACATCTGTATGGCTTGGCACGTCCTTCGATGCAGCCAGAAGCGCCGCGATTAACGCGCTTGCCCGATGAATGGCTGGAAATTTTGGCGGAACGCACGCGGAACTTGGGACTGACGGTTCGCGTCAGTCCCTAGCAGCAGCCACAAAGGTTTTTACTTCTTCGCGGACTTTGCGCTGGCGTGAGCACGAGCCAGTTTTTTCAGTGCCTTGTATTGCTCCGGATCGGTGGCCTTGAGGTATTCGGCAACTTCAAAATCCTCACGCTTCACCTTGGCGATATCGATATTTTCAACGTGCACCAGGCGCAGCAGCTGCTGCACCGGACGCGGCATGTTACGGCCGCTCTCGTAACGCGAACCACCACTCTGGGTCACCCCCAGCTTCGACCAGAATTGCTGTTGATTCAAGCCCATCTTGCGGCGAATTTCGCGTGCGTCGATTTTGTCTGCGTTCTTCATTGTCGTATTCCTTTAGTAGAAGGCTGCTGTTAGCACATTGGAGTTTGATCTATTACCTTAGTAATAGCGATTGAACTATATACAATATATGATCAACATACAAGGCATATGTTGGAAAAGTAATTGCATGACTTAACCCGGCGTAACCTGCAGATTGCCGGACCCGATAAAGACCACGAAGAAAACGCACCCTCTCGCGCGCCAAAACGCAGCGCCAGCTACAAGCCTCAACCGCCGCCCACCGCTACCGTACTAGTCAAGGCGCCAGCGATATCAGCTATAATTTCTCTTTTAAATGAATGAGCAAGAAATGGCACTCATAGTTCAAAAATACGGCGGCACTTCCGTCGGCACACCAGAGCGCATCATGAACGTCGCCAGGCGCGTGGCGAAATGGAAACAGGAAGGCCATCAAGTGGTGGTCGTAGTTTCCGCCATGAGTGGCGAAACCAATCGATTGATCGCCCTTGCCAAGGCCATCCAAGAAACGCCCGACCCGCGCGAACTCGACGTGATCGTGTCAACCGGCGAACAGGTCACGATCGGCCTGCTGGCCATGGCGCTCAAGGAACTCGGCCTCAAGGCCCGCAGTTACACGGGCACACAGGTCAAAATCCTGACCGACCAGGCCTACACCAAGGCCCGCATCCTGAGCATCGATGAGCAGGCCATGCGCGCCGATCTCGACAACGACACCGTGGTCATCGTCGCCGGCTTCCAGGGCGTCGACGAAGACGGCAACATCACCACACTGGGCCGCGGCGGTTCGGACACCACGGGCGTAGCGCTGGCCGCAGCCCTCAGTGCCGACGAATGCCAGATCTATACCGATGTCGATGGCGTTTACACCACCGACCCGCGCATCGTTCCCGAGGCGCGACGCCTGAACACCATTACCTTCGAGGAAATGCTCGAAATGGCGAGCCTCGGCTCCAAGGTATTGCAAATTCGCTCGGTCGAATTCGCCGGAAAATACAAAGTCAAGCTGCGTGTGCTATCGAGCCTGGAGGAACTGGGCAAGGAAGGCCCCGGCACCCTGATCACTTTCGAGGAAGGCAACACTATGGAACAACCGATCATCTCTGGCATCGCCTTCAATCGCGACGAAGCCAAACTGACCGTTTTGGGCGTACCGGATCGTCCGGGTATCGCCTATCAGATTCTCGGCCCGATCGCCGATGCCAACATCGACGTCGACATGATCATCCAGAACGTCGGTCATGACGGCAGCACCGACTTCTCATTCACGGTCAATCGCAGCGAGTACAACAAGGCACTGGCGATTCTCGAAGAAGTCAAAAAGCATACCGGGGCACGCGCCATTACCGGCGACAACAAGATTTGCAAGGTTTCCGCAGTCGGCGTTGGCATGCGTTCGCACCCGGGCATAGCCAGCAAGATGTTCCGCACGCTCGCGGAAGACGGCATCAACATCCAGATGATTTCGACTTCGGAAATCAAGGTCTCGGTGGTCGTCGACGAAAAGTACCTCGAACTCGCGGTGCGCGTGCTGCACAAGGCGTTCAATCTCGATCAGGCTGCAACTTGATTTGACCGAAGGGCGCGATGCGGTTATTATCGCGGCCTCTTCGGAGACGTGGCCGAGTGGTCGAAGGCACGCCCCTGCTAAGGGCGCATCTGGGCAAAACCCGGATCCAGGGTTCGAATCCCTGCGTCTCCGCCAGAAATTCTCAATCTGCCATTACCGAACAGTTGAGAAACACAAAGTAAAGCTATATAATTCGGTTTCTGTTTTTGGCGCCCGTAGCTCAGCTGGATAGAGTACTTGGCTACGAACCAAGGGGTCGGGCGTTCGAATCGCTCCGGGCGCGCCAATAAAAAGGATCAGGTCACAAGCCTGGTCCTTTTTTCTTTCTACCTTGGCGCCGAGAAACACCGCAGCCAATGCACGGTTTTCGCGCCTGCCAAAGCGACGCTCAGCGTACAACGTCGGTCTGCCCCTGGGCTATGTTGCCCGGCTGCCAGCGACGCAACAACAATGAGTTGCTCACCACAGAAACCGAACTCAACGCCATCGCCGCACCCGCAATCACGGGATTCAGCATACCGAAAGCTGCCAGCGGGATGCCGAGAATGTTGTAGATAAAGGCAAAGAACAGATTCTGGCGAATCTTGCCGAGCGTGGCGCGCGACAAGTCGATGGCATCGGCCACCTGATGCAGATCATTGCGCATCAAGGTAACGCCGGCCGTTTCCACGGCGACCGCCGAACCAGCCCCCATGGCAAAGCCCACATCGGCCGCTGCCAGTGCCGGAGCATCGTTGATGCCATCGCCCGCCATGCCGATACAGACATCGCCAAGCGGCTTGCCGCCCGAGATCTGACTGCGTGCCTGGATCAGCTCCTGCTTCAGTGTCGCGAGCGCCTGCGCCTTGTCGCCAGGCAACACTTCGGCCCTGAAGCGTGTAATACCGACAGCCTGGGCAATCGCAGCAGCCGTCTGATGATGATCGCCGCTCAGCATGACGACATCGATATCCAGCGCATGCAAACGTGCGACCGCGGCAGCTGAGCCAGGACGCAGAGGATCGCTCACGCCCAGCACACCGATGGCCCTGCCAGCACGCGCCACCGCCACGAGGCTTTTACCCGCGCCGAGCAAAGGCTCAAGCACCTGTGGATCGAGTACCACCCCTTGGTCCAGCAGGAAGCCAGGCGCGCCCAGCAGGCACGTGACGCCATCGACTTCGCCCTGTATGCCCTTGCCAGGAATGACCTTCAGGTTCCGCGGCACGGACAACTGCATTCCGGCTGACTGGGCATGGGCGAGAATCGCGTTGGCAAGCGGGTGTTTGGCTCCCTGCTCAAGACTTGCGGCGAGTTGCAGCAGCGTCGTTTCATCGGCCGCATTTAACGTCATCACATCAGTAACCACGGGCTTGCCGGCAGTCAGCGTGCCGGTCTTGTCGACCGCCAGCAAAGCGATTTTTTCGGCGCGTTCGAGTGCTGCGGCATCACGAATCAAAATGCCGGCATGCGCGCCGCGCCCCGTACCGACCATGATGGCCGTCGGCGTTGCCAGCCCCAGCGCACACGGACAAGCAATCACCAGGACCGCCACGGCATTCACGAGCGCCTGACTAAAATCGCCAGCCCATCCCCACCAGCCGATAAAGGTCAGCAATGCGATGCCGCAGACCACCGGAACAAAAATTTCCGCAACGCGGTCGACCAGCCGCTGCACGGGGGCCTTCGAACCCTGGGCCTGTTCGATCATGCGAATGATGCCTGCCAGCAGGGTCTGGCTACCGACACCCGTGGCGCGGCAACGCAGCATGGCCGGGCCATTCAGCGTTCCGACAAACACCCGATCGCCCGGGCGCTTGGCGACCGGCATGCTCTCACCTGTCAGCATGGCCTCGTCAAGCGTGGATTCTCCTTCGATGATTTCGCCATCGACCGGCACACTATCGCCGGACCGCACGATGAAGATATCGCCGGGAATCAGTGTACCGACGGCAACCTCGACCAGCCGCCCGTTCCGCTCAATCTGCGCCCTCTGCGGCTGCAAATTGAGCAGCGACTCAAGCGCTGCCGACGCACTGGCCTTGGCCCGAGCCTCCATGATTTTGCCGAGCAAGACCAGCGTGATGATGGTGGCCGAGGCTTCGAAATACACGTGTGCATGCGCCTGGCCAGTCAGCGTCACGATGATGCTGTACAGATATGCCATGCTCGTACCCAGCGCCACCAGCACATCCATGTTGCCGCTGCCGCCACGCAAGGCATGCCAGGCGCCGACGTAAAAGCGCCGGCCGATCCAGAACTGGACGGGAGTCGCCAGCAGCGACTGCAGCCAGCGCGGCAGAATTTCATGCGCCCCATCGGGCGCCGCCTGACCAAACATAAACAGCATCTGCGCGACGAGCGGCAGGGTCATTGTGGCGGAGAGCCAGAAGCGCCGCACCTCCGTGCGATACAAGGTCTGCTTGCGCAGCTTTTCCTCTGCTTGCTGATCGCCTGAACTGACATAGGCCTTGAAGCCCGCGCCTTCGATCACGCCGATGATCTGCGCTACCTCGGCAACACCAGCCGCATAGCGCACATAAGCACGTTCGGCAGCGAAATTCACCACCGCATCGACAGCGGGCAATTGCTTAAGCAGTTTCTCGATGCGCGCAGCACAAGCAGTGCAATGCATGCCCGTGATTGACAATTCGAGCATGCGAATCGGCACGGCATAGCCGGTCTTGCGGATGACATCGACAATCTGTGCCACATCGACCGCACTGGCATCAAAACTCACCTGTGCCTTTTCGCTGGCGAAATTGACGTTGGCCACCAGCATTGGCAGTTGATTCAACTGCGTTTCAATGCGCGCCGCACAGGCAGCGCAGTGCATGCCCTCGATCGGCAGAGTGAGAGATACCCGCTGTTGTGCGCTACTGTTGGTTTCAGACATGAAAACGCCCCGTCCCCTCGAAACCTCAGCGTGGAGCACTCATTCGAAATTGATGGGGGCAGGCTTGCTCACCGGCAGTTTCGCGGCCGCCCAGGCCTCGAAGCCCCCCGCCAGGCAAACGACCTGCGCATAGCCGAGTTTTTGCAGCTGAACTGCCGACAGTGCAGCCCGCCCGCCTCCCAGGCAATACAGGATCAAGGGGGCTTGCATATCGGCGGCTTGCGGCAGACTGGCAATCTTGAATTCCAGAACGCCACGCGGAATATTGAACGCACCTGGCAAATGGCCCGCCACGAACTCCTCCGGCTCGCGCACGTCGATCAAAGTCACGCCCTGATCGAGTAGGACCTGCACCTGTTCGCTAGCAGCTTCGGTGACGCTGGCTTTCGCCTCCAGCACCAGTTCATGGGTGGTCTTGGCCATAGGGATACCTCGCGATCGACTTGAAATATTAGGAAACGCTAATTATCCACATTTCGTCCTGGCATGACAATCTGCTGCCGGGGTCGCGAGAGACACATCGCTAAGCCTACATCGAAAATCCGCGCCTAGTGCTCCTTGCCATCAACCCTAGGTTGCAGCAGAAATGGAATATACCGCCAGCCGAGAACTGCAAAGCATATGAACCAGCAGGCGGCCGCAAGTTCAATCCAGAGCATGTACAGCGAGGGAACAGCCTGCGGCGCCAGCACGCGGATCACGAAGGCCAGGATCATGAGCCAAAGCACGGCACGATCGCCTCGGTCGAACTCCACCTTGCGCCCCGTGTGCCCTTTGGAAATTCGTACCAACATGGCCGGGATGATGAGTCCCATGACGCCCAGACCGAATACATGCACGGTGATTCTGCCCACCAGTTCGACCGGCATGGTTTGCTGAACGAAATGCAGCAGCAAATGGGCGACAATCCCGCAATACCCCAGATACATGACGCCGATCTCCAGGCGCCGCAGCGCGATCAAGGGTTTCCAGAATACGAAACGGCCAAGCAGCACCACAGCAAGCAACAGCGCCAGTCCGGCAGAAAGCGGAGGTGGCAGCAGGCCTTCAAAAACCATCACGACGCCGAGCATCTTGATCAGGCTATCGAGACTCGGATTACGCAGAATTTCGACCTGAAACGCCGCCTTCATGAAGGGCGTCAACGTGCGTTCGAGCATGACCAGGAAAGCCACCCGGAACAACCCCAGCGCCATGCTCCAGCCCAACGAAAAGTAGTCCGGAATCAACATGAGGTTCTTCGCCAGCAGAAACAACGGCAACACCAGCAGGAAGAAATAATTGTCGCGATACGAATCCGTCTTGCGATGCCGCACCAGTGTCCAGACCAGCATCGCAACGATCGCCGACAGGAACAGATTGTTCGAGGCATAAAACAGCCAAGCCGGCCAGACGGTGTGAAACCACATGCCCAAGCGCTCGAACAACCAGGCAAACACCAGGAACATCAGCGCCTGGCCATGATAACCACGAATCTGCACCCAGTTCTTGCTCGCGGTGAGCAGAAACCCACCGATAACGGCCCAGCCGAAGCCAAAAAACATCTCATGGGCATGCCATTGAATCGGCGAGAAACTGGCCGCAGCATTGTCGAACGGCGCGATGATGCGACTGCCAAAAATCAGCGCCCACAACACAGGCAAACTCAAGCCAGCCAGACAGGCCAGGGCAAAAAACGGACGAAAGCCAACCAGCCAGACGGGGTGCGCGGAAAATTTCATATGGATATTCTGTGCTCAACCCGGCACAGGTTTGAAAATTGCGTGAATTCCAGAATAAGTGTGCGAAACGAGGAAAATACGAGAATCCGGATCATTGGCGGGAATCATCCGAGAATTCAATCCAACCCAATCCCCGTCCCTGAAGTGTCGGATATCTTCAGGCACAGCATACTAATCGGCTTGTTTGAAATATGGCACACATTTCATGTCATGCCGCGTGATGTGATTGGTCAGCCAGTCACGCAAAAACTCCAACGTATGCTCGGAAACATCCTGACTGACTGACTGCCGCGCAAACTCCTGCAGTTGCGTACGGAATTCGCGATGCGCGGCGACATGCTCATCAAACCCCGGGTAGCCGTGCGCCTTCATGAGTTTTTCTTCAACGCTGAAGTGATTGCGAAACTGATGCGTAAGGCGCGTCAGTGTATAGACTGCAAACAGGCTGCGCTGCTCCTCTACGGCCATTTCAAGGGTCTGCAGACACTTGAACAACTGCTGATTCTGCTCATCGAGCAGCGAAACCCCTGTTTTCAGTTTTGCCGATAATTCCATGGTGTAAGCGCCTCGGAGTCATTGGAGCAATTTGTTCAATTCTGCCAGACGAACAACAGACCAAGAAACGGGATATAGCACGTCGTTTTGCACATTGTGTGCGGACATACAAGCAGGGTCAACCCGAATGTAACCAGATTGGGCTGAGTGCTTCTGGTGCAACACCAAGACAGACGTCATAGCCACGTAACAATCCCGAGGCAAAATCTCCGTATCACGCAATTTCTACTGAAACACAATATTTCAATTCAACCGGAGAGACCACATGGAGTTCGTCGCAACGCTGGAAAAAATCCTGAGCATCACGCGCGGCAACTGGGGTTTGCCGGAAAAACAGCCAATCAAACGGCTATCGTTCTAGCCATGACGCAAAAGAAAAAGGGTTACGAGAATCGTAACCCTTTTTTGTATCTGGAGGCGCGAGCCGGAGTCGAA
>JBPOIN010000100.1:0-4033 GCA_052034445.1 Pseudomonadota bacterium | reverse complement strand
CGCCATACTCGACGTACAGCGACACCTCTTTCGCATCGACATTGGTGAAATTTGCCACCGTTGGCGATCCACCGTATTCCATCAACTGCACGACGCCAGCACCGTTAAACGACGTGCCGGTAAACTGGGCGCCATCGGAATCGCCCAGAATCGTCAACCAGCCATTCTCGCCGGTGTTGATCTCGCCGGCAATATTGCCGGCGTTCCGTAACGTCAGGGTCCAGCCGTTAAGATTCACGACACCAGTGGCTGCGTTATTGAACCCGCTCGCGAACGTGGTGTAGTAATTCACATCAATGACGCCGGCGTTATTCACGACGCCGCCGATACCGCCAAATATGGGATAGCCTCCCGAATTCGAATTGATGCTCAGCACACCGGTATTGGTATTGTTGAACGTGGCGAAGTTTCCGCCATCGTCGAGTCTGATCTGGGCCTGGGTCATATTAACGGTTCCAAGGTTATCCCAGACCTTGCCGTTCATGACCTGCAGCTCAACCCCCTCGGAGCCACCATTCAGATTCAGCGACTGACCCGCGCCGACATTGATCTTTCCGGCTGTATTGGTCATGCCGGCATTCAATTGCACCGCGAACGTGGCGCCCGTGTTGGTCGCCGCATTGGTGAACGTACCTTGCAGATTGATGTTGCGATCCGCATTCAGGGTCAGGGTCGTTACCACATTCCCCGTCGCGGTGATGCTCGGCATGGCGCCATATGCATTCGGCAGGAAGGAAATGTCGCCCAGACTGCCATAGACGCTCGATGTCGTGACCGCAACGTTGCCGCCATAACTCAGCGCGTAGTTCAGGGTCGAATCGGTGATCGTCGCCGCGCCATAGCTGGCGCTGAACGGGCCGCTCGGCGCCCCCACCAGATACTGGTCCGTGCCACCATACATGCTGCTCGTGATCGTGAGGTCGGAAGGATCGAGCAGCCAGGTGCCGGCAGCACCAGATGGCGCCGCAACCTGCACGCGCACACCATTGGCATCCAGATAGCGCTTGCCCGAGGTTTCGACGAAACCGCCGTCGCCGCCCGTGCGGCCAGCGCGCGCAAAGATGCTGCCATAGGCGCGCGTGGTGTCGTCGGCCCAGAGAATCACCTTGCCGCCCTTGCCCTGCTCGATGGCATCCGCCTTGAGCACGGCATCGGGGCCGAAATAAGCCATGGTGCTATTCTGTACTGCAGCATTCCTGCCCTGGTAATCGCCGCCGATCAGGATGCTGCCGCCGCCGTTTTGACCTGAAGCGTCAATCTGCGCCCGATCCATGACGGCAACGCGCTGACCCAGCACTTCGACACTACCGCCCTTGGCGCCCGTCGTGACAATGCGGCCGGCCTGATCGACATAGGCATCCTGGCTGGCCTTGAGGAAAATCCGCCCGCCTTCATTGACCACGCTGCTGGCATTCAAGGCGCCGCTGTTGCGCACCAGAACCCCGGCCATGCCGATACGACCGGCTTCGCTGACGATGCTGCCGAGGTTCGTGACATTGCCCGTCGCACCGGTGATCTCGACCGTGACACCCGGGGTAGCGGTGTCGAGCAGCTGCACGGTCTGGCCCGCGGCGAGAATCGTCTCGCCCTGCGGCGTCGTGATGATGCCTTCGTTGCTGACATTCGGCGCAATCAGATACACGCTGCCGCCGGTGGGCGTGGCGATGCTGCCCTGATTGATGACGCTACCGGCACCCAAAGTCTGTTCGAAGTTCAGCTTACCGGCCAGGATGTTGTCGTTGCTGATATTCAGTGTGCTGGCCACGAAACGTGCGACGTCGATCTGCGCCCCTTGCCCGACCAGAATACCGGCGCGATTGATCAGCCACACCGCACCATTTGAACTGAGTTGCCCGAGCAGAACCGACGGATCATTCGACAGCACGCGATTCACGACATAGCTGCTGGCCGAGGGCTGATTGAAGCGCACCCTCTCGTTCGCAGCGATCGAGAATTGCTGCCAGTTGATCGCCGTATTCGCGGCGTTATTGACAGTCAGCAGATTCCCGGCCTGATTGATGGTCGCCGCACCAGCCACCACTTGCGGTGCGCTCGGCAGCGCCGCAGCAGCATTGGCAAAACACGCCGCCACGGCGAATGCCAGCAGGCGCGTGCGGGAACGGGGAAGTCGTACTTTATTCATCGCCATGAAGGAATCCTTCAATTCAAGCCTTGATCCGGGACGAGCCATGCTCGCCATCGTGATGCGGCATTAAAACCCAAACCTACGCCTGCAACGAGGAACTATGTCACAAGCCGACACAGCGCCTGCACCGCGGAGCCTCAGAACCCCGCCATGAAACTGAAATGCGTGCGCCACTTGTCGTCTGTCGGGTTCGCTCCACCCGGAGCGACAGGCGTCGAGTTCAGGACATAGGCGACATCCGTACGCAGACTGATATCCTTGGCCAGCGCATAGCGCAAGCCCGCGCCGACGCTGGAAACTCCGACATTCCGATGCACCCCTGTGGCATGGGTGGCGTCAGTGATTACCGCCCCGGTCGGATCAACAACCATGCCGGAGCCGGGACTATTGCGCCCACGCGCAGCGTCATAAAACGCCAAGGCGCGCAGCGTGCCGGGATTCAGGCCGACTGCGGCGCCGAAGTCCGGCGTGTAGGCCTCGAGATTCACGACGAACCCCGTATCGACGCCCTGACCAATGGTCAAACCGCGCACGGCATTTGGCCCCGCGAGGAACAGCTGTTCGGAATTCGGCAAGGGACGGCCGCTGTACTGCATGGTCAGCGCGGCGCGCATCTGCCAGTCCTCGGGCAAAGCGCCCAGATAGCTTGCGTTGCCATAGATTTTGGTCAGATCGTCGCTCGTCGGCCGACCGTTCGCGGCATAACTGTAGCGCCAGCTCTCGCGGGCATTGCCGACCGGCAGATTGGTGGACAGACCGATACTGAAATCAGCCAGCGTCCCGGGGCGCAGCAATTGACCGGAATACACCAGCGACAACGGGCGGATGCCGGTCGTCACGCAACCGACACCGACGCCTGTAGAACAGGGGTTTTCCTGATATTTCTGATCGACGCCGAACACCAAACGATGACTGAATTCGCCCTCGCGCGGAAAATAATGATTCCAGCGCGCACCGTAGGATTCGCCCTTGCCGCTGATGCTCAATGCGCCAGGCGCCGCGGTCGGGCCGAAAATCGCCGTTGGCGGAATGTTCGAGCGACTGCTGGTGTAGGTGAAATCCAGACTGTCGCCAATCGAATACATCGGCAGACGGAACGCCGCGCTATACACCTCGCTCTTGACCCCCGACGGTGCGTCGGGCGAGGTGTTATAAACCAAAGTCATGGCCTCGTCGCCGCCCAGCAGATTCGCATGTCGATAGACCAGCGAAACGCGATGAAAACCCGTCGCCTTGGTGCCGCCGTTTTCCATCGTGACCATGAAGCGCTGCGGATCTTCGTCGGTCACCTGCACGCGTGCATCGACCTTGCCCTCTTCCTCGCTGACGCCCAGCGTCACCTCCACCTGCTTGGCCGGATTCTCGTTGGCGAGTTGCACGTTCTCCGAAAGCAGACGCATGTTCGGCGCCAGTCCGGGTTTCAGAGCCGGCAACGAGGCAAGCACGTTTTGTTCGCTGGCAAACTTGTTGCCGCTGATCGCAACCTTGCCAACCACGCCTTCGGTCACCTTGAGGCGCACCACGCCCTGAGTGAGCTCCTGCTCCGGCACATACACCTGCACGGTGCCATAGCCCGCGGCGCGATACGCTGCTTCGAGCGCCTCGAGCGCCTTTTGCACATCGCCATATACGCGTTTCTTGCCCGTATAGGGCGCCACGAGTTGTTCCACGGTGGCTGGTTGCAACAAAGTGTTGCCTTCGACCTGAAAACGCGTGATCTGGAAATGGTCGACAACCTGCTGGCCCTGCGCCAGAACCGGCTGACACAGGCTTCCCGACATCATGGCAATCGCTGTCACCAAGGCTCGTTTAATCATTGTGATATCCCGACGCAAAGAATCCATTAAGGGTCTGAAGCCCAAGACCTTGAAAAATACCGCAGAATCC
>JBPOIN010000016.1:0-4822 GCA_052034445.1 Pseudomonadota bacterium | reverse complement strand
TGTCCTTGGCCGGATCGTTGTCGGTACGGATCAGGCAGTACATCCAGTCGGATTTCTGCGCGTAGGAGGTCCAGATCTTCGAACCGTTCAGCACGAAGTCGTCGCCATCGACGTCGGCGCGCATCTTCAGGCTGGCGAGGTCGGAGCCTGCGTTGGGCTCGGAGAAGCCCTGGCACCAGCTGGCC
Organism: Pseudomonadota bacterium; assembly: GCA_052034445.1. Lineage (GTDB taxonomy): Bacteria > Pseudomonadota > Gammaproteobacteria > Burkholderiales > Rhodocyclaceae > Sterolibacterium. Next base: position 4,637 of record JBPOIN010000016.1, on the reverse strand, counting down.
TCGCCCGAACACATCTTGGGACTGTGCTGGCGCTTCTGCTCTTCGGTGCCGAATTCGAGAATGATCGGGCCGATCATCCAGATGCCGAGATTGACCATCGGCATGCGGCATTTCATTTTCGACAGTTCGCGCTCGAGAATGCGCGCTTCGTCCTTGGAGAGGCCGCCGCCGCCGTATTCGACCGGCCAGGTGGGGGCGAACCAGCGCTTGTCGCGCATGCGCTCGTACCACAGACGCTGCGGTTCGGAGTCGAACTGGATCTTGCTGCCGACCCAGACAATGCCGCCTTCGGGTGTCGGGGTGCGCATCTCGGGCGGGCAATTGGCTTCCAGCCATTCCCGCACTTCCTGACGGAATTGTTCGAGGTGTTCTTTATCGCTCACGTTTTTATCCCCTTCCGGGCTCCTCAAAATACAGCCATGCATTGTCGCCGCGCATGCCCCAAACGCATCGTCCGAAAAGACTATCGGTGATTTGCCGCTGCTCTCGCCGACACGGAGCGGTTGCAGCCCTCATTCGCCTCTGCCATACTGCGATGCAATTGCAACGCAAACGCCCAATCATGAAAACCGCCACCATCCCCTCGCTGCGCGTCTCTCCCGAGCTGCGTCAGGCTGCCGAAAGCGTGCTGGACGCCGATGAATCCCTGTCGAGCTTTGTCGAACAATCCCTGCGTATTGGCATCGATCAGCGCCGCTTACAACAGGCGTTCATCCAACGCGGCCTCATGGCGCGCACGGAAGCGCAACAAAGCGGCGAGTATTTTTCCGCCGACCAGATTCGCGCCGAGCTCGACGAGATGCTGAATGCGGCAGAAACTGCGATCGGCAAGCAGCCCAGCAGCCACTCGTGATCTATCGGGTTCGCTATACCAAAGCGGCTCGCGACGACCTGCGCAGGCTGTATGGTTTTCTGCTCGCCAAGGATCTACCGACGGCGCGGCGCGCGCGCGACGCCATCGTCAAGGCGGTCGATTTCCTGCAGGATTTCCCCTTCACCTGCCGCAAGGCCGATCGCGCAAACCCCTTCCTGCGCGAACTCGTGATTTCATTCGGATCGGCTGGTTATGTCGCGCTGTTCGAGATCGAAAACTCGACGACCGTGACGATTCTGGCCATCCGTCACCAGCGCGAAAACGATTTCTATTGAACACGCATGCGCCCATGATGCAAAAAATCCTGAAACTCCTGTGGCTTGCCGCCGGACTCACAACGCTGGCAGGTTGCCAGTTGCTGCCCGTCCAACCCGCCACGCCTTCCGGCGCCGCCGAGCCGCTGAAGGCGACGGCCAGCGTCATCCACCGGCCGCCGGCCGAGCGCGAAGCGCTGATCCAGAGCGCGCTGGCGACCTACTCGACGATTCCCGCCGAACCGATCCTGCGCATCGACACCCAGGCACATATCCGCAGCATCCATGCACTGGCGCTGGCGCCGCGCGCCGGCCTGCTGGCGACAGCCTCGGTGGATCGCACCATTCGCCTCTGGGAACAGTCGAGCGGCCGCCTGATCGACACCTTGCGTGTGCCCACGGGTTCGCACGGGCTCGGCACCACGCATGCACTGGCCTTTTCCCCGGACGGGAAAATCCTGGCGGCCGGTGGGCTATCGTTCTTCGCACACCGTCCCGCCACGCTCAAACAGGCCACCTTCACGCTGTATTTCTTCGATGTCGCGCAACGCAGCCTGCTCAGGACGCTCGACGATGTGCCCGGGCGCATCCACCACCTGGCCTACGCACCGAACGGCAAGCAGCTCGCGGTGGCCTACGGCGCCGAAAGCATCCCCGAACTCGGCGCGCAGCGCAGCGCCGGCGTCAGCGGCCTGCGCATCTACGACGCCGAGAGCCTGGCCCTGCTCAGGGAAGTCACCACCGACTCGCCCTGCGAATGGGCCGAGTTCGACGCCCGCCAGCGCCTGTTCGCCGCCTGCCGCAACACGCTGCTGGCGTTCGACAATCAGCAGCTCGCCCGCATTCACGAAGCCCCGCACGACGCGCAGTTCTACCGCGCCGCACTGGCGCCCGATGGCCGCAGTCTGGCGCTGAGCTACGATGACCGTGCGCGCATCGAGGTGCTGTCCACCGACGACCTCACCCAACAATACAGCGTCGAGCTGCCCGCCGACGCTGACCACTACGGCGATCTCCAGCCCACCTGGTCGCCCGGCGGCCTGTTCCTGTATGCCGCTGGTCGCCGCGTTGACGCGACGACCAAGGAAAACCACCTGTTCAAGTGGCCACACGCCGGACGCGGCAAGGCGCAGCGCTTCGAGGTCGGCCAGCTCGACCTGCTGGCCCTGCAAACGCACCGCGACGGGCGTCTGTTCTACGCCACCTCGGAGGGCAGCGTCGGCACACTCGATGCGAACGACCAGCACACCCTGCTCATTGAAAAATCCACCGTCGCCTCGGACAACCGCCCCGGCGCATTGTGGGTCTCGGCCGACGGCCTCAACGTCGCCTACAGCGACGACAACGCCGGCCAGCAGCGCTATGTGTTCTCACATGCGAAACGCACGCTCACGCCCTGGAACGAGTTCAAGGAACACGATGCACTGCAGGCGCCGATCACCGCGGGCGCGCCGCAAGTCACCCGCTGGCAACTCAGCCGACAAATCCAGTGCGCCGATCAGACGCTGGACCTTGGCGAGACCGTGGCGCAAAACCTCGCACTGCTGAAGAACGGCCAGGGATTCGCACTCGGCACCGACAGCGGCGTGATTTTCTACGATGCGCAGTGTCGCCGCGTCTGGGAGAACCGCACCCAGGGGCGCACGCTGGCCATCAACATTGCCCAGGACGCCGGCCTGGTGCTGGCGCAGGACGAAGCCGGGGTCATCCGCTGGCTGCGCGTCGCCGACGGCGTCAAAGTCCTGTCGATCTTCACCAGCCGCAACGGCCGGAGCTGGGCGGCATGGACGCCCGAGGGTTTCTACGACGCCTCCCCCGAGGGCGAAAGCCTCGTCGGCTGGCATCTGAACCGTAACCGCCAACAGAGCGCGGATTTCTACCATGCCGGCCGCTTCCGCGAACTGTTCCACAACGCCGACGAAATCAGCGCTGCCTTGCGCCCGGCGACCAGCCCGCAGGAGGGTTTATCTGCCGACCAGCACGCCGCGCGCCTCGCCGAGATCCGGCGCCGAATGCAGACGCAACTGCCAGCGCAAGTCTCGATCCTCGCAGTGCGCGAACTGCTCTCCGCCGGCGGTCCGCGCGCGCAGATCGACTACAAGCTGCGCAACCCATCCGGCGAACCCGTGCAACGCGTGCGCGCCCTCATCAACGGCCGCCCGGTCGGCGTGGTGCAGGAATTCGCCACCCAGCGCCCGGGAGACGCGCGCAAGATCGAAGACAGCGTGCAGCGCATCGAAGTACCGCTGCCGCCCGGCGAGGCCGAGATCGGCCTGATCGCCGAAAGCGCCGGCGCCGTCGGCGAGCCCGCCAAAACACGCCTCAACGAGCGCCTGAACCCGACGTCCACGCACACCGCGACGCCCGACAATCCGCAACTCAAGCCCAAGCTATATGCGCTCGTGATCGGCGTCGGCGCCTACCGGCACGAGAAAATCCCCGCGCTGGATTTCCCGGCCAAGGACGCGCGCGACTTCGCCGCCGAACTCAAACGCCAGCGCGGCAAGCTGTATCGCGAAGTCGACGTGCGCCTGCTCGAAGACGCCGCCGCCACGCGCGAAGCCGTGATCGACGGCCTCGACTGGCTGCGCAAGCAAGTCACCGCCAACGACCTCGCCGTGCTGTTCATGGCCGGGCATGGCGTCAACGACAACGCCAACCGCTACTACTTCGTCCCCGTCAACACCGACCCCGCGCGCCTGCGCAGCACCGCCATCGCCAACAGCGACATCAGCGAAACCCTGCAGGCGCTGCCCTCCAAGGTGCTGGCCTTTCTCGACACCTGCCACGCCGGCAACGTGCTCGGCGCGGCCAAGCAGCGCAACCTTTCCGTCGGCATGAACGGCGACATCAACCGCCTGGTCAATGAACTCACCAGCGCCGAAAACGGCGTCGTGGTGTTCGCCTCATCAACCGGACGCGAAACCTCGCAGGAAAGCGCCGAGTGGAACAACGGCGCCTTCACCAAAGCACTCGTCGAAGGCCTCGGCGGCCGCGCCGACTTCAACCACGACGGCGCAATCTCGCTCAACGAACTCAACCTCTGGGTCGCCGAACGCGTCAAGAAACTCACCGAAGGCGAACAGCACGCCAACATGATCCGCCCCGACTCGATCCGGGATTTCCCGTTCGTGCTCATGAAATGAGGCGGGAGCGTGAAGACGCGGCGCATACCAGAAAACCTGCGCCAAGTCATTTGGAATTATTGGTTTGCAAGCAAATTCCCGCTGAGCCTTGGGGGAATTGACGACGGCAGCGAGAAAATTGACGCCATTGAAATTTCTCGCAGAACATGCCCGTGCAGCAAGGGCTGGAAGAAACCTGGCAAAGATTTTGGCATGCAAAATTGGATTCGCATAGCGAGCAATTCCCTTCCATCCCTCCGGCGTCTCGCCCGCATGCGGCACCTGCCGCAACAATGTACCGGTGCCGGGAACCCTGCTGGCGGCGCAAGCAACCTGCGCGGCAAACTACCTGATTACCGGCGACAAGGACTTGCTCGAATTGGC
>JBPOIN010000072.1:0-18061 GCA_052034445.1 Pseudomonadota bacterium | reverse complement strand
GCGCCAAGGCCGCCGCCTGGCTGCGGCCGTGCGCATTCAGCGGCACATCAAGCTGGCCCTGGATGCGACGCTGGATGTTCCAGTCCGTTTCGCCGTGGCGCACCACACAGAGTCGGGTTGTCATAAGCGAGGCGCCGAAAGAGAGAAAGGTTCCGGCAACACAGCCGTACAGCCGTACAGCCGAGCAGCGCAGCACTCAGCTGCCGGCGATCGTCATGCGCTCGACGAGGATCGAGCCGACCTGTTTCGAGCCACGCACCAGCACATCGTTGCCGACCGCCACGATGTTGCGGAACATGTCGCGCAGATTGCCGGCAATCGTGATCTCCTGCACCGGATAGGCGATCACGCCATTCTCGACCCAGTAACCGGCGGCGCCGCGCGAATAATCGCCGGTCACATAGTTCACGCCCTGGCCGAGCAATTCGGTCACCAGCAGGCCGGTGCCCATCTTGCGCAGCAAGCCCTCAAGATCGTGACGCCCCGGCTTGACCAGCAGGTTATGCGAGCCCCCGGCATTGCCGGTGGTCTGCATGCCGAGCTTGCGCGCCGAGTAGGTCGACAGGAAATAGCCTTGCAGCACGCCATCGACCACCACCTCGCGATCGTGCGTCGCCACGCCATCGTTGTCGAACGGGCTGCTGGCCTGGGCGCCGGACAGATGCGGGCGTTCGCTAATCTGCACATGTTTGGGGAATATCCGCTTGCCCAGTGTGTCGAGCAGAAATGTGGATTTGCGATACAGCGCGCCGCCGCTCACGGCCTGCACGAAGCTGCCGATCAGCCCGGCCGCCAGCGGCGCTTCGAACAGCACCGGCGCCTGGCAGGTCTTGACGCGGCGCGCGCCGAGGCGCGACAGGGCACGGCGCGCGGCGTAATCGCCAATCGCCTCGGGCGCGGCAAGTTTGGCCGGATTGCGCCCCGAGGAATACCAGTCGTCACGCTGCATCGCCGCGCCCTTGCCGGCGATCACGGCACAGGACAGGTAATGACGCGAGGTCGGATAACCATCCATGAAGCCCAGGCTGTTGGCCGAAATGAACTGCGACTGCTGCATCGACACGCTGGCGCCTTCCGAGTTTTTCACCTGCGGACTCACGGCAAATGCCGCCTGCTCGCAGCGCCGGGCGATGTCGATGGCGGTCTCGACATCGATCTGCCAGGGGTGATACAAATCGAGATCCATCGGCCGTTTGGCCAGCAAAGCCGCATCGGGCAAGCCGGCGCAAGGATCGGGGGCCGTGAATTGAGCAATCGCCAGCGCAGCCTCCACCGTCGCACGCAGGGCCGGCGCGGAAAAATCCGAAGTGCTGGCATGACCGCTCTTCTGGCCGATGAAAACGCTCACGCCGATGCCTTTGTCGCGGTTGTATTCGATGGTCTCGACGGCGTTCTTGCGCACCGTCACGGACTGGCCGAAAGCCTCGGAAACATCGACTTCACAGGCGCTTGCGCCAAGCGTCCGGGCGGTTTTCAAAACGTCTGCGGCGAGCTGGCGCAACGTATCCTGGGAATAGCTGAATTCGGATGCCGACATGGGAGAAATGGGAGTGTGGTCGTGGCGAAGCTATAATGATACCCGTGGATACCCTGAAAAAACCCAACCGGCACACAGATGCCGACGTTGCGCCCGCAGTCGTTGCCGATGAAAACGGCTACACGCGCCCCAGCAAATCACAGATGAAGCGCGATTCGACCGCCCTGCAGGATCTCGGCGCCGCCCTCGTCGAGTTATCGGCCGAACGCCTCGCGCGCATCGAAATGCCCGACAACCTGCGCAGCGCCGTCGCTGATGCCAAACGCATCAAGCAGCACGAAGCCAGACGCCGCCAGCTGCAGTACATCGGCAAGCTCATGCGCACAGTGGATGCCGAACCGATCCAGCGGGCGCTCGACGAAATCGCCGGCGTTTCGGCTGCCGCCAACGAGCGCATGCATCGTCTGGAACGCCAGCGCCTGCGCCTGCTTGAGGACGAGGCTGCCGTCATCGCCGAAATCGCCCACGCTTACCCGCAGGCGGATCTGCAGCAGCTGCGCCAATTGCGCCGCAATGCGCTGAAGGAGCAGGAGCAGGGCAAGCCGCCACGCAGCTTCCGTGAGATTTTCCGTTTCCTGAAAGAGCTTGAGGATCAAAAGGACTCGCCGCATGACTGACGATCAACTCATCATCGGCCTGGTGTCGATTTCCGACCGCGCGTCGAGCGGTGTGTATGAAGATCAGGGCATCCCGGCGCTGCGCGAGTGGTTTGCGAGCGCCCTGAGCACGCCTTGGCGCATGGAAACCCGGCTGATCCCCGACGAACAAGCCGCCATCGAGAAAACCCTGATCGAGCTTTGCGATAGCACCGGCTGCCATCTGGTGCTCACCACCGGCGGCACCGGCCCGGCACCGCGTGACGTAACCCCTGAAGCCACGCTGGCCGTGGCGGACAAGGTCATGCCAGGCTTCGGCGAGGAAATGCGCCGCATCAGCCTGAACTTCGTGCCGACCGCCATCCTCTCGCGCCAGGTCGGCGCGATCCGCGGCAAAGCGCTGATCCTGAATCTACCGGGGCAACCCAAATCGATCAAGGAAACCCTCGAAGGGGTCAAGAACGCCGAGGGCAAGCCCGTCGTGACGGGCATTTTCGCCGCCGTGCCCTACTGTATCGATCTGATCGGCGGCCCGTACATCGAGACCAACGACAACGTCGTCAAGGCCTTCCGCCCCAAGTCGGCGCTACGTAAGCCTGCCGCTTGAGCCGGAAGTGGCTGGTCAAAACTCGGCATTCACTGTCAGCCGACGCTCGACATAATTAGGATCCCTGGCATCTCCTGGGCACATCGCTGCCGAGCTGCAAGCCGTGGATCTCAATACATACAGCGTTGAAGCAACGCCGGCCTCTGCTGCCGGCGTACTCGCACACGTCACCGTCACCATCATGCTATCCACCGCGAAACTGTTGCTGCCAGGACAGACACCCGCGCTTGCCCCAGCCAGCCCGACTTCAATCCCGGCGGCTGCAGCCTGATACGCCTGGGCGCCTTTCAAATCCAGCACTGATCCGATTTGTTGCATCGTCGACAGTTGAACAATAAAGCGGCTCAACATCGCCAGCGCCACCAGAATGAACAACGCCGAGATGATTGCAAAGCCGCGCTGCCGATTGGCTGAACCCTGGCGCCCGGAATGGTGGCAAGCGCACTGAAAAGCGTGTTTAAGGAACATTATTGACACGTACCTCACGATAAAGTCGCACACGCTCCCCGGACGCCGGATCGAACACCACCAGTGTCATCGCCAGCAAGCCATGATTCGACAGAGAGGCCGCATCATAGACAAAGCGGCTGCTAGTGCAATCGACATTGTCCAGCAACACGGTTCCACCAGCAGACGGACAGGCCGCCATCTGTGCGGCGGGAATTGCCCGCGTGGTGAGAATCAAGCGACCTGCGGCCCCGCCCGCACAGGAATACACCGATGACGCCCCCGGAATCACAAAAAAATGTTTGCCCGGCGATTCGCGTGGAAAGTTCGTCGCCGTATTCAACGTGACCGTCGCCGCAGTTGCACTGGCGATGATTGCCGTATTCCCGCCCTGATAGGCATCGGCATCGGCCGGCCCCCGGCGCCCCATGTTCCAGATCGCGATGCGGCTCCCGGCCATGCTTGGCACAGGGATCGCCCCGGCAAGATAGTCAAAACTGATATCGGGCGCCGAAAAATCGAGCGTATCGCCTCCACCCAAGGCCGTTGTAGCCGTGCGATAACGTCCGCCACCCAGAATGGGAATGAACTCCATGCAAGAATCCGACGCCGGATCTGGCCCACGCAAACTATTGGGAAGCGCCTTCTGCACATCGCGATCGATGCGTCGCAAGGTGGTATCGGCGCCATCCGTCATTTCGGCGCGACGTTCGGTATCGAGATAACTATTCAATGAGGTACGAATAAAAACACTGGCAATCGTCACCAGGATACCCAGGATCACAATCGTCAGCACCAACTCGACCAGTGTAAAACCCAGACTCGGGCGCTTCCGGCACAGAGAACGGCCACGCTCCGGCAACCAAAAATCAGTAGTTCGCACGATGCCCCACCAGCTCGACAGGCCCAAAATCCCCCAGCACGGTAACCAGGATTCTTTTCACGGCCCTACCGTTCAGCATCGCTGGGGTGACCGTCACTCTGACGCGAAAGGTGTCTGCAAGTTGCGCGTTAATGGCGCCGTCCTGCTGATAGACATTGCTCTGATCCCAGCCGTTGTAATCATCAACGTCGTTATAGTTCGGCAGATCGTCGGGCGTATTGACGCGACAAGTATTCGCTGTTGTCGGTGTACACCCAAGCGTCGCACTGGCATTGGCGGGGTCTGCCGGATCGTTCTGAAAATCCTTGGCCAGAATTTGATCGAGCATCATTTCCGCCACGGTCAGCGCCTGCTTGCGTACTAACGGATCACTGCTGCCGCCGACAGAGATTTTCTGCGCGCCCAGAATCCCGACCAATGCCGTGCCAACAACGATGATGAACACTATCAACTCAATCAGCGAGAAACCTTGCACCCCTGCTGCGGCGCCGCGATTTGCCTTCTTCATTGGACATAACCCGTTTCAGGCTGCACCGTAATATTTGTCTCGTCGTCCAGGGTGAACGTGGCCGCTGCGGCCGCCACCACCTTGGGAGCGGTAGCCGCGACCAAACGACCCAACGGATCGAACACCACGCTGGTCGCCCCCCCCAGCGCCACCCCGCGCGGCGCACAAACCTGATTCGAATTCGCGCAGCCTGTTCCTCTGGCCGGCAGAGCAATTTCTTCAGCACACGCCACGTTTGCTAATGCATCGGGATCGCGCGTATCGCGCGTCAACGCAACAACCGTTCCGCCATTCGTGACATCCACACATTGGTAGCGCCTGCTGGCAATGGCCGAGCGCCGCGCATGCTGTAGCAGCGACTTGACCTCATCGTGAAAGCCGCGGCTGGCAAACAGATTGCTATTCAAGCGCGGCATGACAATCACCGCCAGCACGCCAACAATGACAATCACGGTAACCAGTTCAATCATGGTGAATCCACGCGCGCTTGTCGGCAACATGGCGCCGAAGGCGCGTCTTTCCCATCCCTTGCAGACACGAATCGATTTGAACCCGGCACGCATCATCAATAGTTCTCGCGCCGATAAATCACCGGGGTCGGCTTCGCATTGCCGAAGGTCACAATGACGTTCGGCGCCCCGAGCCAAGCAGGAACTGCGGGGGTCACGCTGACCGTGCCGGAGTTGGCGATGCCGGGCGCCCGCAACCACAGGTTGAAACTACTGGAAGGCGTCGCTGGAAGTGTTGCCACCCCGGGGGTTGGGTTGAACTGACGCGCCGCAGGTACGACAGGGGGCACACTGCATCCCTGCCCACTGGCGCCGGGATTTCCCGTGTCCAGCACACAGGTCGCTCCCGCTGGCAATGAAGAATAGATCAAGGGCCCGATGGTGACCGAAGTGCATTGATCGGCCGCATTCGGCTGCCACTGCAGCGCTGCGGATTCGTATCTTTCGAGCCGCATGGTCACCGGCAAATCGAGCAAATTCGATCCGGACACTGGCAGCATCCGCACCCGGCCACTCCAGATAGCCACCGTCGGATTCACTGTCGAGGCAACACCATCCCCGCCGTTTTCGACAGCAGAAAATGTCAGGCTGGTAGGCGCCGTAGCCGGCGTGGCAAAAGTAAATGCGTTGTTGCCGGGGCTGGCCACACCTGTCACGAAGCTGGCTTGCGAAATCGTCAGAGCATGCGGCGTAACGACAGCAGGAAATCCGCCCACATTCGATGGATTCACATCGAGAAACACCGCATTCGACAATCCATCGGTGCCGTTGTAATTCCTGGTTGTGGTCGGCATGGCCAAACCATTCATAGCCGTCACGGAGAACGCGGCAAACGGCTGCCCGGAATAAGTAAACCTCCCACCTGCCGCCGCGGGATTACAGGCCGGAGTCGCGGTCACCGTAAAGTGATCGGGAAAAAAACGACCGGGAGACACCAGGGCGCTGGTGTTCTGGATATAGCAACCATATTTCCCGTTTGTCAGTGTATTGCTGAAATCCTTCGTGCAATCGGAGTTGGCGATATCCGCCGACGCATCAGCAAACTGTTTGTCATTTACGCCACCAACATCAAGCTGGAAGCGCCCGGCCTCGCTGTAGGTTTCCGAGGCAATGGTGGCAATGCCTGTGGTTGCGTCAGCCGCAGGAAAGGTGGCGCCAAGACTACCGGTAAACGTGGCCAAAGTCGCCCCGTCCGCGCGCAGACCGGACAATTTAGAGCTATCCAGCATCGGCGTTCCTGAGTAACCCGCCACACCCGTCGCCGTGAGCGCAAACGTACCGGAACCCGCTCTCAGCGCAGTCGTTTGATTCGAGGCCAGGGTAAAGAGCTGCGGCCGCACGGTAAAGCGGTCATTCGACAGGCTGCAGACATTGGCGGCATCACAGGTCGTGGCCGAAACGCTGGCGTCGCGCATACGGATTCTGGCATTGGCAATCGCGGTCGAAGCCATGATCCAACTACTCGCCGGAATCGTCAGCCGACCAGTTCCAGCCGGAAAGGCGTACGTGCCGATATCCTGCACCACCGCGCCAGAGGTTGCGTTGTACAGCTGGACATTCACAGCAGCGCTGCTGTACGTCGTAGCCAACTGCTCACTGGAACCAACCAGGACATCAAAGGTAAAGGCCTTTCCAGCCAGTTTGGTGAATAAATGATCGCCAAACTTGGAACTACTCCCGGACTCGACGGCATCGAAATTGCACGAATCAAACCGTATTTGCGCCGCTGCGCAATCCACCACCTTGTTGGTCGCTATGTCGTAACACTCCAACGCCGGGTTCGTCAGCAGAAACGAAGGGCTGGAATAACTGAAACTGAACGTCGTATTCCCTGTTGCGCCGGTGGTCAAGACTGCGCTCCCCACACCGCCGGAGGTCGTCACCGAAGTCGGCGCCCAGGTCCCCTTATCAGAGTTGGGCGTCAGCGTCACGGGGTTCGCCGTATATGGCGTACAGGCCACATTGGTATCTCCAACGTTGCCGGGCGCACTTGCGCACACCTTGATGCCAATCGTCGGCGCCTGACAAGTCAGGGCCGTCGAATTGAATTCGAAGCGAACATGATTCGGTAGCGACATATAGTTGCCACCGATGAAGAAAATGCTGCGCCAGGTATGATCATCGAACGGCCACACGCCTCGGGTGCCAACATAGATCTCCTGCGACTCCCAGGCAGGAACATGACGCGCATAGCCACGGGGAGAAAGCAACGTTACGCCGCCGGACGACCCGGTGATATCTTCCTGGGTGATCAGCCAATGCTGATTGGGATCCGCCGCATTGCATGTCGTACGCGCCAAATAGGTGTAAGTCAAATCGTTCTGCGCAACCAAACAACTCCGATGCTTGCTGCTGGCAATCTGGTACGCACCGTCATCCAGCTTCTTTAACGACCAGATATCCTGCGGATCGTCTGTATTTCCGAACATGTGGTTGGACCCGCCCCACACCAGACCGACGCCCCAGTTATCACCACTGCGGTATTTCCCCAGCCAAAGTTTTGATTTGTCCTCCGTAAGCGCACATGCGCTTAAACCCTCAGGCAAAACGCCACAATTACTATCGCCGATCTTTTTCCAGTTCAATTTGATTGAAGAATAAAGCCCGTCGTAGCTTGCCTGGTTGATGAACGTGGTTTTTGACTTCGCGGCATAAATGGCATTCGCATTGACGTGATAATGCAGTTTGCAGGCATCGAAGCGGCCCGGAATCATCGTAATCGCCACCGTCGAAGCATCGGTGCTCACCCCGCTTCCACTGCAACCGCCCGAAGCCGAGATACTCACCGGCAGTCCCGAAGTCGAAATTGCCGATGGGTAGAAAATACTGCCAAAACTCGCTGTCGCCGGCTCACCCGACACGGTAATGGTCTGCGCCTTGATGACCGTCAGCGAATAGCTCTGATTCCCGCCGCAAAACCAGTCGGCACAAGAAACATTGTCCAGGACGAAATTACAAGTTCCCGGCGCGGTCATGGCGACATCCTGATTGATTTCAATGCCACCGCACAAAATTGCCAGACGCTGGACAGAACCCGCGGGACACGCCGACCCCGACCAGCTAAGTTTCACGGTACTCGGCCACGTATGCCAGCAACCATTGACGCTGACTGTGTCGTCTGCACCGACCGATACATTCGGGAACACCGACAGACTCCCGCCCGCCCATGCATTGCTCCCCATGAGGAGCAATGCCGTCAGCAAAGACAAAAACGCTATCCGATACTGACTCATCATTTTCGTCTCCTCAGTCTTTCAGCCGTTGACCAACAATCATTCATCATTTCCAAGTTTGGCCAAGGACCAACATCGCTGTGGCGAAGTGCTGCAACAGACGGGGCACACACCATCAAAATTCAGGGAAACCAATCCAACCTGAGGATTCAAGTACTGATCGCCAAGGCAACCCACACGAAAACAGGGGCTCCATTGCCTCTTGAGCACATGGCCCCCTGATTTCTCCGGAGACTGAATTCAGCCTTGTTCAATCAATCCAAGGCGAGAAGTGATGCAGTTAAAGCGTGGTCATTGCTCAATACGCCCTGAGCACCAAAAACAGCTGATCATCATAACCAACATAAGTTTGGATTTCGATTCCATCATCGCACAATCGCGCCGCATTAATGCACATTGACCATGCACAAAAGAACAACCCAAACGGCTCACGGAGAAACCGGATGGCGATTGGAAAAACATTGTTTAGCAGTCGAATTCAGGGAGGGAAAGGGAGTCCGTAGACATCCAGGTTTCAAGCCATGCATCATCGTGGCGTGCGCGTATGGTCGCAGATATCACCCACCACTCATGAAATAAGCGCAAACCCCATCCCCTCAATACGCACCTCTAGCGGCGGCGACTGATCCGCTCGCTACGCTCGTCATTTCAACCCAGCTCCAAATGAGCTGTTTCACGCCAAATCGTATGCCCGTGGCCAACCACGGCGGATTTCAGAATCACGCAACTCATTCAACCCGATAGCTTGCCACCGCAAAGTCGATGCCGCGCTCGATGGATTCCTGCGCATGCAGACGCAACGATCTCCCCTGATGCGCAAAAGAGAGGGGAAACCCCTCATCAAAAGCAGCATTCGACAGTACGACACGCACGGATTGCGGTCCGGCGGTTGCCGCCAGCGGATCGAGCAAAATCACTTCAGTCGGCAAGCCGCTGCAATCGGCGAGGATGGCGCACGGCGACTTGCTCAGCGTTTCGATGCCGACCGATCCCTGGCGCTCCGAATCGCGGCTGAACCGGCGCACCACGGCAATCAGCCAGTTATCACCGCCTTCGGGCTGCACGGCGATCAGCGCACCGACGCGCACCCAGTCATTGGCGCCCTGCTGACCCAATTGTACTTGGGCACCCATCCCACCCATGCTGACATCATCGACCGTCCACGATTCGAGCGTTTCGGTCAATGCGCACAACTCATCGCTCAGACTGGCATGAATCCGGCTCAGACCGTGGATCACCTTGAGCTGCGAACTCACACGATGGCGCGAATGGTTCCGCGTCGGCGGCGTCGGCATCCAGTAGCGCATCAGATGCGCAACCACCGCCATGACAACCGGCGCAGGGTACTGACCGCCGAGATTCAGCTCGACCGGCACCTGACCAGAACTCTCGATGCGCGCACGCATCTGCCCCAGGACTGCGACAGTATTGCCGACGGCGATGAAACGCAAGGTCTTGCTCGTCTCGGGCAACTTCGCAAGGCGCGTAGGCGGCAACGGTTTTGCGGCATCGGCCCAATAGATATTTTCGGGCCTCACCTCCGCACCGAACGTGAAGGTTGCCAACAAATAGGGAATCAGCCGGTCCGCCAGTTCGACTTCGAGCGGGCGCAATTTATCCAGCGACGAAGCATGCAGCACCAGCGTCTTGAGGTATTCCTGCTCGATGCTGGTTTCGCTGCCGGCAGCATACAAAGTGACGGGTTTCCGTTCGAGGCTAGCCGCAACAGCCGCCAGATAAACGCGCCCGAGGCCCAACCACAGATCGCCGTTTTGCGGGCCATAGCGCAACTGATTCCATTTGAGGCAAGCCGCATAGGCATGGACCAGACGCGCATAAAGCTGCCCAAGCGCGGCATTGATGCTGCCGGCCCCCTTCTCGCCCGAGGCATGGCGCTGCAGACAGTGTTCATAGGCCTGCGCCAATTGCCTCCAGTAACTGAAATTGCAATTCCACAGACGGAATTCCTGCGCACGATTGAGGTTCTGCGCCATTACATACTCACGACCGAGGCGTCGCGCCTGCGGCAGCGCAGCCTCGTCGAGGCGCAGGATCAAATCCAGCAACTGATCGAGTTTGATGTCATCGGCCGTGCTCAACGATTCCAGCCAGGCCAGCGTCTCGTCGAGCGCGGCCTGCGGCTCGTGCGCGGCAATCTGCTCAAGCACCTGGCGCAGTTCCTTGGCATCGGCCAAGGGATGTTTTGACTTTGCAGAAAAAAGACCTAGCATCGAGCGGCTCCCCCTTTGAGACATTCTCATGCACTGCTCCCTGACGCTACGCTGCCATTTCGCTGACAACCTGGTATGCGAGCATAGCCCAACCGCCCGTGCAGCGGTACGGCCAAAAACTCAAGTTTGGCCTGGGGCATATTCAAGCATCCCCAATCATTTAAAATGGCGGTCGATTATAGCAACGCAAAACCACCGATCTCCCGGCCGAACTTTCCCCGCGCCCTGACGCCGCCCCAGAAAATGACTCCCTATCTCGAACTGATGCGCCATGTCCTCGAACACGGCCACGAAAAAAGCGATCGCACGGGCACCGGTACGCGCTCGGTATTCGGCTGGCAGATGCGCTTCGACCTCGCTCAGGGCTTCCCGCTGCTGACCACCAAGAAACTGCACCTGCGCTCGATCATCCATGAGCTGCTGTGGTTCCTGCAGGGCGACACCAACATCCAGTACCTCAAGGACAACGGCGTCTCGATCTGGGATGACTGGGCCGACGCCAACGGCGATCTCGGCCCGGTGTATGGCAAGCAATGGCGCCGCTGGCAGACCGCCGACGGCCGCGAGATCGACCAGATCGCGCAGCTCATCGATGGTCTCAGGAACAATCCCGACTCGCGCCGCCACATCATCTCGGCCTGGAACCCCGGCGACGTGCCGCAAATGAAGCTGCCGCCCTGTCACGCGCTGTTCCAGTTCTATGTCGCCCCGGCCCGTCAGCCCGGACAAAAACGCCGCTTGAGCTGCCAGCTGTACCAGCGCAGCGCCGACATCTTCCTCGGCGTACCGTTCAACATCGCCTCCTACGCGCTGCTCACCCACATGATTGCCCAGGTCTGCGATTACGAGGTCGGCGACTTCGTCCATACACTCGGCGATGCGCATCTGTACACCAACCACCTCGATCAGGCGCGCCTGCAGCTTGCGCGCACACCCGGCCCGCTGCCGCGCATGCAACTGAACCCGGCGGTGCGCGACCTGCTGGCGTTCCGCTTCGAGGACTTCACACTGCTCGATTACCAGCCGCAAGCCCACATCCCGGCACCCGTCGCCGTCTAGGCAATCACCGGCCATGCGTCTGTGCGGCGACCTTGGCGGTACGAAAGTGTTACTGGCGCTGGTCGCCAGCGCTCCGCCCGGGCAGAGCGCGGCGAACCTCGATCTGCGCCTGATCCGCCGCTATGCCTGCGCCGATTTCCCGGACTTCGCCGCCATACTGGCGGAGTTTCTTGCCGCGGCACAAGCCAACGCCATCCGGCCAGCCGACATTGCCGGCGGCTGTCTGGCCCTGGCCGGACCTGTCGATGCCGCCGGACAACGCGCGCGGCTGACCAATCTGCCCTGGCAGATCGATGCACCGGCACTCGCAGCAACACACGGCATTGGCCCGTTGCGGCTGGTGAATGATTTTGCTGCTGCGGCGGCCGGCATCGAAGCCCTGGCAACACAGGACATCGTCGAGCTCCAGGCCGGCGCACCTCTCGCAGCCGGCGAAGCGGATGTCCGCTTGGTGCTTGGCGCCGGCACCGGGCTCGGCGTCGCCACCTTGATCAGGCAGGAACCCCCAACGCCAGGCTACCGCATTCTGCCCGGCGAAGGCGGCCATGCCGGTTTCGCCCCCACCACGCCGCAACAGGCCGCACTCTGGGCGTTCCTGCAGGCGCGTCATGGCCGGGTGGCCAACGAGCATCTGCTCTCGGGCGGCGGACTGGTGGCGATACACGAATTTCTCGGCGGCACAATCCAAACCGACTTGCCTGCCGACCAGGACGATCCGGCGGCGGCCATCACATGGCAGGCGCGTAGCCAGCCGGGCAGCACCGCCCAACAGGCCGTCGCACTGTTTTGCGCGATCTATGGCGCCGTGGCTGGCGATCTGGCGCTCACCTTACTGCCGCGCGGCGGCGTGTATGTTGCTGGCGGCATGGCCGCCCATATGCTGGCCACCTTGCGCGCAGGCGGCTTTCTTGCCGCCTTCAACGCCAAGGGCGAACATGCCGCCTTGATGGCGCGCATGCCGGTGCGCATCGTGCTGGATGGCGAACTCGGCCTCAAGGGCGCGGCCTTGCTGGCCCTGCGCCAGCCCCTCTGAAAACTCTGATGGAGAAACCCATGTCCGAAAAAATCTGCGCCCTGCTCCTGAGCCTGCTGCTCGCCAGCCCACTGCTGGCCGCGGACTGGAACCAGGCGGCCTTCGACGCCAGTGATGTGGCGGGCGCCATCAAGGCCCTGCAGATGGGCCCAAGCAGCGCCAGCCGCGAACTGCAAATCAAGGGACTTGACGATGCCGAAAATGGCGCGCTGGTGCCGGTCGAAGTCAGCGCACCAGCCGCGGCGAATTTCACCACCGGCGCCATTGCCATCCTCGCCGAAAACAACAACTTCCCGCTGGCGGCCTACTTCGAGTTCAGCAACGGCGCCCTGCCCGAGGTCTCGCTGCGCCTCAAGCTCGCTGAAACCACGCAAGTTCGGGCACTGGCGCGCAGCGGTGGAAAAACCCTCAGTGCGCAGAAGGAGATCCGTGTCAATGTCGGCGGTTGCGGCTCATCGTCCGAAGCGCCGCGCAAGAGCGCCAGGGTCACTACACCGATGAAGATCCAGGCGCAGATGAAGGGCGATGTCGCCGAAATCCGCGTTCTCATGACGCATCCGATGACCACGCCCTATCCGGGTTCCGATATCCCGCCGCACTTCATCCGCAGCTTCAGCGTACTGCTCAACGGCAAACCGGTCGTCGAAGCCCAAACCGGATTCTCGGTGGCGCGCAATCCGGTGTTCGGCTTCAAGGTGCGCGGCGCCAGATCCGGCGACAAAATCAGCATCACCTGGAACGACAGCCGTGGCGACTCGCGCACCGATGAAACCAGCATTCAGTAAGTACAGGATTTCACAAATCCTTACACCCCTGCCCGAGGGGTTCCAATAAAATCGACGGCATGAAACCATCCTTCTTCCGCAGCAAGCTGTTCATTGTTTCGCTGATTGCATTGGCTGGCATTGGCGCAGTGGCCTACTGGTATTCAAGTTCGAGCCAGGAACAACCGCGCTACAAGTTCGCCAAGATCGAAAGCGGACCGCTGATCGCCGTCGTTGCCGCCACGGGAACGCTGAATCCGGTGGTCTCGGTGCAGGTCGGCTCGCAAGTCTCCGGGCAGATCAAGGAAATCCTCGTCGACTTCAACTCCCCCGTCAAAGCCGGCCAGCTGATCGCGCGCCTCGACCCGGAAACCTTCAAGTTGCGCGTGAGCCAGGCCGAGGCCGACCTCGACGCCAGCCGCGCGGCGATCGCCGTGCAACGGGCACAGGTCGCGCGCGCCCAGGCCACCCTCGACGACGCGCGACGCGATCTTGACCGCAAGCAGCAACTGCTCGACAAGAAATTCATTTCCACGGCGGAGCGCGACAAGGCGCAGACAACCTTCGATCTGGCCAAGGCCGATCTGCAGGTCTCCGAAGCCCAGCTGCACAACAGCCAGGCCGGCCTGCGCCAGCGCGAATCGCAACTCGCGCAAGCCAGGGTCGATCTCGAACGCACGGCGATCCGCTCGCCGGTCGATGGCATCGTCGTCAAACGCAGCGTCGACACGGGGCAAACCGTTGCGGCGAGCCTGCAGGCTCCCGAACTGTTCATCATTGCCAGAAATCTCAGCGACATGCAGGTGGAAACCGCCATCGACGAAGCCGACATCGGCCGTATCAGTGTCGGACAAAAAGCCAGCTTCACGGTGGATGCCTTCACGGGACAGACCTTCAACGGCAGCGTGATGCAGATCCGCAAGGCGGCGCAGATTGCCTCGAATGTCGTCTCGTATACCGTCATCATCTCGGCCGCCAATCCCGAACTGATGCTGCTGCCCGGCATGACAGCCAATGTACGCATCACCGTAGCCCACAAGGAGCGCGTACTCAAGGTCGCCAATGCCGCGCTGCGCTTCCGCCCTGCCGGCAGCGGCGACAAGAATCCGACACCGGGCGCTTCGGCCAAAACCGCCGGTAGTGGCGCTGCCGGCCAGAATGGCAAGCTCTGGATGCTCGATACTGCCGGCAAGCCCAAAAGCCTGAGCGTCAAAACGGGGCTCACCGATGGCAGCATGACGGAATTGCTGCCTGGCAGCACCCCGGAACTGGTCGAAGGCGTCGAGGTAATTGCGGGCGCCAGCCTGTCCAGCGCCGCAAAATCCGCCGCCCCCGCCGGCCCGCGCTTCCCTTGACCCGGCCTTGGGCCGGAATCCGGACTGACATGAATCCTGCATTGATCCGCACCGTTGCGCTGGTCAAGGAGTACCGCATGGGCGCGAACGTCGTCGCCGCGCTGCGGGGCGTTTCGATCACCATCGGCGCGGGCGAATTCGTCGCGGTCATGGGGCCTTCCGGCTCCGGTAAATCGACCTTCATGAACCTGCTCGGCTGCCTCGACCACCCGACTTCGGGTGAATACTGGCTCGACAATCAGGAAATCTCGCGGCTCCCGGCCGACGAACTCGCCCTGATCCGCAATCGCAAGCTCGGTTTCGTGTTCCAGCACTTCAACCTGCTAGCACGCACCAGCGCCCTCGACAATGTCGCGCTGCCGCTGCTGTACAGCGGCGCCAGCGCAACCGAACACAGGACGCGCGCCGAACAACGCCTGGCGCAGGTCGGTCTGGCCGAACGCATGCATCATCACCCGGCACAACTCTCGGGTGGCCAGCAGCAGCGCGTCGCCATCGCGCGCGCCCTCGTCAATGACCCGATGCTGGTGCTCGCCGACGAGCCAACCGGTGCGCTTGACTCGCACACCAGCATCGAGATCATGGCCTTGCTGCAGTCACTGAATCGCCAGGGAATCACCATCGTGGTCGTGACGCACGAACATGACATCGCCAGCTTTGCGGGGCGCATCATCACCTTTCGCGATGGCGCGCTGCAGGAAGACCGCATCAACGCGCCACTCGATGCCGCTGCCGTGCTTGCCGAAGCCGGCCATCCCCCTGCGGGAGCGGCCCGGCCATGAACTTTCTCGCCACGCTGCGCGTCGCACTCAACGCATTGCGCATCAACAAGATGCGCTCCGCACTCACCATGCTCGGCATCATCATCGGCGTGGCGGCCGTCATCATCATGATCGCCGTCGGCCAGGGTGCCCAGGCGCGTGTCGAGGAACAGATTCGCAGCCTCGGCTCGAACATCATCATGGTCATGTCGGGTTCCGCCCTCTCGGGCGGCGCGCGCGGCGGCTCGGGCTCCCAGCAAACCCTCACGGAAGACGACGCCTACGCACTGGGGCGCGAAATCGACGAAGTCCATGGCGCCGCCCCCACACTGCGCGGTAGTGGTCAGGCGGTGTTCGGCAACGCCAACTGGTCAACGACCTTCTACGGCACGAGTCCCGACTATCTCGAAGTGCGCGAATGGGCAGTGATCGAAGGGCGCCGCTTCGAAGCCGCCGACATGAACAGCGCCGCCAAGGTCGTGTTGATCGGTCAGACTGTGGCGAAGAATCTGTTCGGCGACAGCAGTCCGATCGATCAGGTAATCCGCATCCGCAAGGTGCCGCTGACCGTCATCGGCGTTCTCGATCGCAAGGGGCAAAACATGATGGGGCAGGATCAGGACGATGTGGTTCTGATGCCGATCAGCACCGCCCGGAAACGCGTGCTGGGTGCGACACAGGCCAAATCGCGCAACATCGGCTCGATCATGATCAAGATCCGCACCGACGCGAACATGAAGGAAGGTGAACAGCGGATCCGCGAACTATTGCGCCAACGCCATCGCCTGCAAAATGGCCAGGAAGACGATTTTTTCGTGCGCAATATTTCCGAACTTCTCGAAGCCCAGGAAGCCTCGTCGAAAGTACTCGCACTGCTGCTCGCCGCCGTGGCCTCGGTCTCGCTGCTGGTCGGCGGCATCGGCATCATGAACATCATGCTGGTCTCGGTCACCGAACGCACACGCGAAATCGGTCTGCGCATGGCCGTCGGCGCGCGCGGCAAGGACATTCTCACGCAATTCCTTGTCGAAGCCGTGACGCTGTCGCTGATCGGCGGCCTGATCGGCATCCTGCTCGGTGTCGGCGGCGCCTATCTGATCGGCGAACTCGCCGGCTGGCGCACCGAACTATCGCTGCTGTCGATCCTGCTCGCGGTGGGCTTCGCGGCCTGCGTCGGCGTCTTCTTCGGCTTCTATCCGGCGCGCAAGGCTTCGCGCCTGCTGCCGATCGAAGCCCTGCGCTACGAGTGATCAGGCATCGACACCGGACTCGCGCGACTCACCGCCGCATTAGTCCTGGCCACAACCGCCATTCAAGATCAGTTAAAGTGCCTCTTTTCGTGCATAAGCCACCAAGATTCCGAGCATGCCAGCCCATCAAATTCAAGACCAAAACCATCGTTCCAAAAATCCCGCACTGCTGCCAAACATGTTGTGGGCCAGCATGGTGCTCATCGCCGCCTGGTTCTTCCACCTGCCCAACGAATGGGAAGGGTTTCTGCGCGATCCGCTGCTGAATCTGCCGACCACCCTTTTCTTTGCCCTGCTCGGCGCATTCGCCAGCAATTTGACGGATCATGTTTTGTGTCAGTCGATGCCGCGGATGTTTTGCCGCCGCCGCAATCTGGCGGTGCCCCTGATTGCGGCAACAATCAGCGTGCTGCTGCCATTTCATCCGGCAACCGGTTTGCTATTCGGCTGCCTGCTACTTGCCGGCCGAGCCCTGACCACGCTGGCAGCAATGAATGCCGCCGAACGTTGCCAGCTGCTCGGTTCGGTCGACGGCATCCGCGGCATTTTTTTCATTTCCGGCATGGCGGCGCTGATTTACCAGGTCAGCTGGCAACGCAAGTTGATCGGGTTGCTCGGCGCGGATGGACAGTCAGTCACGGTCATCGTTGCGGTATTCCTCGCTGGCTTGGGGTGTGGGGCACTGTTGGGAGAAAAACTGGCGCAACGAATTTCCGGCCGCCAGGGCGTCATGCTGTTTTGCGCAATCGAGGCAGCCATCGGACTCTTCGGCGTTTTTTCGATGAGCTGGCTGGAATGGATCGGCAGCCTTGTGGGCGCCAGCATCGATCCGCTTGTGGTGGTTTCTGCAGCGGCTGCCGCCCTGGCAACCCCGACCATCCTCATGGGCATGACCCTGCCGTTGCTCGTTGAAACGCTGAAAGAAAAGGTTCCGACGGTGCATGAAAATGTCGGTCACCTGTATGCCTTGAACGCACTGGGATCGGCAAGCGCAGCCATCCTTGCAGCCACGACAGTGTTTCCCTTCGTCGGTCTGACAGGCTCCACCTGGGTGGCCGCCCTGCTGAACGGCGTTACTGCGATACTAGTCTATCTGGCCTCCCAGGGCTGGCAACAATCGCCGGCACGAAATAACACACTCGTCAGCGAAGCAACCGGCGGTCGTCTGACCTGGCCACTGGCTGCCGCTTTCGCCTTGCTGACCGGATTGGTCAGCATCGGCCAGGAAATATTGCTACTGCGCATGATGTCCTGGACATCCGCCGCCCGGCCCTGGGTTTTCGGACTC
>JBPOIN010000007.1:0-3728 GCA_052034445.1 Pseudomonadota bacterium | reverse complement strand
GAGAAAGAATTGTACTGAGAGGGATGTGTTTCTTTGAAAAAGTGCTACGCTCGCCTCGAGGGCTGATTTGAACCGGATACCTGGAGTAAGGAGGAAGTAAAAAAAGATGAATTCCCGTAGAATAAATACCACAAGAGAAATAGGGAGTATGACCACAAGGGAGAGCCAGTGGAGAATCGGAGGGATTGTGCCGAGAGACATGAGCGCCATGAGAAGGGGGAGAGCCAGTACACAGCCTACGAGGAGGATAAAGAGGAGTAAGCTCAATTCAATCAAGAGGCCTCGAACGATAGCTTGACGCAGTGTGCGGCGTGAAATTGAGGAAGTGTCTTTTTTCGAAGTGGCTCGGTGGAGGAGGAGAATTAATAATGACTTACCAATGAGCGAGCATACAAAGGTGATGATGAGAAAAAGAGAGACCTCTCGGAAGTGGGTGGTTATATATGAGATGAGCTCACTTGATTGGGAAGGAACATCAGTGAGGTAGTACGTCTGAGCGAGGATGGGGAGAGCGAGAATAGCCCCTCCTATCCAAAGCTGGCGCCGTCTCAGTGAGAGGCGCCAGCTATCGGAAAGGAGATCGACAAAAGAAAAGGACGTCATAAGAGGACCACTTTACTTGGTCGGGGCGGCAGGAATAGGTGCTAGGGTCTTGCCAGCCACGATAGCGGCGAACTCATCCTTTTCCAGGGTTTCTCGTTCGAGGAGAGCAGAAGCGATGGCGTCGAGAGTGGCTCGCTTCTCGGTCAGGATAGTCGTAGCGCGACGGAATGCCTCATCGATATAATGCGTGACTTCGCTATCGATATCTTGAGCCGTCTTTTCGGAGTAGTTGCGCTCTTCGTGCATTTCGCGACCGAGAAACACGAGCTCTTCTTTCTTACCAAAGGTACGAGCACCGAGACGGCTCATACCGTAGCGAGTGACCATACTGCGAGCCATGGAGGTAGCGCGTTCGAGATCATTCGAGGGTCCGGTCGTGATATCACCAAAGACGAGCTTTTCACTGGCATAACCTCCGAGGAAAACCGCGAGCTCATCCAGGAAGTAGGCGTGCGAGTGGAGACTCTTGTCTTCTTCTGGGACTGAGAGAGTATACCCACCAGCATGACCACGAGAAATGATGGAAACCTTGTGGATTGGATCAGCATGAGGGAGGGAGGCACCAACCAAAGCGTGACCACCTTCGTGGTAGGCCACAATCTTCTTTTCTTCTGTATTGATGACGCGACTGCGACGCTCAGGGCCAAGGATGACCTTTTCAACCGACTCAGCAAGCTCGGCCATACCGATAGTCTTCTTGTTGCGACGAGTGGCGAGGATAGCTGCTTCGTTTACCAAGTTGGCGAGGTCAGCCCCAGAAAAGCCTGGAGTACGTTCGGCCAGAGTGCGCATGCTCACTGTTGCTTCAATCGGTTTGTTCTTGGTATGGATGGTGAGGATCTGCTCGCGTTCATTGATATCAGGGAGATCCATGGTCACTCGACGATCGAAGCGACCGGGGCGCAGGAGAGCCGGATCGAGGACATCGGGGCGGTTGGTGGAGGCGATCACAATGACGGATGTGTCAGTTTCGAAACCATCCATCTCGACGAGGATTTGGTTGAGCGTCTGTTCACGTTCGTCATGGCCACCACCGAGTCCGGCACCACGGTGACGTCCGACAGCATCTATCTCATCGATAAAGACAATGGCTGGAGCATTCTTCTTGGCTTGTTTGAAGAGGTCGCGGACACGACTCGCGCCAACGCCGACAAACATCTCAACAAATTCAGAACCACTGATATTGAAGAAGGGGACACCAGCTTCACCAGCGACGGCCTTGGCCATAAGCGTTTTGCCAGTTCCGGGAGGGCCGAGGAGGAGGACGCCTTTGGGAATCTTGGCACCCATATTGAGAAACTTCTTGGGGTGCTTCAAGAATTCCACGACTTCTTCGAGTTCGGTCTTGGCCTCAGTGGCACCAGCGACATCGGCAAACATGATGCGCTTCTTCTTGTCTTTGGGATCAAGCATACGAGCTCGACTCATACCAAAAGAGAGGGCCTGCGAATTGCCCCGTTGAGCCTGACGCATCATGAACCAGATGAAGGCCGAGATGAGAATAAAGGGAAGGAGAAAGGGAAGGAGGGCGGTCAACCAAAAACCAAAGCCAGAATCTTCGGTGATATTGAGCGTGACACTCTTCAGTTTCTCTTTGTCGATGCCGTAGTTGGTGAAGGTCTCCGAGAGAGAACTTTCAGACTCCTTGCTGGCTACCTGTTTCTTACCATCTTTCAATTCTATGGCGAGATCATTATTTTTGACCGTAATTTCTTTGACCTGGTCCTGATTGATCTCAGTCACGAGTTCGGAGAGTGAAACAGCTGCTGGCTTGGCCTCCGGAGACTGATAGAGGATCACGATGCCTGAAATAAGGAGAAACAGGAGGATGAGGGTCGAGAGGTTCTTGAACATTTTTTCCATACCAAAAATATAAAATTGGGGGTTAAGCTCCCTGTCGGAGCAGTCTCACTCTATCACCTTTTCGCTCTATCTTCAACCCTTTTGTCACAAAGATTTGAGGCTTGTTTTTGGTGCTTTTGAGGAGTTTCAGGACCTCGTTGATGACTCCCTGTGATGGAAAGCGATTGCCACAGTAGGGCCGGAGCAAGTGGCGGAGCTTTCCTTGGAGGGGGGTATCAGAGAGGGTGAGGAGAGCCCGGACCGAAAGGAGGCCAGTCTTCTCACTCGGGGAGAGCGTCGGTGACTCGCCTAAATGAGCAAAATCAGTCGCCAACCGAGTGGCGGTCTCTCTAAGAATCGGAACGATGCGAGGCTGATAGTCCCGCTTGAGGAGAGGGAGGAGTTCATGGCGAATACGATTGCGAAGGAATGCTCGGTCACTGTTACTCTGATCAGTTCGATAGGAAAGACCACGCACATCGAGGTAATGAAGGATATCCTCACGACTTTGCTCAAGGAGGGGGCGTACTATCACTCCATGTTTGGGTCGCATAGCAGAGAGGCCGAGGCTACCAGAACCACGGAGGAGCCGAAGGAGCAAGGTTTCAGCCTGATCATCCTCATGGTGGGCCACGGCGATGAGGGTAGCCTTTTTGGCCAGGCGTACTTTTTCAAAAAACCGATAGCGGATATCGCGGAGCCTCTCTTCGAGGTTGGCAGAATGAGTGATTCTTGGATGAAGGACCGTGAGGGAGAGGCCGTAGAGAGTGGCTCGCTCCCGGACAAGGGCCTCATCGAGGTCTGAGTCCTTACCGCGAAGACGGTAGTTGACGTGAGCGACGTGGAGAGAAAAGCCAAATTTCAAAGAGAGCAGATACAAGACATCAAGGAGGCACAGGCTGTCTGGCCCGCCAGAAACTGCCACAATAAATGAATCATCTTGCTGCCAAAGGTTGTGCTTGGCAACACTATTTAGGACACGCTTCAAAAAGCCTCGGACAAACGGGGCGAGGGGAGTGTTAGGCGTTGGTTCGCTCCTTGATGATGCGAGCCACTTGCTCAATGGTTTTCGAGAGATTGCCTTCTTCATTTTCGACTTGGTAGTCATAGATATCGAGGTGGTTGAGCCATTCGCGAGTATAGTCCATGCGCTCCCTGAAGTAGTGTTCATCCTTATCGGCATCACGATTGCGCAGTCTCTGCTCAAGCACGGAGAGAGGGGCGGAGATATAAATAGCAGGAATTGCGGGAAATAGTTTCTTTATGGTGACTACACCCTTCCA
>JBPOIN010000028.1:0-17235 GCA_052034445.1 Pseudomonadota bacterium | reverse complement strand
CGATTTCCCGCTTGACCAGCGCCAGCAGCCACAGGCCCAGCAAGCCCAGTACGACCGCGGCCATGGCGCCGCCACCGATGAGCCGCACGCGCAGCCTCAGCAGCCGGCCGCCCTCAAGCAGGGCTGCACCCCAGCTCGCGCCGGCCAGGGCCCCGCACAGGGCGCCCAGACTGTTGCAGACCAGATCGACATTGGAAGGAATCCGGCTGGGCAGATAGTTCTGGATGGTTTCGAGCGCCAGGCTGAGCCCGCAACCGCAGACGGCGGCCAGCACCATGGCCGTGCACCGACCGAGCCGCGGCTGCAGCGCCGGCACCCAGAGGAAACCCAGCGGCAGATAGGCGAGCAGGTTCGTGGCGAGGTCGAATGCGGTCCAGTAGCGCGGCCAGGGCGCGAACAGGAAAACGCCAGGTGATTCGCCCGTGCTGCGCCAGTCGCTGAACGGATGCAGGCTGGCGTAGACCACCAGCAGCGTATACGCCGCGGCGAGATACAACGGCAGCGGGGTATGCACCGCTGTCGCGGTGCGCTGGCGGTCGAGATCGGTCATGTTGCGGAGGCGAGGTGGCAACCGCTGGTCGCGCGGCGGTCAGGCGCGGAAGTGGTCGACTTTTCTGTTGCGCCCCGGCGCAATGCCGAGCTTCTGCACCAGCTGGCGCAGCACCTGGGCGGGAGCCAGTTGGCGCAGATCCAGCTGCGGCAGCTCAATGGCGTCGAGCGTGTTCTTGACCAGCAGGCCGAGCTCGGTATCGCCTTCCATGAGCAGGCGACGGCTGAAAAACAGCGTGTCGGCGTCTTCCTCGCGCGCCAGCAGGGCGAGGAAGTCGCGCGTGCGCGCCGAGATCGTCAGGTCCGGCGTGCGGGTGTCGAAACTCGGATGAAAGGCGCGCCCGGTGTAGGTGAAACGCAACGCCATGCCGGCGTCGCGGACACGGATCTGCAGGCGTTTGCCGATCACGGGTTCGAGCGGCTCGCGCGGCAAGAGCCTTCCAAGAGCCAGGTTCAGTGCGGAAGTGAGGACTAACGTCGGCGGCAACTGCGGGAGCTTCTGGCCGAGTTTGGCGAAGGGTTGCGGCAGGGTGAAATCGGGCAGTTGCATGGGGTGTCCTCGGTGTTAAGCGCTGGCAGGCATGACTTGTTCCAGGCCCGGCCGACCATGCCAGAAACCGTTGCACGGCTCGGTGGCGATGTGCGGTTTGGCGGCGTCCCAGGCGGCGCGCGGCGCCAGTGCGCCATCGCAGCAGCGGCGGAACAGGTCGATGATCGTGGCCGTGTCCTGGCTCTGCGGGCTGATGCGCAGTACTTCGACCTGCTGGGCCTGCAACGCGGGCAGTTCAAGCAGCAGATTATAAACTTTTGCCGATTGGGTCTGGGTGCCGTTGAGGGTCAGGAAGGGTTCGCCTTCGCGCGTCGCCAGCGCCATGCCGTCGGGGAACTCGATGCAGCGGAATTCACAGGTGTCCTTCTGCAGGTTGAAACGGCGCGCCGTGAAGCAGCGCGCCGAATACGCCAGCGGCAGCCGGCCATGGGCGAAGATTTCGGTTTCCAGGCCCGCCGGGCGTTCGGCCTGCAGGCGCGCGAGCATCGCGCCGCCGGTTTCGGGCGGCATGACCCAGCGCGTGGCGCCCTGTTCGGCCAGGATGCGCAGGGTTTCGCTGTTGAAGACGTTCAGCGTCGGGCCGGCGACGAACGGCAGCTTGTTTTCAGCCAGCAGGCGCACGGCGCCCATGTCGTTGGCTTCGACGCTGAAGCGGCCGTTTTTGACCAGCTTGCGCAGCATCTTGAGGTCGGATTCGGATTCGATCAGCGTCTGCGATGACAGGACGGCCTGTTTGCCGGCATCGGCGAGCAGGCCGGCGACGTCGAGCCAGTCATCGAGGCGCAGCTCGTGGCGGCGTGAACAGACGGTTTCGCCGACATACACGATGTCGACGGGCTGTTTGGCCATTTCGGCATAGAAGTCGAAAACTTGCTGGCGCGGCCAGTAGGTCAGGATGGGACCCAGGGACAGCTTCATGGATTTATTTCCAGGGACGGTTATACGCGCCGAGGGTGTGCGAGGACCCCTCGGAGACCTTGTTGAGTTCAGCCATCCAGGCCGGCCGTGGCGTGAAATGCGCCGGGTCGCGCAGGCAGGTGTCGATGGCCTCGCGCCACACCTTGGTGACTTGCGTGACATACGCCGGACTGCGCTGGCGGCCTTCGATCTTGATCGCGCGCACGCCGATTTCGACCAGCTGCGGCAGCAGTTCGAGCGTATTCAGGCTGGTGGGTTCCTCAATCGCGTAGTAGGTTTCCTCTTCGACGGCGAAACGGCCCTTGCACAGCGTCGGGTAGCCGGCGCGTTCGTCGTCGGCGTAGCGGTCGATCAGGATGCCGTTGAGGCGGGTTTCCATGCCCTGCGGCGTCTGTTCCCAGCGCACGCTCTTGGCCGGCGAACAGGCGCCGTTGCAGTTCGGCGAGGTCCCCGTGGTATAGGCCGACAGCGAGCAGCGCCCCTCGACCATGACGCACAGGCCGCCGAAGCCGAAGACTTCGATTTCGACATCCGTGTGAGCGATCACTTGCTCGACCTGGGCCATGGACAGGACGCGTGGCAGCACGGCGCGCTGGATGTCGAAACGCTCGCGATAGAAATTGATGGCTTCGTAACTGGTGGCCGAACCCTGGACCGACAGATGCAGGCGCAGCTGCGGCCAGGTGCGGCGCGCATACGCCATGAGGCCCGGATCGGCGAGGATGATGGCGTCGATGCCGGCCTTGGCGGCGCGGTCGACAGCGCCGGTCCAGCGTTGCCAGTTGTCGGCCTGCGGATAGGTGTTGAGCGCCAGCAGCACCTTGCGGCCGCGACTGTGCGCGTAGCGCAGGCCTTCGGCAAGCGCCGCGTCATCGAAATTCAGACCGTTGAAATTGCGTGCATTGGTTTCGTCGCGAAAGCCCAGGTACACGCAATCGGCGCCCTGGTCGATTGCGGCCTTGAGTGCCGGCAGACTGCCGGCCGGACAGACGAGCTCAATGGGCGGGACGGATGCGGAAGAGGCCATAACCGTAGGAATACTCTGTCAAAAAAGACAAAGCCGCCACTGTAAACATTTGCGCACAGCGACGGCTTGACGTGGGTCAATTCAAGGGCTTGCGGGTTTCGTGTCGGGCAGGTAGCTGCGAATCAGGTGCAGCAACGCTTCTTCGTCGTAGGGCTTGCCAAGGTATTCGTTGACGCCGATTTCGCGCGCGTAGTTGCGATGCTTGTCGGCGATGCGCGAGGTGATCATGATGATCGGCACATCCTTGAGACGCGGGTCGAGGCGCACGTTGCGTGTCAGATCGAAGCCATCCATGCGCGGCATTTCGATGTCGACGAGCATGACGGCGGGCACGAAATCGAGCAGCTGTTCGAGCGCATCGACGCCGTCCTTGGCCGTGACGACCTGGAAGCCTTCGCGCGTCAGCAGGCGCGAGGTGATCTTGCGCACCGTGAGCGAATCGTCGACCACCATGATGCTATTGTTGAGCGACGGCGCCGTGACGGTTTCGACCACCTGGGCCTGGCCGGAAGCCTGCGCCAGCTGGTGTTCGCGGTTGACCAGCGCGACGGGATTCAGCACCAGCGCGATATCGCCGTTGCCGAGCACCGTGGCGCCCGCGATGCCCGGAACGCGCGCCAGTTGCGGGCCGATTTTCTTCAGGACGATTTCCTGATTGCCCATCAGGCTGTCGACTTCGAGTGCCAGATGCTGGTCGCCGCCCTTGAGGAACAGCAGCCAGTGGCGGCGCGCCGGTTGCGGCTGGCTCGTCGCATCGCCAAGCAGGCGCGGCAGATAATGCCAGGGGTAGTTCACCCCGAGCCAGTCGATGTGGCCGTCCTGACGGATTTTTTCGATCGCCGCGGGTTTGAGTTCCTGCACCTGCTCGATCATCGTCGAGGGCAGCGCATAACCGCGGTTGCCGGCCTGCACCAGCAGCACCTGGGCGACGGCCAGCGTGAGCGGCAGGTAGATGCGGAAGCGCGTGCCCTGGCCGGGTTGCGCATGCACGTCGATGCGGCCGCCGAGCAGGGCGGTTTCGGTCTTGACCACATCCATGCCGACGCCGCGGCCGGCGACCTCATTGAGCTGCGCCGCGGTCGAGAAGCCGGGCAGGAAGATGAACTGGGTCAGCCGCCGTTCGTCGAGTTCCTGGTCGGCCGAGGCGAGGCCGAGTTCGATGGCCTTGGCGCGGATGCCGGCGAAATCCAGGCCGGCGCCGTCGTCGCCGAGGTCGATGATGACTTCGTTGCCTTCCTGGCGCAGCGTCAGCGCGATTTCGCCGACCGCCGGCTTGCCGGCTGCCTGGCGCACGGCCGGCATTTCGATGCCGTGCGCGACGGCATTGCGCAGCAGGTGTTCGAGCGGGCCGGTGATTTTTTCCAGCACCGAACGGTCGAGTTCGAGCTGGGCGCCGTGCAGCGTGAGATTGGCGCGCTTGCCGAGTTCCTTGGCGGTCTTGCGGATGACGCGGTACAGCCGGTCACTGATCGAGTCGAACGGCACCATGCGCACGTTCATGAGCGATTGCGACAGCTCGCGGTTCAGGCGCGCCTGGGCGGACAGCGCGGCATCGGCGTGATCAAGATTGCGCAACAGGTTGTGCTGCACGGTGGTCACGTCGTTGACGCTTTCGGCCATCATGCGCGTGAGTTCCTGGAAGCGGCTGAAGCGGTCCATTTCGAGCGGGTCGAACTCGGCCCTGGTTTCCTGGATCTGCGCCATCTGCGACTGCATCTGCGATTCGGCCTGGATCTCGATCTCGCGCAACTGTTGGCGCAGGCGGATCACGTTCTCGGTGAGTTCGAGCAGCGAGGCCTTGAGACCGCGCATCTCGCCCTCGATACGGGTGCGCGCGATGGCCATTTCGCCGGCCTCGTTGACCAGTTCGTCGACCACTTCGGCGCGCACGCGCAGCATGCCGCGCGCACCGGCGGCTTCGCCGGCGGCGAGAATGGCTTCGAGCCCGGTCGTCGCGGCCGCCTCGGCGGCCGGCGTGGTCGGCGCGCTGGTGGCGGCGGTGGGCGCAACGCCGCTGGCGGCCTGTTCGAGCTCGTCAAGCAGGGACTGGGCGCGGTCGAAGGCCGTGTCGATTTCATCAAGCAGCGCGGGCGAGACGGCTTGCCGGCTGTGCAGATGCTCGACGATGCGGGTTTCCATGCCATGCACGAGTTCGCCCATCCGCATCGCGCCGGCCATGCGCGCGCCGCCCTTGAGCGTGTGCAGCAGGCGCTGCAGCTGGTGCGGAGTTTCGGCGGCTTGCGGGGTGTCGTGCCAGGCATGCAGCTCGCCGGCGATTTCGCGCAGCAGATCGTGGCCTTCTTCGAGGAACAGTGGCAGCAACTGGGGATCGAGGTCGTCCTGCAGACGCAATACGTGGCGTTTTTCTGCGGCAGCGACTTCGGTAGCGGCCGTGGTTGCCGTTGCAACCGGCATGGGGGCGGCGGACGTCGGTGCGGCAGGCATCACCGCCTCCAGTGCGGCGAGCAACCCGGCATCGGCGGATGCCGGCTGGCGTGCGGCGAAGGCCGCCAGCATGGCGTCGAGCTGGTCGATCGCCTGAGCGAACAACGCCTGTTGCGGCGTATCGGGCAGCGCCTGCAGCGCTGTGAAGCGTTCGAGCGCGCGTTCGAGCGCGCGCGCCAGCGTCTTCACGGCCGTGACGCCCAGCGTTCCCGAGATGCCGCCGAGGGTATGCGCGGCGCGCAGCATTTCGTGCGAGGGCGGCTGCAGGCCGAGGCGGGGTTGCTCCTGATGCAGATGCTCGAGATGGCTGCGCGCTTCGGTGAGATAAACGTTGTAGAGCGAGGCTGACAGACGCACATCGCCGACGACGATCTGCTCGTCGGCCGGTTGCGGCGGCGGTTCGATGGCGCCAATCGTGGCTTCGGTCGTGGCTTCAACCGGCGTGACGCCGGGTGCCGGTTCCCCGGCTGCATCGCCGTGCTGGAGCCGTTCGCAGTCGGCTTCGAGTTCGGCGATGCGCGGCCGCCATTCCGGTGCGGGGCTCGGCGCGCCGCCCAGGGCGAGTTGATCGACCCAGTCGTTGAACAGGCCGAGCGCCTTTTCGAGCATCGCATGCAGCAACGGCGTGGCGTCCTGTTCGAGTGGCAGCCAGTGGTTCATGGTCTGTTCGATGGTCCACGCGACTTCGCCGAGCTGCGCGAGATTCACCATGCGGCCGCTACCCTTGAGGGTGTGGAAAGCACGCCGGATGGTGTTCAGCGGCTCGCGGTCATGCGGGTTGCGCAGCGAGCGCGGCAGGTATTCGGCGATGGTATCGAGGACTTCGTGCGCTTCTTCGAGGAAGATCGCCAGCAATTCGGCATCAATGGTGGCGCTGCTGGCGTCGAGCAGGCGCGTCGCTTCGGGCGAGGGGCCTTGCAGCGGCGGAGTGACACGGGTATCGCTGGCAGGCGCGGTTTCGCTGGCGGCAAGCTGCGCAGTGACCTGCTCGGCTTCGGCGGCGACGCGTTCGGCTTCGGCGCTGGCTGGTGGAACCGCGATTTCCGCCATGTCTTCGACCGCTGTTTCTGCAACAGCGGGGGCGGTGGTTTCCTCGCTTTTGGCGCCGGGCTGGCCGGGCTTGAGGATCGCGTCGATATCCGCCGGGCCATGCTGCAACTGCTCAACAAAGAAGCTCAGGGCGGACAGTTTGTGCGCCAGTTCGCCGAATTCGCTTTCGCCAGCCTGCGAGTCTGCCGCCGTGAACCCGGCAATCTGCGCTTCGCATTCCAGCAGCACCGCGCGCGCGCGCAGTTCGCCGAGCAGATCCAGGGCGCCTTCAACCTGCTTGAGCGGCTCGTGCAGTGCGGTCAGTTCCTGGCGACGGGTCGGAGCGCGGAAGAAACCATCGAGGGTCTGCTCGATGCCGACCAGGTTGTTGAGCATCTCGCGCGCCACTTGATGCACCAGCATGCGCTTCTGCGCGCGCTGCGAAACTTCGACCAGATGCGGCTGTTCCAGAATTTGCAGGGCGCTCAGCGGTTCGCCGCGGAGCAGCGTATTCAGCCGGCTGGTCATGACATCGACCTGATGGGCGAAATCGACGCCGAGGCGGCCGAATTCGTCGAGCGCGATCTCGACCAGCAACAGCGCCGTGGCGATTTCGAGCGCCACGCCGGCGTCATAGGGTTGCGCGGGGGCATTCCGCAGCATGCCGGCGACGGCATGGATGGCGACCACCAGGCGGGCGATATCCATCTGGCCGAGCGCCTGCCCGTCGGCAATCAGTTGCGTGGTGTGGTCGATGAAAACCTGCAGCAGATGCGCATCGCCGGCGCTCGCCGCATAGCGGCTCCAGTCTTCCTTGGCCGCTTCGAGCGTTTCGCGCATGGCGCGCAGATGCGGCATATGCGGAGCGATGTCGATGACTTCGGCCTGCGGCTGCGGCAGTAGTTCGCCGAGCCGATAGGCGGCGCGCACGCATTCGATGTGGTCGGTGCCGGCGCTGCTGGCGGCGACGTAATACAGCGCGTCGCGGTACAGCCGGTCGGTGATGTTGTCCGAGCCTTCGAGCAGCTTGCCGATTTGCGCGTCGATGCGTGCGCACAGACGCTTGACGCCGGCATCGACCGGCAATCCGTCGTGGATCAAGGCATCGAGGAAACCCAGACTGATCCACCAGAAGGCGCGTGCGGCGGGTTGCTGTTGCGTGAACTCGATCACGGCGACCGAGTTGCGCATCTCCGTGAGTCCCTTGGCGTCGCCCTTGAGCCATTTGAGCAGGCCGCGCTGGAAGCCCAGGCGGGCGGCCTTGCGGCGCGCCGTGAGGGTGTCCTCGGTCAGTGCAGCGGGTTCCCTTTCACGGCGCGGCGGACGCTGGGACAGGTCGGGAAAGAACAGGTCGGCGGGAGGCGCGTCGGCCACGCCGCGCAGTGTCATGAGTTCGCGGTACAACGGATACAGGCGCAGCGGCTGGTCCGGCTGGCCATTCAACAGATCGTCGAGATATTGCGGAATCGCGCTCAGCGCGCGCTGACAGGCAGCGCCAAGCGCCGGCGAAAATGGCAGCGTGCCGGCGGCGAGCGCGGCGAGCGTTTGTTCGAGGGTGTCGGAAAACTGCGTGATGCCGGCCAGTCCGACGATCGACAGGGCGCCATGCGCCTGATGCAGATGCGCCTGGGCGCTCTTGAGCTGGCCGGGGTCGGCGCTGGCCGCAGCGCAGGTTTCTGCGCAGGCGGCAGCGTAGTTGCTCAAGGCGCTTGCCGAGCGTTCAAGGGCAAGATCGATCTCGCCCTTGACCCAGGTCAGCGGGCCGATATCGAGTTCGCTGGAATTATTCATGGACGCTGTATTCGGGGCTGGGGACTAGGGGCTTGGGGCGGTGGTCAAACCTTGAAGCCGGCGACCGAGCCCTTGAGTTCGACGGCCAGATTGGCCAGATCGCCCACCGAGAGCGCTGTCTGTTGCGTGCTGGTGGTGGTTTGTTCGGTGATCTGCAGAATGGTCTTCATCTTTTCCGCCACCTGGGTGGCTGAATCGGCCTGCAACTGGGCATCCGACGAGAAGGTTTCGATCAGATGCGCAAGGCGATCCGACACCGAGGAAATCTCCTTCAGCGCCTGGCCCGCGGCATCCGAGAGGCGGGCGCCGGCGACCACGTCGCGCGTCGAGTTTTCCATGGCCGAGACGGCGTCGTGGGTGTCGGTCTGAATGGTCTTGACGATCGCGGCGATCTGCTTGGTGGCTTCGCCCGAGCGTTCGGCCAGACGCTGCACTTCTTCGGCGACCACTGTGAAACCACGGCCGGCCTCGCCGGCCGAAGCGGCCTGGATCGCCGCGTTGAGGGCCAGCACGTTGGTCTGTTCGGTAATGTCGGAAATCAGTTCGACGATTTCACCGATCTCCTGCGAGGATTCGCCGAGACGCTTGATGCGTTTCGAGGTTTCCTGGATCTGCTCGCGGATTTCGTTCATGCCTTTGATCGAGTCGGTCACGGCATTCGAGCCCTTTTGCGCGGCTTCCAGTGCGTTGCGCGCCACCTGGGCGGATTCGAGTGCGCGCGCCGAAATCACGTCCATCGACTGCGCCATGCGCACGACGGAATTGCCGGCCGTGGTGATTTCCTGCGACTGCTGTTGTGTGGCGCCGAGCAATTCATGCGAAATCTGCTGGGCGACCGCCGAGGCGGCCGCGACGCGCGTCGCCGTGTCGTTGATGCGCTTGACGAGTACCGCGAGTTCTTCGGTGGTGTAATTCACCGCGTCGGCGATGGCGCCGGTCACGTCTTCGCTGACGGTGGCGCGCACGGTCAGATCGCCGTCGGCCAGATCGCCCATTTCGTTGAGCAGGCGCAGGATCGCTTCCTGCGTCATGGCCTGGTTGGCTTCGGCGTCGCGGCGCTGCTGTTCGGCCTTCTGGCGCTGACGCTCGGCTTCTTCGGCGCGCAGCGCGGTTTCATCGTTGAACAGCTTGGCCATCAGCAGCATGATGATCAGCGCCAGCACCCCGGTGCCGGTCGCCGTGGCGTTGCTGGCAAGCGAGCCGCCGTCCTGATTCGAATAGGCATTGAACAGTTCTTCGGTGGCGTTCAGCAGGGCCGGATTCTCCTGCAGGATCGCTGCGCCGGCTTTCTTCGTGGCAAGCAGTTGCGGCAGATTGCTCAACACGTCATCGAAGGCTTCCTGCTGGGTGAGGAACATGGCGTCGAGATTGGCGAGACGCGTGCCGGTGTCCGCATCAATGGCCGGCGAGATGCGCATGGCATTGTTGCCCTGCTGCAGGGCAACCAGCAGCTCGTGAAACGTTGCGGTGTCCTTGACCAGTTGCTCGGTGGTCTCCGGGCCGATGTTATCGACGCCGGCCAGAGCGTTGGCGTTTTTGGCAATGCGCTGGGTCAGCATCACGAGCTGGTTGGTGGCGTTGATTTCCGGCGTGCGCGTGCCATTGTTTGCTTCCAGCTTGAGCGCCGCGGCTTCTTCGGCATGTTTGAGCAAGGCCGGGTTTTTCTGGTTGATGGTGGTGACGGCCTTGCCGAGCTTGAGAATGCTCTTTTCCTGGGCGCGCAGCATCGTGAGGTTCTTGTCGGCCTTGGCCCAGAGTTCGATGACCGGAATGAGGACCGGTCGCACGCTGTCGGGCGTTCCCGGCACCGTGCCGTTGCCGACCGCGCCGCCGTTCTTGAGTGCTTCGACGAGCGTGTTGAACTGGTCGCGCGCCGCACCGAGTTCCTTGAGCGCTTCGGGCTTGCCCTGCAGCGCCAGCGGTGTTGATTTGGCGATCTGCAAGGTCAGGATGCGCAACTGGCTTGAGGCGCTCACGTAATTGGCGCTGTAGCCGGCTTCGCGCACCGAATTCCACAACGCGACGCTCAGGACGCCGAGCAGGACCAGGAACAGGATGCCGAGGATTTCAAGTTGCTGGGCTGTGGTCTTGTCACCAATCAGTGGCAGTTTGAGACGTCTGGCGAGCAGCGGCGCCAGCCATCTGGATTGACTCGACGGCGCAAGCAGCGCGCTGCGCGGCTTTTCGGTGGCGCTGGTGGCGGTTTTCTTGCTGAAAGGAAGCTTGAAGTTGAATGCCATACGGATTCCTGCGTGAGATGGTGGCGCTTGATGGATGCGGCGTCGGGGCTTGCCAATACCAGCCACCGATACTAGCGACCGATGTCGAGAAACTCTCCGTTGCTCAGGAGTGGCTTGATCTGCAGCTTGCGCCACTGTGTTGCGTGCGCGTCGCAATAACGCTCGCCAATCCATGGCGGCATGGGATCGATATGCGGATGCTCCGTCGCAGCGGTGGGCGTCGAGGTGAGCGTTTCGGGTTTCTTCAGCCCCAGGGTGCGCGAGACCAGCAAGGCGCTGTTGATACCGTGGCGGGCGCCGACCAGCAGCAGGCGGGCTTCATGATTTTGTGCGGTTGGCTCGCCGCCCTGAAAGGCCGAGAAATCCACCACGCTGTACAGTGTGCCGCGAATGTTGGCGATGCCGGCGAACCAGGGCTTGGTTAGCGGCACGCTCATGAGCGGTGGCAAGGGGACGATTTCGCCGGCATCGGACAGATTCAGCAGCCAGTAATCCTGGCCGGCCTGGATGCCGAGCAGCGCATTCGGGCTGTCTTGGTGCGCCGCCGAGGTCAGGCGCTTGACGAGCCCTTCCTGAAAGTCGCGCAGGCTGATGCGTTTTGACATGGGCGGAGGTCTGGAACGGGGTTATTCGAAGGCGGCGATCTTGGCCAGCAATTCGGCGTGATCGGCGGGTTTGACCAGGTACGCATGGGCGCCCTGACGCATGCCCCAGATCTTGTCAGTCTGCTGATCCTTGCTGCTGCAGAGGATGATCGGAATATGGCGCGTGGTTTCGTCGCGCGAGATGGTGCGCGTGGCCTGATAACCGTTCATGCCCGGCATCACCACATCCATGATGATCAGATCGGGCATTTCGACGCGCGCCTTGTCTACGGCCTGCAGGCCGCTCTCGGCGGTTACCACGGTGTAGCCATTTTTGCTCAGCAGTTCGGTCAGCACCATGCGCTCGGTGGGCGAATCATCGACCACCATGATTTTCTTTACAGGCATTTCAATGTCCTTGTCGCTGCTTCGGGCGGCCGCATCAACCAGCCACGGGGGCATGCGCCGCCACCATCTTGAGCAGCCCATCCTTGGTAAACGGTTTGGTCAGATATTCGTCCGAGCCGACCATGCGCCCGCGCGCGCGGTCGAACACGCCATCCTTGGACGACAGCATGATCACGGGCGTGGCACTGAAACGCGGATTCTTCTTGATCAGCGAACAGGTCTGATAACCGTCGAGACGCGGCATCATGATGTCGCAGAAAATGATGTCCGGCTGGTGATCGGAGATTTTCGCCAGCGCATCGAAACCATCCTCGGCCAGCAGCACCTGACAACCGGCCTGCGCCAGAAAGATTTCGGCGCTTTTGCGGATGGTGTTCGAATCATCGATGACCATTACCTTGAGACTGCTGAGATTGCTGGTTTCCATTTCGCTCACGCGGCGCCCTTTTCGGCCAATATCCAATCATTCGATACACAGCGGCACATGCAGCCGATCGTGCCCGACAGGATACTACAATGTCGTGATATTCCGGGCAATTGGGCGCGTTTGGGGGTGTTGGGGGCGGGCGCGGCGGGAAGGGGTTTCGGTTAGAATGCCTGGCTTACGCGCACTGTCGTTCTGCCTGGCGGCAGAGAATCCGGGATTCTGCCCGGTTGGTGCGTGAAGTTTCCTTGACCTGCTTTCTGTCCGACCTTTCATCATGCCTCAGGCCCCATTCGATCAGCAGCTGCCCATCGTGCTGAGTTTTGCTGCTTCGGACCCGACGGGCGGAGCCGGCATTCAGGCAGACATCATGACCCTGACCAGCATGGGTTGCCATCCGCTCACGGTGTTGACGGCCCTGACGGTGCAGGACACCGCGGGTGTCGATGACATCCTGGTGTTCGACGACGACTGGATCATCGATCAGGCGCGCGCCGTGTTGGAGGATGTGCCGGTCGCCGCCTTCAAGCTCGGCATGCTCGGCAGTGTGGAGAACATTGCCGCGATTGCCTCCATCATTGCCGATTATCCCGGCGTGCCGCTGATTTTCGATCCGGTGCTGGCTTCCGGCCGTGGCGAGCAATTCGCCGACGAGGACATGGTCGACGCGATGATCGAGCTACTGTTGCCGCAGACCACGATCATCACGCCGAACAGTCCCGAGGCGCGGCGTCTGACGCTTGATGAAGAGGGTGAGGATGGCGAGGGGGGCGGCGGCGACGATGCGTCGGATCTCTCCGAATGTGCGCGCCGGCTCATCGGCGCCGGCAGCGAGTTCGTCCTCATCACCGGCACGCATGAAAACACCGGGCAGCATGTCATCAATACCTTGTATGGCAGTCACGGAGTCGTGTGCCGCGACCAATGGGAGCGCCTGCCGGGCAGTTATCACGGCTCGGGCTGCACGTTGGCCTCGGCGATTGCCGCAAGTCTGGCGCATGGCATGGACATGGTCACGGCGGTGAGGAATGCGCAGGAATACACCTGGCAGTCGCTGGCGGCGGGCTTTCGGCCCGGCATGGGGCAGTTCATTCCCGATCGGTTCTTCTGGGCGCGGCCCGGCGCGGATGAAGATCCTGCCGTGGATGCGGCAGCGCAGCCATGAGTCTGCACACAGACTCCACGCAGGGCGGCGCCATCAAGCTGCCCGGCCTGTACGCCGTGACGCCCGAAGACCCTTTGTTCATGCGCCTGTCGACACTGGTCAGCGCGGTGCTGGCCGGCGGAGTGCGCCTGCTGCAGTATCGCAACAAAAGCGCACCGCCGCCGTTGCGGCGCGCCCAGGCCGCCGAGATGTTGCGCCTGTGCCGTGCTTGTGGCGCCCGGCTGATCATCAATGACGATCTGGCCCTGGCGCTTGAACTCAAGGCCGACGGCGTGCATCTGGGGCGTGAGGATGGCGATCTGGCGCAGGCGCGCGCCGCGCTCGGGCCGGGGAAAATCCTCGGCGTCTCCTGTTACGCCGATCTGCAGCGCGCCGAACAGGCGGCGGCGGCGGGCGCCGATTATCTGGCCTTCGGCAGCGCCTTCGCCTCGCCGACCAAACCCGCTGCGCCGCGTGCGCCGCTCGGCGTGTATGCCGAGGCGCGCCGCTTCGGCCTGCCGGTGGTGGCGATCGGCGGCATCACGCTGGAAAACGCGCCCGAACTGCTGGCGGCCGGCGTCGATAGTCTGGCCGTGGTCAGCGATCTGTTCAGCGCGCGCGACATCGCAGCGCGTGCACGCGCCTACGAAAAACTTTTTGCCTGATTTTTTGCCTGGAGTATTCATGAGCACACGTAACGAAGAGCTGTTTGCCCGCGCCCAGCACTGCATTCCCGGCGGCGTGAATTCGCCGGTGCGGGCGTTCCGTTCGGTGGGCGGCACGCCACGTTTCTTTGCGCGCGGCGCCGGCCCGCATGTCTGGGATGTCGATGGCCAGCGCTATCTCGATTACGTCTGCTCCTGGGGGCCGCTGATTCTCGGTCATGCACATCCCGACGTGGTGCGCGCGGTGCAGCAGGCGACCGCCAATGGCCTGTCGTTCGGTGCGCCGACCGAAGCCGAGGTCGAGCTGGCCGAATTGCTCGTCAAACTGGTGCCGAGTTTCGACATGGTGCGTCTGGTGTCTTCGGGCACCGAGGCGACCATGAGCGCGATCCGTCTGGCGCGCGGCCATACCGGGCGCGATGCGCTGATCAAATTCGAAGGCTGCTACCACGGCCATTCCGACAGTCTGCTGGTCAAGGCCGGCAGCGGCGCCCTGACCTTCGGCAACCCGTCCTCGGGCGGCGTGCCGGCCGATCTCGCCCAGCACACCATGGTGCTCGACTACAACAACCCGCAGCAACTGGCCGAAGCCTTCGCCAGACATGGCGACAAGATCGCCTGCGTGATCGTCGAACCCGTGGCCGGCAACATGAACCTCATCAAGCCGACGCCGGAGTTCCTCCAGACGATGCGCGATCTATGCACAAAGCATGGCGCGGTGCTGATCTTCGACGAGGTCATGACGGGCTTCCGCGTCGGACTCGAAAGCGCGCAGGGGTTGTTCGGCATCACGCCGGATCTGTCCACCTTCGGCAAGGTGATTGGCGGCGGCATGCCGCTCGGCGCCTTCGGCGGCCGGCGCGAAATCATGGAAAAAGTCGCGCCGCTCGGCCCGGTGTATCAGGCCGGCACGCTGTCGGGCAATCCACTGTCGGTGGCCGCCGGCCTCGCGACACTGGGGCTGATCCAGCAGCCGGGTTTCTATGCCGCGTTGACGGCGAAGACCGAACACTTGTGCGCGGGGCTGGTCGGCGCGGCCCGGCAGGCCGGCGTGGAATTCTGCGCCCAATCGGTGGGCGGCATGTTCGGCGTGTACTTCAGCGCCACACCGCCCACGGGATATGCGGAAGTCATGCGCTGCGACCGCGACGCGTTCAACCGTTTCTTCCATGCCATGCTGGACGCCGGCCACTATCTGGCGCCCGCAGCCTTCGAGGCCGGCTTCGTCTCGGCGGCGCACAGCGAGGCCGATATCGACGCAACGATTGCAGCGGCGCGGACGATTTTCAGTCAGAAATAAGCGCCGGCATTTCCGCTCCAGCGTTGGCCGGGGCTATCTCGTATACACACCTCTTGATTGATCGTCGAATGCGCCGTAGGTCGGGCTTGAGCCCGACATGTCGGGTTGAACCCCGACGCGCTGAATAAATACCCACCGTTCTGGCTGAGCCTGTCGAAGCCCTTGATTGACCGAGGGGGCATTTCGACAAGCCTGTCCTGAGCTTGTCGAAGGGCGCAATGCAAACGAGCTTGATCAGTTTTTCCCTAACTACTTGAGCCAGCCCTTGCGGTAGAACAGGTAGAACGGTAGGGCGACCGAGACGATCATCAGTCCCAGTGAAAATGGATAACCGAATTCCCAGTTGAGCTCGGGCAAAAACTTGAAGTTCATGCCATAGATGCTGGCGATCAAGGTCGGCGGCAGCAGGGCGACCGACGCCACCGAGAAGATCTTGACGACCTTGTTCTGGTTGATGTTGATGAAGCCGACTGTGGCGTCCATCAGGAAGTTGATCTTGTCGAACAGGAAAGACGTATGGCCGTCCAGCGATTCGATGTCACGCAGCAGTTGCTGGGTGTCGACGATCTGATTCGAGGACAGAAAGCGGCCGCGCATCATGAACGACACGGCGCGCCGCGTATCGAGCACGTTGCGGCGGATGCGGCCGTTGAGATCCTCCTCACTGGCGATGGCGGCCAGCACCTTGGCGGCTTCGGCGTCGGTCATCTCGGTGCTCAGCACGCGCTTGCCGACGGCTTCAAGCGCGGCATACACGTCTTCGAGCGCATCGGCCGAGTACTCCACGTCGGCGGCATACAGATCGAGCAGCACATCCTTGCAGTCGGTGACGAAGCCGACCTGGGTACGCGCGCGCAGGCGCTGCAGGCGGAACACCGGCAGCTCTTCCTTGCGGATCGAGAACAGGATGTTCTGGTGCAGGATGAAGGTCACGGCCACGTTGCGCGACTCGTCTTCCTTGTCGAGCAGGAAGTCGGAGTGCAGATAGATCGCGCCGTCTTCCTCGACATAGAAACGCGCACTGGCCTCAAGGTCGGTATGCTCTTCGGGATTCGGGATGTCGAGGCCGAAGATTTCGCTGATCAGCGCACGCTCTTCCTCGGTGGGAGCGACCAGGTCAATCCAGATCGGATTCGCCTGCGCCAGATCGGCGCCGTTTTCCACGGTGATCTGGCGCAGGCGGCCGCCTTGCAGCTCGAAGGCGTTGGGCATCTTGCGGGTGTTCAGGAACGGCTCCGGGCCGACCAGATTTTCACGCGTGGCGGTCGAGAGCTCGGCGAGGATCGCCGGGCGGCGGCTTTCGGCAATCAGGTTCCAGACCTGCAGGCGTTCGGCTTCATCGAGCGTTTCGAGAATATAGGCCAGATAGGCTGAATCAATGCTTTCGAGCTTGCGTTGTAGCTCGGCGAGATTCTGCTGATGCACGATGTCTTCGACGAGTTCGTGACGTGGCATTTCCTGGCGATGCACCAGTCCTTCGACGACCTTCTGACGTGCGAGCAACGCCTCGACCTCGCGCAGATGCGATTCAACGTCTTCGGTCGGATGGTTTTCCTCGATTTCGGCCATGGACCAGCCCTTCTCCGCAGCAACTGCGCCAGCTGGTATTCTAAAGAAAATACTCAACAAAGGCGAGTAACTGTCTAGTGCGTAATGAAAATTTCACCGCGCTCAGGCGGTTTGCGGAATTCGGGCGCGGGCGGCTGTCTGAAGATTCTTGGGTGCGCTGCGGAAAGCCTCGTCGAACGAGCTCCTCGTTTTTTCTGGTCAGTCATCGGTATGCACCGTGAGAAAGCTAACGAGGCTGTAGAAAAAACCCTTGGTGGGTCGGACAAATAAATTTCCTGGGGTCGTCAAACCCTTCCTGACAGTGTGATCGTTGAATACAGCGCGTTTTGAGAGGCCGATTTTCGATCATCGGATGTACGAAATATTCAAAGTGAGTTTTTCTACAGCCCCAACGTTTGAATTCACCGGCGCTGCGCGGCTTCATCGCGCAGCGTCCGTGTTGATGGATGGGTTAGCCATTTAGTCGTGAAGCCAACGATTCTTTAAATTGTGAAAAATCAGAAAGGCTACTGAACCCTATGGATAAAACTCGGGCCTGCCCGACCGTGGAGTTGATGGTGATGATTTGCGTCTTCTGAATCGTATGAAACTG
>JBPOIN010000222.1:0-20495 GCA_052034445.1 Pseudomonadota bacterium | reverse complement strand
ATTCCTTGAGCAGATACGCGCCC
The DNA here is from genome assembly GCA_052034445.1 of Pseudomonadota bacterium. Lineage (GTDB taxonomy): Bacteria > Pseudomonadota > Gammaproteobacteria > Burkholderiales > Rhodocyclaceae > Sterolibacterium. The sequence continues at coordinate 20,472 of JBPOIN010000222.1, read as the reverse complement.
GTGCCGACCGGGTGGGCGATGATGTCCTTGCCGTAGGCTTCGACGACTTCGCGCGCCAGGGCGCCGAACGGCGTGTGCGCCATGATGTAGTTGAAGTTGGAGTCAGGCGCCTTGAGGCGGATGCGCAGCGTGTGGCTGTCGGGCGCGGTCAGGCCGTCGATCGGCTGATCGTAGTCGAACTTGCCGCTCTTCTGTGCTGCGGCGGCGAGTTCGTCGAGGCCGACGATCTTGCCTTCGAGCATGAACTGCCAGGGGGAGCGCAGCTGCGGGTCCATGAAGCGCTTGAAGCTGTAGATGAAGTCGCTGGCGACGAGTTCGCGCTTCTGGCCCTTGAAAGCCGGGTCGGGCGTGAAATAAATCCCCTTCTTCAGTTTGAAGATGTAGGTCCGGCCGTCGGCGCTGACCTCCGGCAGCGCCTCGGCGACCATCGGCACGACACTGGCCGGGCGCGCCAGATAATCGTAGGTCAGCAGACGCTCGAAGATCGCTTCGCTGATGGTGTTCGAATACAGGCTGGCGAAGGCCGCCGGATCGAAGCCGTCTTCGGCGGCGGGGAAGTAGGTTCGATAAACCTTCTGCGGATCGGCGGCCAGGGCCGGCAGACTACCGCCAAGCAGCGCGGCCAGCCCGACGATGAAAACGCGCCGACAGCACAGCCAGGCTCGCTGCGAAGGGTGAAGTTGAGGCGAGCGGCAAGGGCGCATGCGAACTCCTGGGGACAAACCGGCGGGGCCGAGGCAGGGCGGCTACTTGCGTTTCTTGCCCGGCTTGCCGGCCTTGGCCTTGCCGGCGGACTTTGCGGAAGACTTGCCGGACTTTGACGCGTGGCTGCCGGCGGCCTTTCTGCCGGAACTGCTGCGGGTCGCTTTGCCTGCAGCTGTGGATTTGCCGGTCTTGGCGGATTTGCCTGCCGACTTGCCGCCTTTTTTCCCCCGGGCAGTCTTGCCGTGCGGCGCTTCGGCAGACTCGGGCGGATTATCCACGGCAATGCTCGCATCGCTTTGGGCGCCGAGATTCGGCACCAGCAGCGCAGTACCCGGGCCAACGCGCGTGCGTCCCGTGATGCCGTTGATCTGCTTGAGGCGCGCAACGCTCAGGTTGAAACGCGCGGCGACCTTGTCGAGGCGTTCCCCTTTCCTGAGCGTGTAGCTGCGCCAGTTGGAGAGCGGCTTGTCCTGCTCTTCATGGAGCTGCAGATTGGTCAGAAAGGTCTGCACCTTATCGGCCGGCAGCAGGATCGGGCCGCCTTTGTCGGCCGGCATCACCGGGCGGTTGTAGGAAGGGTTCAGCGCCAGGAACTCATCGAGCGGTGTTTCGGCCAGCTTGGCGGCCAGCGAAACGTCGATGTCGGAAGTTGTGTCGACGCTTTCGAAATAAGCCTGGTTCGGAATCGGGTCGAGCTGAATGCCGAACAGTTCCGGCCGGGCAATGATGTTCTTGATGGCTTGCAGCTTCGGCACGTAGTAGCGCGTCTCGGCCGGCATGGTCAGATGCGCATAGTCGGTCGGCAAGTGTTTGGCCTGGTTCTTGGCGACGGCCCGGGCAACGGCGCCTTCGCCCCAATTGTAGGAGGCCAGTGCGAGGTGCCAGTCTCCCTGCATTTCGTAGATGGTCTGCAGATAGTCGAGTGCGGCGCCGGTTGAGGCCACAATGTCGCGCCGCTGGTCCTGCCACCAGTTCTGTTGCAGGCGGTAGTTCTTGCCCGTTGAGGGAATGAATTGCCAGATGCCCGAGGCGCGCGCCGGCGAGTAGGCCATCGGGTTATAGGAGCTTTCGACGATCGGCAGCAGCGCGAGTTCGGTCGGCATGCCGCGCTTTTCGAGTTCGCCGACGATATAAAACAGATAACGGCGGCTGCGATTGAGTACGGTCTTGAGGGTCGCCGGGCGGTTCAGATACCAGGCCTGACGGTCGGCGACCAACGGGCTCGTCAGATCGGGCATCGAGAAACCGTTGCGGATGCGCTGCAACAGATCGTCGGGCGGGATGGTCAGGTCGATGGTGCGTAGACGCGGCAGTTCCTCGGGCAATTCCTGTGCCGGTTCGCGGGGCAACGCCAGATCGGCGCTGATGTTGAGTCTGGATTCGTAGCCAGCATCGGTTTTAGGCTCGAATTTTGTTTCGAATCGGGTTTCAAAACTGCCGGCTTTGATCGGCACGAGTATCGAGGTTTCGACCGGAGCGCGTTCCTGCTGCGCGGAATTGTTCTTCATCTCCTGTGCTTGCGCGGCCAGCGTCAGGCTGGCGCAGGCACAAAGCAGCAGGCGACGAAAGATTCGCGAAAGGAGTGGGGGCGAAAAGGACAAAAAGAGGAGAAGCCCGAGGAGGGCTGCGGCGAAAAGGTGGCGAATATTAGCGAACGTGATGCCTTCTCGTCAAATCGCGAAGGGATTTGAAAATATTGCGGGATATCTCCCGGCTCACGCCAGCGGCATCAAAAAACGTTTTTCCATTCGCGAATGGCGGCAAAAACCGCGTCAGGCTGGTTCAGGGCTCTGCCGCAACGGCGACTGGCGGCCGCGATGACTGCCGGGCTATCCCAGCGCAGGAAGGGATTTACCGCGAGTTGCTCGGCGACCGTGGTCGGCAGGCTTGGCTGACCGGCGGCGCGCAGACGTGCGACTGCCGCGCGATAGGCCGGCAAGGCCGGGTTGTCGGGTTCGACGGCAGCGGCGAAACGGATGTTGGCTTCGGTGTATTCGTGGGCGCTATATAGCAGGGTGCTGCCGTGCAGGCTTGCCAGGCGCGCGAGGGACTGCCGCATTTGCGGCGGCGTACCCTCGAAAATGCGGCCGCAACCGCAGCCGAACATCGTGTCGCCGCAGAAAACCATGTTACAGCCGGCGGGGTTTCGGCCATAATAGGCAATGTGATTGCGCGTGTGGCCCGGAATGCCGAGCACCTCGAACTTCAGACCCGGCGCGGCGATTTCGATATGCTCGGCGTCCTGCAGTGGATCGGTCAGCGCGGCAATGCCTTCGTCGGCCGGGCCATAGACGCGGATCTGGCCGGCGCAGGCCTTGAGCGCCTCGATGCCGTCCGTGTGGTCGTGATGGTGATGAGTGACCAGAATTGCGCTCAGTGCAAGCTGGCGCTGCTCAAGATAGGCGATGACCGGCGCGGCGTCGCCCGGATCGACCACCGCTGCATGGGTTTGATTGTGCAGCACCCAGATATAGTTGTCGTTGAAGGCGGCAAGCGCGTGAATCTCGAAGTCGTGGGCCACAATGAGGGGGTTCCTGGCAGTGGTTCAAGCGAAGTCCGGCGCAGGCCGGTGAGCATGGTGTCTGTAGCGGCTTATTGTACCGGGAGCCGCATTTCTATCCGGCGGAAGATGGCGGCTGATGGCAATAAGCGGATTTGATGACTGGCTGGCGACCGCGCAGGGACAATACGTGCTGCAGTGGGAGCAATCCAAATACGATCTGCTGGTGGCGGATATCTTTGGCTTCAACGCCGTACAGATCGGTCTGCCGCAGTACGACCTGCTGCGCGCCAATCGCATGCCGTTCCGCTTCCGCTGCGACGACGAGCGGCGCCGGCGCCTCGATGTGGCGGGCGGTGCAGATATCGAAGTTTGCGCGAATCCGCATTTCCTGCCGTTCGCCAGCGCCAGCGTCGACCTCGTGATCCTGCCGCATGTGCTGGAATTCGATGACCATCCGCACCAGATTCTGCGCGAGGTGGAGCGCGTGCTGGTGCCCGAGGGGCATGTGATCGTGACGGGATTCAATCCATTCAGCCTGTGGGGTGTGCGGCGCAATTTCGCCGGCGTCGAGGCGACACCGCCTTGGCGCGGCCAATATCTGAGCGTGCTGCGCATGAAGGACTGGTTCGGCCTGCTGGGTTTCGAGATCCAGGCCGGCAGCTTCGGCTGCTATGCCCCGCCCGTGGTCAGCGAACAGTGGCTGCAACGCTGGCGTTTCATGGAACTGGCGGGCAACCGCTGGTGGCCGTATGCGGGGGCAGTCCATATCCTGCAGGCCGTCAAGCGTGTGCATGGCATGCGTCTGATCGCGCCGGACTGGCGCGAGCGCATGGCGCGCGCCAAATTGTTGGCCCAGGTGCCGCAGGCCAAACCCGCGGTGCGCTCTCCTATCCATTCTTTTGAAACCGAAATCCGGAAAAACTCGTGAGTAATCGTCCATCATCCAGCAGCGAATCGAATGCTTCAGCCGGCAGCGGCGAGACCATTGTCGAGATCTATACCGATGGCGCCTGCAGCGGCAATCCTGGTCCCGGTGGCTGGGGCGCAATCCTGCGCCTGGCTGGCGAGCAGGGCGCAGCCGAGAAGGAGATTTTTGGCGGCGAACTGGCCACGACCAACAACCGCATGGAACTCATGGCCGTGATCGAGGCGCTCAAGACGCTCAAGCGCTCCGTGCGGGTGCAGGTGCATACCGATTCGCAGTATGTCCAGAAGGGCATCAGCGAATGGATTTATAACTGGAAGCGGCGTGGTTGGCGCACGGCCGACAAGCAGCCAGTCAAGAACGCCGATCTGTGGCGCATGCTCGACGAAGAAGCCGCACGCCATCGCGTCGAGTGGTTCTGGGTGCGCGGCCATAACGGCCACCCCGAGAACGAGCGCGCCGATGTGCTGGCGCGGCGCGGCATCGACAGCATTCGCAACCAGGGAGCCTGACAGCATGCGTCAAATCGTCCTCGATACGGAAACCTCGGGCCTCGATGTCAAGAAAGGCCATCGCATCATCGAAATCGGCTGTGTCGAACTCAATGGACGCAAGACCTCGCAACGCCGGTTTCATGTATACATCAATCCGGAATGCCAGATCGAAGCCGGCGCCCAGGCCGTCCATGGTCTGAGCAATGAGGATTTGCAGGACAAGCCCAAGTTCGCCGAAATCGCGCGCGAGTTCGTCGAATTCATCCAGGGCGCCGAATTGCTGATCCATAACGCCGAGTTCGATCGCGGCTTTCTGGATAACGAATTCGCTCTGCTCGATCTACCGCCCGTCGGCCAGATTTGCGCGAATGTGATCGATACCCTCAAGGTCGCGCGTGAATTGCGGCCGGGGCGCAAGAACTCCCTTGATGCGCTGTGCAAGGAGTACGGCGTCGATAACTCGGGCCGCCAGCTGCACGGCGCACTGCTGGATGCCGAATTGCTCGCCGAGGTGTATCTGGCCATGACGCGCGGCCAGGATAATCTCATGATGGATCTCGACGATGCGCCGGCCGCCGTTGTCATGGAACAGACTCTCAACGCCAGCACGGCGCGCATCGTGCTGCGCGCCACGAGCGAGGAACTCCAGGACCACGAACGCGTGCTCGGCGAGATCGCCAAGGAAAGCAAGGGCAAATGTCTCTGGCAGAGCGAGCCGGCGGAGGCCGCGACGAGCTGACCCCGGCGGTTTGACGGCAAAAGGCAGCGATTTTCGCTGCCTTTTTCATGCCAGTGCTCGAACTGTCGGATGCTCAAAATGCTGTCAGGGCATTCTTTTGGATTAAGGTAAACCTTACGCATGAAAAGGTTTCTGGCCGCGCGCGTTGGCAAAGGTTGGCAAAGTATTGGTGCGAACGGCAAGTCGTTTGCCGCTCCCTGCCGGAGCGAGTAACCTGGACTGCAAGCTCGTTCTCTGCCTCCTTTGCCCTGCGCAAAAAACTGCTCCGGGACTTCAATGACTCGCACCAGCGCCGCATCGATATGTCTGCTTGCCCTGCTGGGCGGCTGCGTCTATTTGCCGCATACAACCGTCGCGTATGACGCGGAATGCGGAATTCTCGAGCGCCGCATGACCTTGCAGCTTCACCAGGTTGGTTATTTCGCACGCTGTCAGAACGAAGGCTGCGCGGAATTGCTGGTTCTGGCCGGTGCGGTTTCAGCGGTTTCTGCCGTGATTTCCGGCAGCGTGGTTGTGGCGGGCAAGATGGTGTATTGGCTGGAAAAGCAAGGCCGCTGCATCAATCACAAGCATAAACCGGGCAGCATTGAGCGGCTGCCGCCAGAGCAGCCGGAGGCCGCCAGGCCGGACTGATCAGGGCCTTTCATGGCGCTGCAAGCAGGCGCGAATTCGCTCGATGGTCTGTTCGACCGGCGCATGAATCGAAACCTCCAGCCCCAGATTGCGCGCGATGGCGTTTATCTTGGCCGGGTTCAGCGGCACGCCGCCGCGATCGATGGCGCGGATCAGCGCGCTGGCTTGGGCAATCTCGGGCGGTATCCTGCGTTTCGCGAGCTGGCACCGCATCCAGTTGATCATGATGAATCCGATTTCTGGGTTTCAATCGCACAGCGCCTGTCCGGTGCTGCAGCTATTATCACCTGGCCGGAAAACGAAAAAGGCAGCGGATGCTCCGCTGCCTTTTTCAGGTGTCCGTGGTGGGCGATAGTGGGTTCGAACCACTGACTTCCACCGTGTGAAGGTGGCACTCTACCGCTGAGTTAATCGCCCAAAAAACGAGACAAATATTATAGCCTGTCTTCAGCCAAAGACACAATAGCCGAGATATTTCTGCTAGAATGCGCGCCTTGTCCGGAGAGGTGGATGAGCGGTTTAAGTCGCACGCCTGGAAAGCGTGTTTAGATGAAAGTCTAACGCGGGTTCGAATCCCGCCCTCTCCGCCAGTACCCCATAACCGATTGTTTTCATGAGTCATGATGGAACGATATGGTTTCAAAACGTGTTTTTCTACACGCGGGTGCTACACACAACCCCCAAGCGGATTCGGTTTCTTCTCAAGGAGAACCGGACATGCCTGCACTCCCCACCGGCATGGTACGCCACAACACTGGCCGCTACTACCTGCGTCGTCGCATCCCTCTGGATCTGATTGACAGTTTCGGCGGCAAACAGGAAATCCAGCGTTCGCTCAAGACGGCAAACTGCCGTGAAGCATTCGAGCTCTTTCGTCTGGCAGATGCGAAGCTGGTTGGAGAATGCCACGCATCTGCTCGAATCGGGCTACGACATCCGCACGGTGCAGGAACTGCTGGGGCATTCGGATGTGGCGACGACGATGATCTATACCCATGTGTTGAACAAAGGCGGGCACGGGGTGACAAGTCCGCTGGATCGTCTGGGGTGCGGGTGCGACATGTTCGCCATTTAAATGTCACGCCATTCCCGCGCAAGCGCCCCGAAGGAAGTGCCCTTGGGGTGCGCCCCGAAGGAAGTGCCCTTGGGGCACGAATCCAGCAGCGGCGGGTTCCTCGGCGGCACAATGGATCCCCGCTTGTGCGGGAATGACGGCAGCTCGGGCGACGTGAAGGCGTGATGATAATGAAATATATTTTTTTGCGCCGGATGGCCGCCAGGCCTCGCAGTCTGCGGGGCTTTTAACGTGAAAATTCGGGGCGTTCAAAGTTTGCGGCGAGGCTATTGCTGCGCCTGCTTTAGCGGCATTCGGGGGTGAAATTGGAAATCCTATTGGCATTTGTTGGGGGACTATGGCGCGCGGCGGGCGTAATGCGCCGCTGCTGGGTTGACGGATGGTGCGCATGAGGATTCTGTTCATCACGCATGCCTTCAACAGTTTGGCTCAGCGACTGTTTGTCGAGCTCGGCGCGCGCGGGCATGAGGTTTCGATCGAGTTCGATATTGCCGATGCGGTGGCCGAGGAGGCCGTGGCGCTGTTCGCGCCGGATCTGATCGTCGCGCCGTATCTGCGCCGCGCCTTGCCCGAGTCAATCTGGGCGCGGCACGTCTGCCTGATCGTGCATCCGGGCATCGTCGGCGATCGCGGCCCTTCGGCGCTCGACTGGGCGATCATGAACGACGAACGCGAATGGGGCGTCACGGTGTTGCAGGCCAATGGCGAGATGGATGCCGGCGACATTTGGGCCAGTGCGGTTTTTCCCATGCGTGTGGCGAGCAAGTCGAGCCTGTATCGCAACGAAGTCACCGAGGCCGCATTGCGCGCGCTGCTTGCGGCTGTCGAGCGTTTCCAGGACAGCCGGCGGCCGGACGGCTTCCGCCCACTGCCACTGGCGAGTCTTGGCGCAGATGAACGTCGTGGGCAGCTGCGGCCTTTGCTGCGTCAGGAGCAACGGGCGATCGACTGGCAGCGCGATTCGACCAGCACGGTGCTGCGCAAGATCGCCGCCGCCGATGGTTTTCCGGGCGTGCGCGACGAGCTGTTCGGCGCGCCGTGTTTTCTTCATGACGCGCATGCCGAGCCGAATTTCCCGCTCGATCGCGTGACGCATGCGCCGGGACAGCTGATTGCGCGTCAGCCCGGTGCGGTGGGCGGGCTGCTGCGCGCGACGGTCGATGGCGCGGTCTGGATCGGCCATGTGCGTCGCCCCGATACGGCGCATCCATTCAAGTTGCCGGCGACGCTGGCTTTCGCTGCCGAGCTGGCGCGTTGCGGCGACTTGCCGGAAATCGAAGCGGGTCGTGCTGACATCCGCTACGAGGAATGCGGCGCAGTCGGCTATCTGAGTTTCGAGTTTTACAACGGCGCGATGTCCACCGCACACTGCGAATGCCTGCTGACGGCCTATCGCGCGGCCGTGCAGCGTCCGACGCGCGTGATCGTGCTGCTCGGCGGCAGCGATTTTTGGTCGAACGGCATCCATCTCAACATGATTGAGGCCGCCGAGAGCTGCGGCAGCACGCCGGCCGACGAGTCGTGGCGCAACATCAATGCGATGAACGATCTGGCGCAGGCTGTGTTGGAAACCACGTCTCATCTGACGGTCGCCGCGTTGCGTGGCAATGCCGGCGCGGGTGGGGTGTTCCTGGCGCTGGCGGCCGATGCGGTCTGGGCGCGCGTGGGCGTGGTGCTCAATCCGCATTACCGCAACATGGGCAATCTGTATGGTTCGGAATACTGGACCTATTCATTGCCGCGCCGGGTTGGTGCGGACATGGCGCAGCAGATCGTGCAGCGCCGGTTGCCGCTCGGCGCCGCCGAGGCGCAACGCATCGGTCTAATCGATGCGTGTTTCGGCGCCGATTCCGCCGCATTCGAGCGGGAGTTGCGCGAGCGTGCCGGGCGTCTGGCGGGGGCGACGGCAGAATTCACCGAGCGTCTGTCCGCCAAGCGTCAGCGGTTCGCCGCCGCCGAAAAACCGCTGGCGACTTATCGCGCCGAGGAGCTGGCGCAGATGCAGCGCAATTTCTACGGTTTCGACCCGAGCTATCACGTAGCCCGCTATCACTTTGTCTTCAAGTTGCCGCACGCCTGGACGCCACGCCACCTGGCGCGGCATCGCGATTTGAAGGCATGAAAAAAACCGGCCGCAGCAATGCGGCCGTGCGGAACCGGAGCCGCCGAACCTTCAACGCGGTGCGGAAAGGTCGAGGATGATCCGTACGCGCTTGTCGACGACGTTGCGCGGCACATAGGCGATGGCGCCCTTGTTGCTGCCGACAATTTCAAGGATTTCGGCGTTGTCGTCGGCCTGGCGCGGTGGCGTGCCCTGGCCGGAGAAGATCAGGCGCGCCCAGTAGGAATTGATTTCGGCAAGTTCCTTGTTGATGAGCTCGCCATAGAACTTGGCCTTGCCACCGGAAACCGGCTGGTCGATCGGCAAGGCGGTGATGCCTGACGGTAGTTTCTTGGTGCGGCCCATGAACACGGCCGTGACTTCGTCGCGTGTCATTTTGTCGACGCCGCTGTTGGGGTTGGTGATGATGACCAGATCGGTCGCCGCGAAGGCCTGGGTGCTGAGAGAGGTGCAGAGGGAGGTGCAGAGCAGCACCAGGCCGATCAGTAAGGATGGTTTCTTCATGGTCATCCCCGGCTCAGAACGTGAAGTCCAGCGCGGCGCTGATTACGTTGGCGCTGCCGTTCCAGTTCGGGTAGCTGCTGGAGCGCGGCCAGAGCAGATGCGAATCCGCGTGGTTGCGGATGTGGTCGATCTGGAATTTCAGGGCGGCGTTCTGCTTGAAATCGTAGCGCACGCCGAGGGTCAGCGTGTTCTGGTGCGCCTGCCCCGTGATCAGGGAAGTGATGACCCCATCCCTGAGCGGTGCCAGCGCGGCCTGGATGGGCACCGCAAAGGTGGAAAAAACAGCGGCGCGCGCGCTGGGTTTGCTCTTGATCCGCGCCAGCATCGCATACGGCGTGAATTCGCCGAAGCGATAGCCCACGGAGAGGTAGGCCGCGTTCGATTCGCTGAACATCAGGCTTTGTGAGGTCATGCGATTCACCGAAGCTTGGGTTTGCAGCGGGCCGTTGTCGTAGGCCAGGCCAATGCTCGAATAGGTGATTTTCTTGTTCGCCAGCCTGAAATCGTTGGATAGCGTGGTCAGTTCCGGCAGGCCGAAGAATTGCGCTGCGCCTTCGAGGGCCTGGTAAAAGTTGGTCACGGGAAGCTCGTTGTGGATCTGGATCGCGGAGTGACCAATACGTGCAGTCCAGTGTTCGTCCTGGTACTCGAGATGGCCGCCGATGATGTCGGATTTGTGCAGATCGACATAACCGGTGGTGCCGAAGGAGGTATCCATCGGCAGGGATTCGCTGGCCTTGCCGGAATACAGTTTGAACTTGGCGACGCCACGCGCAATTTCGGTGCGCAGGACTGCATCGACGCCATCGAAATGCGTGGGCGGCAGGGCGCCGTAGTATTCGACGGGTGGGCGAACCCAGAGATAGGAGTAGCCGACGCTCTGGCTGTCGGCCGACATGTAGGCATCGTAGCCCAGGCGGCCGCCGCGCAGCGTGATGGTGTCATTGGGCGAATATTTCAGGAATGCCCAGCTCACGTCGGGGCGGTAGCCGTTGTCGTAACGATAGCGGCTCAGAACCTGGAGGACGCCTTCAAAATGTTCACTGGGTTTGATGTTGATCTGCAGGCCGAGGCGCGAATCGACATCGAAGGAAACGCCGCGATTCGTGGCGCCCTTGGGTTGCGATATGTCGCGGACGAAATTCGAACCGTCGCCGCGATTGTGGACCATGCCGAGCGTGCCGAAGCCGCTGAAACGCACCATCTCCTGGCTGGCTTCCGCATCGTTGGCAGTTTCGGCTTGGGCCGTTGCGCCAAAGGTCAGGCAGGACAGCAACGCGGCGATGCGTGCCCGCGCCCGAGGTTTGTTCGGCTGCGGACGGCGGGGAGGCAAGGCGTGGTTCATTGATTCGCGGCTCCATCGGAAGTAGGTGCGGGATGCGGATTGGACCGATATAAAACCGGGCGACTGTAGCAAAAAAAATTTGGCTGAATGTCGTTTTCCCTTTGTTGATAAGGTTTTTTGATGCGATTTAAGGAGTTCGCTTATGTTTCCTTGGTGTCGGTGGTTTTCTCGGGAATTCAACCCTCCGATGGTTTGCGCCGCTTTGCAACGCCGTGCGGCAATAGCTTGCCATGGCGGATTCCGGTTAAAATTTAACGCTTTGCCGCACCCAAGCGGCGGTTTGTCGCGACGCTTCTGGGGATCGCTGCCGCAATGCCGGATTTGAAACGCCATGAGCGATTTGTTTGAACCTTTCAGGCAGTGGTTCACCCACCGCCACGACTACGCCCGCGACTGGCAGAAGCGCTGCGGCGGGCAGGTGGTGGCGACGATGTGCACCTACACGCCCGAAGAAGTGCTGATTGCCGCAGGCATGCTGCCGGTGCGCGTGCTGGGGGCGCATGAGCCGCAGAATGTCACCGAGCCGCACATCTTCGGCATGTTCTGTCCGTTCAGCCGCGATTCGCTGGCCCAGGGGCTGCTCGGCCGCTACGATTACTGCGCCGGTGTGACGCTCACGCAGTCCTGCATTCAGTACCGCCAGACCTTCGCCGCCTGGCGCGCCCATGTGCCGAGCGTCAAATGGGATTATTACCTGCCGATGCCGAATGCCGTGCAGTCGCGTTTCGCGCGCGACCAGCATCTGGCCGAGGTGCGGCGTTTCCGCTGCTTCATCGCCGGCGTGATCGGCCGTCCGCTGGACGATGGCGCGTTGCGCGAAGCGCTCGACCTGGTGAACCGGAACCGCCAGTTGCTGCGCGAGCTGTTCGAATACCGCCAGCAGGACGATCCGCGCGTGACGGGCGTCGATGCGCTGCATGCCGCGCTGACCGCGCAATTCATCGACAAACGCGAACACAATCGCGCCCTCGAAGACGTGCTGGCGGCATTGCAGGCGGGCGCCGCCGGGCCGCAGCGCGCGCAAGGCGTGCGCCTCATGACCATTGGCGCCGAGAACGACGACGTGGCCTTCATGCAGATGGTCGAGTCGGTGGGCGCGACCATCGTGATCGACGACCAGTGTTCCGGCACGCGTTACTTCTGGAACCCGGCGCGCGAACCGGCACCGCAGGAAGACCCGCTGGTCTGCATCGCCGAACGCTACTGCGAGCGGCCGGCCTGTCCGACCAAGGATTACCCCGAGCACACGCGCTATGCCCATGTGCTGCAGCTGGCGCGCGACTACAACGCGCGGGCGGCGATTTTCCTGCAGCAGAAATTCTGCGATCCGCACGAAGGTGACTATCCGGGGCTCAAAACGCATCTCGAACGCCACGGCATTCCGACGCTGTTGCTCGAATTCGACAGCAGCAACCCGATCGGCCAGTTCCGCGTGCGCATCGAGGCCTTCCTCGAAACGCTCAACGAAGACGAGTTGTTCTGAAGCCGTGAAAGCCATGCACCCCACCGAACCGCTCAAGTGCTGGAAGAAGGCCAAGGAACTGCGCGAGCAGTACTACCGCGACTACGCCAGCGCCAAGGAGCGCGGCGGCATCCGCTGGGCGGGCTCGGCCTGGGCGCTGGATGCAATTCCCGCCGGTTTGGGCCGCGACGTGTATTCGCTGACCGGCGAACCGTATGCCGCCGCGATCGCCCATGACCGCAAGTTCAACCTCGAATGCCAGAATGCCGCCGAGGCGGCTGGATTCGCGCGCGACTTGTGTTCCTACATGCGCACCTACTGGGGCTCGCAATATCTGAACCGCTATGTGCTGGGCGGCCCGTTTCCCAAGCCCGATTTCAACTTTCAGACGCAGATCTGCTGCTCGCACTCGAAGTGGTATCAGCACGCCGCGCAGCTTGAAGGCACGCCCGTGCGCTTCATCGATGTCTCGGTCGGCCCATACCGCGATCTGACCGAGGACCGGCTCCTGTATGTGGTCAATCAGGGCCTCGAATCCATTGAATGGCTGGAGAAAGTCACGGGGCGAAAATATAATGACGCGCTGTTCATCGAAGCCGTCAAGAACGAGATGCGCGCCACGGCGCTGTGGGCGGAAATCTGCGTGCTGAACCAGGCCCGCCCCGCACCGCTCGACGAAAAAACCATGTATTCCCTGTATGTCATGGCCACCCTGGCCAAATCCTCACCGTGGTGTGTCGACTTCTACACCGAATTGCGCGACGAAGTGCGCGACCGCGTGGCGCGCGGCATCGCCGCGGTGGCCAACGAGCGCTGCCGCATCATGTCGGATACCCAGCCGCCCTGGGCTTTCCTGCAGGTGTTCCGTTATCTGGAGGAATTCGGCGCCGTATCGGTTGGCTCGCTGTATACCTTCGGCCTCGAAGGCATCTGGGAGACCAAGCCCGATGGCCGCTGGGGGCCGCGCACCACGCCCATGGAGCAGGGCATCGACATCACCACGCGCGAGCAGGCAATGCGCCTGTATTGCGACTGGAATCTCTCCAAGCCGCAATGGCAGCACTTCTACGATCCGGGCCTGAAGACCGCGATGATGCAGACCATCGTCAAGGAATGGCAGGTCGATGGCGTGATGTTGCATCTGAATCGCGGCTGCGAAGGCTTGTCGCTGGGCATCATGGTAAACCGCCTGGGCCTGGCGGCGGCCGGGATTCCCGTGATGACCTACGAAGGCAATATGGGCGACGAGCGCGAGTTCGACCTGCAGCGCACCCTGAATCGGGTCGATTCCTTCATGGAAACGCTCGGCCTGCGCCGCGATTTCGCGCGTCCGGCGGCGGTTTGAGTCACTGAGATGATCGTCGCCGGCATCGACATGGGCTCGCGCAGCATCAAGGTGGCGCTGCTGGATGCGGACGCCCCGGCCGCGCCGCGCTTGCTGGCGCAACATCTGATGTTCCCCGGGGCGCTGGATCTCGATGCGGCGGCCGAGCGGGCGTATGCCGAGGCGCTGGGGCTGGCCGGGCTGACAGCGACCGATGTGAGGCAGGTCATGGCGACTGGCGCCGGACGCAAGCTGGTGCGTTTCGCCACGGCCGATGTCACCGAGATGTCGGCTGGTGCGCGCGGCGCGGCATGGGTCTGCCCGGGGGTGACGACCGTGATTGATGTCGGCGCCGAGGAGGGGCGCGGCATCAAGGTCAATGGTGCGGGGCGCGCACTGGATTTCGCCGCCAATGAAAAATGCGCGGCCGGCGCCGGCGCGTTTGCCGAGTCGATGGCGCGGGCGCTCGAACTCGATCTGGCGGCCTTCGGCGCGGCGAGTCTGCGTTCGCAGTGTGCGATTCCGATGAATGCGCAATGCACGGTGTTCGCCGAATCCGAGGTTGTCTCGCTGATTCATGCCGCGACGCCCAAGGAGGACATCGCGCGCGCCGTGCTCGACGCGGTGGCCAGCCGGGTCTGCGCCATGGTGCGGCGCGTCGGCATCGACGGCGAAGTGCTGCTGATCGGCGGCATGGTGCATAACCCCGGCTTCGTGCAGGCCCTGCAGGCGGCGCTCGGCGTGCCGCTGCGGCTGGCTGCGCAGCCTGAGTTCGTCGGCGCAATCGGCGCGGCGCTGCTGGCTGCCGAGTCTGCTCCTGCGTTTGAATCTGGCGCGGGAGAGGCGCGATGAGCCTGGTGCTGAACGATCCCGAAAAGCAGCAATACTGGCGCTGGCAGGAGTCGCTGTGGGTCGATGAGCGGCTCGACTGGCGCAGCGCTGGCGTGATCACTGCCGGCATCGACGTCGGCTCGGTGAGCTCGCAGGCCGTGGTCTGTCTGGATGGTGTGCTGTATGCCTATCACAGCATGCGCACCGGCAACAACAGTCCCGATTCGGCGACGCGCGCCTTGCAGGGCGTGCTCGACCGCACCGGGCTGCAGCTCGCCGATCTCAAGTATGTGGTCGGCACCGGCTATGGGCGCGTGAATGTGCCGTTCGCCCACAAGGCCGTGACCGAGATCGCCTGTCATGCACGCGGCGCCAATTACATGGGCGGCAGCCGCATCCGCACGATTCTCGACATGGGTGGCCAGGACTGCAAGGCGATCCAGTGCGACGAGCGCGGCAAGGTCACGCATTTCCTGATGAACGACAAGTGCGCCGCCGGCACCGGGCGCGGCATGGAAGTGATCGCCGATCTGCTGCAGGTGCCGATTGCCGAACTCGGCGCGCGCTCGTTCGATATCGACAGCGAACCTCCGGCGGTGTCGTCGACCTGCGTGGTGTTCGCCAAGTCCGAAGCGCTCGGCCTGCTCAAGGCCGGTTACACCAAGAACAAGGTCATCGCGGCGTATTGCCAGGCCATGGCCGAACGCGTGGTGTCGCTGATTGCGCGCATCGGCGTCGAAAACGATTTCTTCATCACCGGCGGTATCGCCAAGAATGCCGGCGTGGTGCGACGCATCGAGAAGCTGCTGGGCGTCACGGCGGTGACGACGCCCTACGACAGCCAGATCGCCGGCGCGCTCGGCGCCGCATTGTTCGCGCATACGCTGGTGCAGAAACAGATTCAGAAATCCTCGGGAGGGGCGGCATGATTGCGCATTATGGGTATCAGGACGGTTCCGGTGCGTATTACATCAGCATCGATACCGAGCGTTGCGTGACCTGTTCGAACGCGCATGCCTGCATCGCCGCCTGCCCGCAGCAGGTGTTCGAACTGATCACCGATGATTACGATGAACAGGTCATCGCCGTGCGCGCCGACAAGTCGCGTCAGCTCGCCAGTCTGTGCAGCGCCTGCAAATCGGCGCCTGCCGAGGCCTGCCTGCCGTGCACCGCGGCGTGTGCCGAAGGCGCGATCGAGCATTCGTGGTGAGTCGGTCGTGAAACACGACGCACTGTTTGACGCTGGCTGGCAATGCCAGACCACCATCGACGAGCCGCGGTTGTCCGAGCTGGCCGAGAACTATCGCGCTCTGGGTTATGCAGTGCTGGTGGTGCATGAAACCCCGAGTGGTTCGGGCTGCTACGAGTGCTTCAAGGCCGCCGGCGAAGCGGGGCGCAGTGTCGGCACGATCTACACGCGTCGGCAGCCCGATGCGCAGAGCCTGGACGAGGCGCTGTTTTGAAGTGCTGTGGAGTACAAGCCGTGCATCAAACCCATGGCTTTCGTAGCTTGCGTAGGGTGGGCACATGTTTTGTGCCCACGCGGACATTGGCTGATTGGGTCGTGTCGTCTCAACGTGGGCACAAAAGCGTGCCCAACCTACAGGCATGAACTCGATCATCCAGGTGCAGCGGCGCACTTCGACTGGCGCGCCGCTCACGCTGTACATCGACGGCCAGCCCGTCGTGGCGCGCGCCGGCGACAGCGTGCTGCAGGCGGCATTGGCGCACGGCATCTACATTCCTGCGCTGTGCGTGCATCCTGCGTTGCTGCAAACCAGTGCTTGTTCCAGCGGTGACTCAGGTTTTATCTCCTCCCCCGTCAAGGAGGAGGCTGGGAGGGGGATGGGGGATTTATGCCATCCGGACTCCTTCCCCACTCCAGACTGTAAACTTCCACCGTCATTCCCGCGTAGGCGGGAATCCATAGGGCAGCAGAGTAGTCCGCTATTACTGGATTCCCGCTTACGCGGGAATGACGCCCTGAAAGAGGTCCCCTTGGGGGGCGACCAAAGGTGTTCGCTGAGAGACTGTGGTCATTCGCAAGACGCTTGCGTTTGTCTGGTCGAGATCGCCGGCACGGCGGGCTTGCATGCCGCCTGCCGTCTCCCGGTTACGGCAGGCATGCACATCGTCACGCAATCGCCGGCCATCCGTCAGGCGCGGCAGGCGGCGCTGGCGCAGATCCTCGAACATCATCCGCATGTCTGCCTGACCTGTCCCGAGCGCGAGGGGTGCAGCCGGACGCTGTGCAGTTACGGCAACCCGCCCGAGACGCGTTGCTGCGCGATCTTCAATCATTGCGAGCTGCGCCGCGTGGCCGACTACATCGGCATTCCGCAAGATGCGCCGGCGTATGCGCCGCAACGCAGCGTGCGCCTGCCGGTGGTCAGCGACGAGCCGTTGTATGTGCGCGATTACAACCTGTGCATCGACTGCCGGCGTTGCCTCACGGCCTGCAACGCAGTGCGCGGCGTCGGTTGCCTGGAAGTCAAGAACACCCATGGGCGCACCTGGATTGGGCCGCTTGCCGAGACACTCATGGAATCCGGCTGCAAGTTCTGTAACGCCTGCGTGGATGTCTGCCCGACCGGCGCGTTGCGCCTGCGCGTCCCGGAGACTGCGCCGTGCGCCGTCGCCGCGCCCTGCACGGGCGCCTGCCCGGCCGGCATCGACGTGCCGCGCTATGTGCAGCTCGCCGGGCTGGGCCAGTTTGCCGTCGCGAATGCCGTGGTGCGCGAGAAGTTGCCGTTCCCCGGCATCCTCGGGCGCGCCTGTTTCAGTCCTTGCGAATCCGCCTGCCGGCGCGGCCAGCTCGACGATCCGCTGTCGATCCGCAGCCTCAAGCGCATGGCCGCCGAACACGACGACGGCCAGTGGCGGCAATATTCCCGCCAGCTGCCGCCGAGTGGCCGCAAGGTTGGGGTGATCGGCGCCGGGCCGGCGGGACTGACCGTGGCCTACTATCTCGCCAAGCAGGGCCATGCCGTGACGGTGTTCGAGGCACAGCCTGCCGTGGGCGGCATGCTGCGTTATGGCATCCCCGAGTATCGGCTGCCGCGCGACGTGGTTGACCGCGAGATCGCCGAGGTGGCGCGCCTCGGCGTCGAATTCCGCTGCAACACGCGCATCGAGAATCTGGCGACGCTGCAGGCACAGGGCTTCGACGCGCTGTTCGTCGGCATCGGCGCGCAGGCCGCCGTCAGGCTCGGCATTCCCGGCGAGGATTTGTCGCCGGTGGTCGACAGCCTGACCTTCCTCGCCGCGGCGGAAGGGGGCAGCGGTGCAATTGATCTGCTTGACCTGCGCGGCCAGCGGGTGGTCGTGATCGGCGGCGGCAATGTCGCCTGTGACGACAGCCGCACGGCCTGGCGTCGCGGTGCGGCATGCGTCGAACTGGTGTATCGCCGTGCGCGCGCGCGCATGCCGGCGCGTGCCGAGGAAGTGCGCGGCGGTGAGGAGGAGGGCGTGCAGCTGCGCTGCGGCGTGCTGCCTCGGCAGATTGAAACTCTGCCTGGAACAGGGACCGGGCTGCGTCTGACCTGCGACGCGGTGGTTGAGGATCCTGTAACCCATCAACTCATGGTCACACCCGACAGCGCATTTGCAATGACGGCGGATCTGGTGGTCAGCGCCATCGGTCAGCGCCCGGCGATTCCCGCCGGTTTTCGTCTTGCGACCGACGATCAAGGACGTATCCGCGTGCGCGACGCGGATCTGCTGACCAGTGTTCCCGGCGTATTTGCCGGTGGCGACGCCGTGCTCGGCGCGGCCAGCCTGATCGATGCAGTGGCGCAAGGCCGGCGCGCTGCCGCCGCCATCGACCGCTTTCTTGGCGGCGCCGGCGATATCGAGGAAAACCTGCAGCCGCCTGAATGGCGCGTTTGGCAGACCGATCCGCATCTCGGTCGCGCGGCGGGTTTCAATCAGTGTCGGCAGCAGCACGCCGCGCAGTTGGCCGTGGGCGAGCGCCGTAACCGGAATGAAGTCGAAGCTTGTCTGGGTGCGGCTCAAGCCGCCGCCGAAGGCCAACGCTGCCTGAAGTGCAATCTGAGCGCCGACTGCACTGCCGCAGTGCTGCCGCCGGTGACCGCCGGACTCCAGCCGCTCACCCATGCGGCGCTACAGAGCGTTGCGACGGATGCCGGCGTGCTGCAGCTCCACGCCGCCGATGGCCAGTTGCTCGCCATCCAGGGCGTCGCCAGTTTGCGCCAGGGTTTGCTTGAAGCCCTCGATCAAGCCGCTGAAACGCCGCTGCTGTTCAGCGTTGAAATTGCCCACTTCTTCAGCCAGCGCGAGAGCCAGCTGATCCAGGCTTACAGCGAGCAGCATGGCCATCTGCCACCGGGATTTGCTGCGGATGCGCTCGATGAATTGTTCTGAGGCCAGATTTCAGCAACGGCGTTGCCGGGTTGTCATGGTGCTGTGACATCGCATCGGTATCCTTCCAAGCTTTCTTGTGACGGAGAGCAGACCATGGATTTCATCGCGCAAACTTTGCATGCCGCCAAACTCGCGGCGCTCCATGGGGCACGCGGCACACCATGAATCCAGAAAGCTATTACGCACGTTTTGAGAACGAATGCCGTGTGCAGGCTGAAATTCTCGATAGTTTCGACGAAGAGCTGGAAATGGAAATCGACGATGAGCGCCAGAGCGAGCTGCTCGCCAAAGCGCCGGCGATTTCCGACGAAAAGAGGGATCTGGATCGGTCGTTCTATTTCAACGAGCTATTCCGCCTGCAGGGCGAACTGGTCAAGCTGCAGGACTGGGTCGTGCACCATAAATTGAAGGTGGTAGTGCTGTTCGAAGGACGCGATGCGGCTGGCAAGGGCGGTGTCATCAAGCGCATTACCCAGCGCCTCAATCCGCGCGTATGCCGTGTGGCAGCGCTGCCGGCGCCGAGCGAACGCGAGCGCAGTCAATGGTATTTCCAGCGCTATGTGTCGCATCTGCCGGCGGGCGGCGAGATCGTTCTCTTTGATCGCAGCTGGTACAACCGCGCCGGTGTGGAAAAGGTCATGGGTTTTTGTAGCGACGATGAGTATGAGGAGTTCTTTCGCACGGTGCCCGAGTTTGAAAAAATGCTCATCCGCTCGGGCATCATCCTCATCAAATACTGGTTTTCGATCACCGACGACGAACAGCATCTGCGCTTCCTGATGCGGATTCATGATCCGCTCAAGCAAGGGAAACTGAGTCCGATGGACATGGAATCGCGCCGGCGCTGGGAGCAATACACCAAGGCCAAGGAAATCATGCTGGAACGCACCCATATTCCCGAAGCCCCCTGGTGGATCATCGAGGCCGTGGATAAGAAGAAAGCCCGCCTGAACTGCATCCATCATCTGTTGAGCCAGATTCCGTTCGAGGAAATCGAGCGGGAGCCGGTGGCCTTGCCGGATCGGGTACATAACCCGGACTATCTGCGCAATCCGGTTCCCAAGGAAATGTTTGTTCCAGCGGTCTATTGAACCTGAAAACCGCAGTTGACCGCTTGCCATGATCACGAACTCCGCTGCTACTGTAAGTTTTGCGCCATCGATGGGCTTCACCTTGCGGGTGAGACCGCTATGCCCCGCAGGAAATCTCCTTGGGGGACGCCGTCGATTGCACGCTTTTCGGGCCGCCTGACTGCGTTGCTCTTCGTTGCAGGGGGCGGCCATGCGCCTCATCGCGCCTTGCCAGACGACCCAAAAAGCGCACACGCGAAGGCAGTCCAACTGCGGTTTCCAGGTTGAAATCTTCAGCCGATTCGCAGCCCGGATCTCGATGGCGGGTTTGCACGCCAGGTGTTGGGCCAGGAATGG
>JBPOIN010000156.1:0-2819 GCA_052034445.1 Pseudomonadota bacterium | reverse complement strand
TGGTTACCGATCTTTACATAAGCTTTTGAAATTTTAATTTCTGCGCTGTGAAGAGTAATTGTTGCATCAGGTTTTAGAAATTCTAAATTGATCGTTTCGGAACCATCAAAAGTAAAGTTATCAAGATCAGGTCGCAGGAAAATACTATAGTGGGTTGGAATGATGTGGGCGGGTAATAATACTGAGTGTAATTTTTTACTTGACATCTGAAAATTGCCTGGAATCGAGTTTGAGTATATACTTTTCAAGCTAAAGTTTCAACAGAATTGAAAATAGCTATGAAAAAGTTATACCCGACTTTTTGAATATGTAAAATGGGTATATAATAGTAAAGTTCAAAACACAATATTTTTAACTGAAAATTTGTGAAAAAACGCCGCGGTGCTGGAATGGTATACAGGTTAGTCTCAAAAACTAATGAGGGGCATCTCTCATGAGGGTTCGAGTCCCTCCCGCGGCACATACTAGTCGGGACTCGCTGCAAGGCTTCGCCCGCAGACCGAATACCTCCCGCGGCACACCACTAGAGGGACTCTAAATTAGTTATTAAATAAATACTCAACTCCCTGATACATTCCTCGTTCTTCGTATGGCAAATGAGAAGAAAGAATCATCATCAGATTCTCCGCTGCTTGTGGAATATCCTCAAGATTTAATTGATTGGTAGAAATAGGACTACCAATATTCACATCAGCAAACGTTGCATCACGGTTGAACTTATTAACAGCCATAGCCTTTATCCATTCTGGTGTAAAGAATTTTCCTTCTGCAGAAAAAAGTTTGTGTGTACCAACCATTCCTGTTGTTAAGAAAGCTAAGGGCACACCACTTTTCCTGGAGTACTCAAGCAATTGCTGCAGCATGCTATCAGGCTTCTGAAGCCCAAATATTGTCCCTGTTTCTGGGTTAGTCCTTCCTCCCTGCACGCTCCCTTCTATAAAAATAAAAAAACCAGTACCTTTTCTCGTTAATGGTCTATGTATTGTCCTTCCATTGCCAAACTTGCTCAATTTCATTCCTCTTTTTTTAACATCGTTATCAGTAACAACCGGTAAGGTTTTGATATTTCTTTTCTTGGTATTTGGAACAAGGGCATCCTCATATAAAGTTTTTATAATATTGCCTTGCTGTCCCCCCGCCATCGAAGCGGCAACTGGAATAACAAACTCATCCAACTCTGGGCTTTCTGCCATAAAACGCTCCATTATATGAATTGCAGGCGCAATTTCGCCGTGACTTTTGTGTGAAGACAATATGACAAGCTTATGACCACTTTCTAGAAGTGGCTCAGTCTTTCCTATGGCTTCATCTAATCCGTTATAAGCAAAAAGCTGTCTACCCTGCTCGATTAGATAGCTGGAGGAATTTTTCATTAACCATTTCGCTTGAGGTGTCCCTGCAAGGTATTCGATTCCCTGCATTGATTTGTCATGAAACTGCTGTGAAGCCTGGCCCCCAAGCTCTTTAAATCTTTCTGCTGACATAAGGAGACATTATACAATAGGCTATTTACCAGATGAGGAAAGTAAGGAATTTCAAAAACGGGAATGAGAAATTTATTGTGGACCATGGGGGAATCGAACCCCCGTCTCAGCAATGCGAATGCTATACACTGCCACTGTGCGAATGGCCCGTTATACTTTCGTAGAATGCTCGACATTGTAGAATCTAATTCTATCTCCTCTAAAGAGTAGCTCTTTCTCACCAACAGGGCCGTTTCTATGTTTTGCCACCAAGACATTAACAATTCTTTGAGAAGTAAATTCCTCATCTGAAGAATATAAGAACATAACAACGTCAGCATCCTGCTCGATCGCTCCTGATTCACGAAGATCGGCAAGTTGTGGTTTTCCACCCCCACGCTGTTCTACCGCACGAGAAAGCTGCGATACACCAATTACAGGTATCTTAAGTTCTCTCGCCATATTCTTAAGACTTTGGGATATATAACTAACTTCGTTAACTCTATTTTCAAATTTCTTTCCAGGATTTACCAACTGCAAGTAGTCGACTATTAGAAGTTTTAGGTTATGCTCTGACTGAAGCCTTCGAGCCTTAGTTCTCATCTCGGGAATAGAAAGACCTGGTGTGTCATCAATAAAGATTGGAGCCTCCGCAAGGGCTCCCATAGCAACAGATAATTTGTCGTAGTCATCTTCTTGAAGCCTTCCAGTTTTTAACTTCCAAGCATCGATATCACTTTGGGATACCAACATACGATCAACCAACTCTTCTTTACTCATTTCTAGTGAAAAAACACCGACTGCTAATTTGTTAGCAATTGCTACATGCTGCGCGATATTAATTGTAAAAGCAGTCTTTCCTTGCCCTGGACGTGCCGCAAGAACAATAAGATTTGATGCTTGAAGCCCTGACAAAAGATTATCAAGATCAGTAAATCCGGTTTCTACTCCTCGAAGCCCAGCCCCAGTTCTTTGTAGCTCCTCCAACCTATCAAAACTTTCAGCAAGAGTTTCTTTAATATGCATAAAACCTTGCTTTACATGTTCCTGAGAAATTTTAAAAATTTGCTGCTCTGATGTAGATAAAATCTCGTTTGCTTCTTTATCTTCTGTGAAGGCGTCCTCAGTAATGAGGCTACTAATTTGAATCAAGCTGCGCCTAACATACTTCTCTCTGATAATCCCAGCGTAATACTCACTATTTGCTGCTGTTGGAACAATATTTGTGAGGGATGATAAATAGCTGCTTCCGCCAACTTTATCAAATGTTTTTTTCTTTTTAAGTGTGTCCGTTAGAGTTAGGAGGTCGATTGGTTTTCTTTCCTCGTAAAGAGAAAGCATTCCCTGATAGATTTC
>JBPOIN010000077.1:0-4181 GCA_052034445.1 Pseudomonadota bacterium | reverse complement strand
GTCCAGGCTTTGGTGATTTCGTCGGTCAGGATGGCGAATTCCCGGCCTTTTTGAATTCCGCGATCTTCCCATTCGTCGGTGAGGTAGTTTTTGCCATCCGCTGAACGCATTTTCAGTTGACTACAGTTTGTAGCCAACTGACTGCCTTCTTTCTTGAGCCGGGTTTTGAGTACGCTCCAATACTTTCGCGGATTAGGGCTACCTGTCAGCACCGCAATCACATCGACGATGCTGAAGTACCATGCCTCGTTCTCTGCATCCCACTGGGACCGCACGTGTTTGTTTTCAAAGAGTTTGATGCTGCTCACGCGTGTTCTCTCACAGGATCTCTTGAGGGTATGGGACTGAGGGGTTAGGGCTGATTGTCGTTCGGTTGATAGGGGCAAGTCGGCAGTTGGCTGCCGGCTGCGAGATTCGCGCGGAGGATTTCAGTTTCAGTGTTCATCGTGGTATGCATTCCCTGGCCATGTGTTGAATGGGGTGCTTCGGCCTTGCGGATCTGCGTCGCGCAAGATGTGCCTGGCTGCCTGAAGTCCATGTTCGCTAAGTCGCATGGATTGGATCTTATTGCATGCGCAGCTGGTCATGGTTTTTGAGGAAGTCAGCGTAAGCCGCGGCCAGGCCTTGCGTCAGATTGGTGGCCGGCTGCCAGCCCAGGGAAGTGAGTCGGCTGCTGTCCATGAGTTTTCGCGGTGCGCCGTCGGGTTTACTGGGGTCGAATTCGATTTGTCCTTGATAGCCGACTGTCTTGCCAACAGCCTCGGCTAGTTCGCGGATGGTGATGTCTGCACCGTAGCCCACGTTGATGTGGCTTTGCATGGGTTGTGTTTGGGCGGCATAGGTCGGCTGGTCGAGGTTCATGACATGCACACTGGCCGAGGCCATGTCGTCAACGTAGAGAAATTCGCGCCGGGGTGTGCCGGTGCCCCAGATCATGATCGTCGGCGCGTTGCGGGCCTTGGCTTCGTGGAAGCGGCGGATCAGGGCCGGGATGACGTGGGAATTCTCCGGGTGGTAGTTGTCGCCCGGGCCGTAGAGGTTGGTGGGCATCACGCTGCGATAGTCGATGCCGTGACTGGCGCCGTATTGGCGGTTATAGCTTTCGCAGAGTTTGATGCCGGCGATCTTGGCGATGGCATACGGTTCGTTGGTGGGTTCGAGTGTGCCGGTGAGCAAGGCATCCTCGCGCATGGGCTGCGGCGCCAGTTTGGGATAAATGCAGCTGGAGCCGAGGAACAGCAGTTTTTTGACGCCATTGCGGAAGGCCGCGTCGATGACGTTGGCTTCCATCATGAGGTTCTGGTAGATGAATTCGGCCGGGAAGGTGTTGTTGGCGTGAATGCCTCCCACTCTGGCGGCTGCCAGATAGACCTGTGTGGGTTTTTCCGTGGCGAAAAAATCACGCACCGCCGCCTGGTTGGTGAGATCGAGTTCGCTGTGTGTGCGGATGACGATATTGGTTCGCCCTTGCTGCTGCAGGGTACGGACAATTGCTGAGCCAACCATGCCGCGGTGGCCTGCCACATAGATCTTTTCTTGAGTTGTCATGTTTGGCTAGAAAGGGACTGAGCGGATGTAAAGCGTTTCAGGGGCAATATCCAGGTCGTGAGGCCAGCACACTGTTCCACATCCAACATAGGCTTGCTTGAACAACTGGATGTCCTGGAGGCGTCGAAACACGCCTTTGTCGAGATAGGGCTTCACATCGAAAACCTTGTGCTCCCCTGTATCAAAGAAAAGTTCAAGGTGGAAGTCGTCTCTCGGTATCACATGAGTTACATGTTCCATGGCTTCGTCCTCAACGCAATGGGTCAATTGGGAACGGTGGCTGTCCGTTTACGGCAAGCCCCCAATCCGCCATCAACGATTCACGATGAATTTCAATCCAGGCTTGCACGAGCTTGATCTTGGCTGGCGGAATGCTTCCAGCCAGAATCTCTCCGTCAAGAATTGAGAATGACGCTTCTCCACCCAGATACATCGCGTGGATATGCGGTTGCTTGTGCCGTTCGTCATCGAAAAAGTAAAGATAAATGACGATTCCGTAGAACATGCTGATGGATGGCACGGCTATCCCTTTCGTCCGTAATGATCATCAAAGCGCACAATGTCATCTTCGCCCAGATAGCTGCCCGACTGGACTTCGATGATTTCGAGCGGAATCGTGCCAGGGTTGGCCAGACGGTGGATTTCGCCGAGCGGGATATAGGTGGATTGGTTTTCCGTCAGCAGCAGGGTTTTTTCGCCGCAGGTGATCTCGGCGGTTCCCTTGACCACGATCCAGTGCTCGGCGCGATGGTGATGCTTTTGCAGGCTCAGGCTGGCGCCGGGTTTGACCTGGATGCGTTTGACCTTGAAGCGTTCCTCTTCGTCGATGCTGTCGTACCAGCCCCAGGGGCGATGCACCTTGCGATGCAACGTATGCTCTTCGCGTTTCTGTTGTTCGAGCGCGTTGACGAGTTTCTTGACGTGCTGGCTCTGGCTGCGATCGGCGATCAGCACTGCATCGGCAGTTTCGACGATCACCAGGTCATGGACTCCAACCGCACCCACCAATCGACTGGTGGCGTGGATCAGGGTGTTCTGCGTATCGGTGACCAGCGTGTCGCCCTGCAGCAGATTGCCATTTGCATCGTGATTCCCAACCTGCCAGACGGCGTCCCAGGCGCCGAGATCATTCCAGCCGGCATCGAGCGGCACCATCACGACAGGGGCAAGGCTCAAGGAGCAAGGTTCACGGGGTGTGGTGCAGGGCTCAAGGACGGCATAATCGACGGATTCGGCGGGAACTGCCGCAAACCCGGTTTTTTCGGGTCTGACGAATGGGGTATCGGTTGTCCGTTTGTCCCAGGCTGTGCGGGTGGCTTCAAGGATGTCTGGGCGAAACTGTTCGAGCGCCTTGAGCCAGACAGAAGCCTTGAGCACGAACATGCCGGCGTTCCAGAAATAACCGCCTTCTTCAAGGTAGGTTTTGGCGGTTGCCTGATCTGGTTTTTCGACGAAGCGCAGGACGGGCGCAAGGTTCGAGGGGACGCCGTGTCCCTTGTCGTTTGTCCCTTGTACCTGAATATAGCCATAGCCGGTTTCGGGTCGGTCGGGGGTGATGCCGAGGATCACGATTGCGCCGTTGGCCGCAGCCCGGATCGAGTTCTGCAAAGCGTTCGTGAATGCCTCGGTATTCACCACGGTCTGATCAGCCGGTGTCACGACGAGGATCGGGTCGTCGCCTTCGGCGCTGGCCTGCAGTGCGGCAAGGGTCAGGGCGGGGGCCGTATTGCGACCGCAGGGTTCCAGCAGCAGGGTGGCTGACACGGCTTTCAATTCGCGCAGTTGATCCAGCGCCATGAAGCGGTGTTCCTCGTTGGTGACGACCAGGGTTTGGCCGATCCGGATGTCCTCGGCCGCCAGGTTATTCACGCGCTCAATCGCCTGCTGGAACAGGCTGGTGGTTCCGGAAAGCACCAGGAATTGCTTGGGAAAGCCGGCACGGGAAAGCGGCCACAGACGTGTGCCGGAGCCACCGCAGAGAATGACGGGAACAATAGGGAGCATGGGAGGGGCTAGGAACTAGGGGCTCGGGATTCGGGGGGGGCGGGTTTCAACCCGATATGTCGGGCTTTTCCCTACCCTTTGCAACCGGCAGGATTCTACGCGCCGTCATATTGATGGGCAAATCAGGGGCTGCGCATGTTGGATTTTTCTGCGCGGATTCACTTCTTTTTTGCCCGCGGATGCGCTGCATCATAGACTTTGGCCAGATGCTGGAAATCGAGATGGGTATAGATCTGGGTGGTGGAAATGCTGGCATGGCCGAGCATTTCCTGGACTGCGCGCAGGTCGCCGGAGGATTGCAGGACATGCGAGGCAAACGAATGGCGCAGCATGTGTGGATGGACTTTGACGCCGAGCCCCTGGTGCTGTGCCCAGCGCGTCAGTCGCAATTCGACCATGCGCGGCGCGATGCGTTTGCCGCGCTGGCCGACGAACAGGGCGTTCTCGCCAGCGGCGGCGAGTTCCGTACGGCGTGCGAGCCAGCCGCGCAAGGCTTGCTGAGCGGTGGCGCCAATCGGTACGCTGCGAATTTTTCCACGTTTGCCGGTGACTGTGACTTCGCCATTGTCGAGATCGAGCCCGGTGTCGAGATTCAGCTCCACGAGTTCGGAAAGCCGCAGACCGGAGGA
>JBPOIN010000047.1:0-23314 GCA_052034445.1 Pseudomonadota bacterium | reverse complement strand
TCGTCAGTCATGGCAAATATTGGGATTCATTTTCTCTCAGGTTTCGCAGGCTATTATTTCAATTCCTGAGAGTTTTCGATACCTTGATTTCAGCGAGAGACTACTGCTCATGCGGGTTGTGGGGGGGGTGCAGGACCGACTAACTGTCGCCACGCCCCTGTTTCTCCAGCCGGGCCTTGAGGTCGGCGAACGGTGAATGCGTGGCGACGGCGCCCTGCGCGGTCTGCAGACTCCGGCCTGCCGTGGCTTCGAGCTGGCGTTGGTGTTCGTTGTCGTGACAGTACAGGCACAGCAACTCCCAGTTGCTGCCGTCGGACGGGTTGTTGGCGTGGTTGTGATCGCGGTGATGCACGGTCAGCTCGCGCAGGTTGGCGCGTGTGAATTCGCGCGCGCAACGGCCGCAAATCCACGGGTAAATCTTCAGCGCCTGTTCGCGGTAACCCTGCTCGCGCTGCTCGGCACTGCGCCGCGCGTCGGCCACCAGACGATCGAGCCTGGCGTTGTCGGGCGTTTTTCGGGAGGGCATGGCATCTCCTTGTCGGCGCGTCGTTCTGACGCGGATGCTAATCCAGCGGCGTCCAGACTGAAAATGTCGCCGCCTGTCCGTGGCAGACCTGCTCCGCATCGATCAGGTTCCAGACCACAGCGCGTTCGATGCGGAAGCGTCGGCCTGTGGCCGAGATGCGCACGCCGGCATAATCGTCGATATAGCCCGCCGTGCTGACACGTTGCAGCAGGCGCTGGCGTTCCGCGCGCAGCAGCGGCTCGGCGGAGAGGCGCGAAGGCATGGCCGTGAAGGCGGCGAAATCGCAGTCGAACAGCGTCAATGCCAGGCGGTTGCCATAGAAGAAAATCGGGTCGGCCTGCGTGCCGTGCGCAACGATCACGCACGGCGCCTGCCAGAGGGCAGCGGCAGTGGGCGGCCGGCCATCCGGCGTGGCAAGCAGCGGCTGACCCAGCAGGCGCTGATAGCTAGCGGCGATCAGCGCGATGCGGCGTTGCTGCTCCGCCGTCCAGTGCGGCGCGGCGGCAATGGGCGCGCCTCCGCCCTCAGGCATCGGCAAAGCGCTCGCGCAGATAGGCCATGATGACGCTGGATTCGTAAATCCAGCGGCTGCTGCCCGTGGCGTCGGTGACCTTGAGACAGGGCACCTTGAGCTGCCCGCCACCGGCGAGCAGCGCCTGACGATCCGCGCCTTCGCGCTGCGCATCGCGGCACTCGATGTTAAGCGCCAGACGGTACATTTCCTTGCGCACCTTGATGCAGAACGGGCAGGTGCGATATTGGTACAGCACGAGATCGCGGCATTCCTGATCCACCCGGGCCTGCGCGGCCGGCGGACGTTCGCGGCGCGGCGGCCGGCTCATGATCTCCCACAGCAGCATGAACGGACCAAGGACGATGCGCAGGAGTTTGAAAAAGCTTCGGATGACAGTTTTCATGATTTTCGTGCTGGAAAGCAGGATTCAAATGGCCGCGCCCGCCACAAAGAGCGGGCCAGCCGGAAAAACCGCCAGTATAAATCAGTCGCCCACCGGCATTTCATTGACCGTGCGCAGCGGCTCCTGAGATACTCGCCGGATTCCGCCAACCCGCCCCCTGCGGCCTGACCGCAACGCCGTGACCCCAGTCGATCTTGCCAGCCTGCCACTGTACGCAGGCATTTCCCTCGCCGATGTGTGTTTCGTCGCTGCGCCGGCGCAGGCCGAGCACGCGCTGGCAGCCCTGCTGGCGGCCGACGCCATCGGCTTCGATACCGAATCCAAACCCACTTTCGTCAAGGGCGAGGTATCGACCGGCCCGCATCTGATCCAGCTAGCGACCGATGACAAGGCGTATCTGTTCCCCATTACCGATAACCCGGCGCTCGACGCCCTACGCGCCATCCTCGAAGCACCGCAGCTGCTCAAGGTCGGCTTTGGCCTGCGCGACGATGTGCGCCGGCTGCACGCCAAACTTGGCATCACGCCCCTTCACGTCCTCGATCTGGCCGTCGCCCTGCGCACCGAAAAACGCGCCGACGTGGGCGCCAAAACCGCCGTCGCGCGATTTTTTGGCCAGCGCCTGGTGAAATCGAAAAAGATCTCGACGACCAACTGGGCCAGTCCGCGCCTGAGCGAAGCCCAGCTGCTGTATGCCGCCAATGACGCCCAGGCCGCCTTGCGCGTGTATCGCGCCTGGCGGCAGGAAGACGGTCGGACAGGGCGGAATCCATGATCGGCTGGCGTTGCCAGCCGATCCGCCGCAGGAGAGCGTAGGCGATAGCATTCGCCGACCTGCCGATGCCGACAATTTTTTTCGAATTATCTCCTTGCCCTATAATAATTTTCGATTCCCCCCCTATAATATTCGAGCAATGGCAGCTGGCTGGGCGCGACATCTGCATGCGCTTGACCTGCCCCGCTCGACACTGGATGCTTTTCGTTTATTTCTCAACATATTGACTGATGATCTCGCAAGGAAAAAAAATGAACCGCTTGATGTACCAATCCTCCATCATCGCTCTGGCAACCGTTCTGAGCGTGGCGCCGGTCATGGCCGCCAAGGAAAAACCCGCCGCCGCTGAGGCGGCCATCGCAACGGTTAACGGCAAGGCGATTTCCAAGGCGCGCGCCGAAGCCTTGGTCGCCGCGCAGGTTGCCCAAGGTCAGCCCGATTCCGAGGAGTTGCGCAAGATGGTGCGCGAAGAGCTGGTTCGTCGCGAGATTCTTGCCCAGGAATCCCAAAAGAAGGGCTTTGACAAGAAACCCGAAGTCAAATTCCAGATGGACATGGCCAGCCAGAACGTGTTGATCAACGCCTACATGGGCGATTTCGTGCGCAGCCATCCGATTTCCGAAGAGATCCTGAAGAAAGAGTACGACACGATCAAGCTTCAGCTCGGCGACAAGGAATACAAGGCGCGCCACATCCTCGTCGAAAAAGAAGCCGATGCGACGGAAATCATTGCCAAGCTGAAAAAAGGTGAAAAGTTCGAAGATCTCGCCAAACAGTCCAAAGACCCCGGCTCCCGAGAGCGTGGCGGTGATCTGGGCTGGGCTGCGCCGTCAAATTACGTCAAGCCGTTCTCCGACGCCATGAGTAAGCTGGAAAAAGGCAAGTACACCGAGAAGCCCGTCAAGAGCGACTTCGGCTACCACGTTATCCTGCTCGACGATACGCGCGACCTGAAATTGCCGGCGCTGGAAGAAGCCAAGCCGCAACTGACCCAACGTCTGCAGCAGCAACTTGTCGAGAAGCACATCGGCGAATTGCGCGCCAAAGCCAAGGTCGACTGATTTCCCGCCGATCGCATGAAAAACGCCGCCAGGCAGAAACTGGCGGCGTTTTTTTATGTCCGGTCGCCACCCGCGCCAGACTGGCATCGCGCGCGGCCTTGCGCTTGCTCCCCGCTGGCTACTGCGCCCCGGCCTGCAGCAACAGATCCACGATGTCCTGCTGCTGGTTGGCGCGCGCCAGACCGAGCGCCGTGAGTTTTTCATGGTTGGCCAACTGCACAGCGGCCTTTTGCGCCAGCAGGACTTTCACCACCTCGAGATGGCCGTTGCGACTTGCGGCCATGAGCGCCGTCGTGCCGTTGCCCGACTGTGCATCGATAGCGGCCTCCTTCTGCAGCAGGAATTTCACGATTTCCGCATGCCCGTTGAAGGCCGCATAAATCAGCGGCGTCCAGCCCTGCGGGTTGAGTTCGGCGCCGGCCGCGACCAGTGCAATCACCGCGTCCAGATGGCCGTTAAGCGCCGCCAGCAAGATTGCCGTATCGCCATACTTGTTTCTTTTCAATACATTGGCCTTGCTTCTTAACAAATCTTCGAGGATTTTCAGATCCCCTTTGCGCGCCGCCAGCATCAGTAGCGTATTGCCTTTCTGATCCGAAGTATTGACATCCATGCCACGCTGCAGCAGTTCGGATACCAGGGCTGCATCGCCCTGATTCACGGCATTTAGCATGTCATCGTAGACGCCGGCGATCACCGGTGCAGGAGCAAACCAGCGGCCATTGCCACTGTCACTACTTCCACCGGCCAGCATCAGCCAGCAGGCCAGCACACTCGACAGGATGAGTTTGAGCTTCATTGTGCAACGCCTGCCTGTTTGAATAGCCGGAAAAAGTTCCGGGTGGTCAATTCGGCCACGGTGTCCAGCGGCAGATCGCGCAAACGGGCGATTTCTTCCGCCACATGCACGACATACGCCGGCTCGTTCAGCTGGCCGCGATGCGGGGTGGGCGCCAGATACGGCGCATCGGTCTCGATCAACAGACGATCCAGAGGCACCTGCAGCGCGACTTCCTTGAGGGCCTTGGCGTTCTTGAAAGTCAGAATGCCGGAAAACGAAATGAAAAAGCCCAGGTCGATGGCTGCCTGGGCAATTTCCCAGGATTCAGTGAAGCAATGCATCACCCCGCCAACCTCGCCAGCCGACTCCTCGCGCATGATCCGCAGGGTTTCTTCGGCCGCCGCGCGCGTATGGATGATCAGCGGCTTGCCGATCTGCCGGGCGGCGCGGATATGTGTGCGAAACCGCTCCCGCTGCCAAGTCAGATCGCCTTCCAGACGATAGAAATCCAGCCCGGTCTCGCCGATCGCCACCACTTTGGGATGTCCGGCCAGCTCAACCAGCGTCGCCATATCGACTTCGGCTTCGTCCTGGGTGTCCGGATGCACGCCGACCGAAGCAAACAGGTTGGCATGGCTCTCCACGAGCTGTAACAGCTTTGGAAAACGCTGCATGGTCACACCGACGCAGAGCGCATGGCCGACGTCATGCTGCTGCATTCTGGCGAGAATCTGATCGATTCTCCCCGCGAAATCAGGCATGTCGAGATGGCAGTGGGAATCGACAAACATCATGGTCTCCGGTCAATCAGGAACGGGCGGTCTGCAATGTGCGCAGATAGCGCGCCGCCATGTCCTCAAGAAACAACTGCGCATTCAGCGGATGTTTGGCGACGGCGCGAATGCGCAGCAGATCGGCATAGCAAGCCAGCAATCCGGCGGCCGATGCGCCCGCGACCAGGGTTTGCAGCCTGTCGCGCCAAGCATTGTGATAACGCAATTGGTTGGTGAATTTCAGCAGGATCAGGTCAAACATCCATTTCTGCGTGGCCTCGACGAGTTGTGGCATGGCAAACGAATCCTCGTTCTTGAGCAAGGCGGCCCATTTGGCAGCCATGGCCACCGGATCGCCCGATTGATCGGCGAGAACCTCGATGGCCTTTTGATACGTCTCGAAATTGCCCTGCTGCGCCCATTCTGCCGCCAGCAAGGGAGCGCCACCAGCCAGCAGCAGCATGTCGCGTGCCGCTTTGACCCCCTCGCTGGCCAGCCATTGTTCCGCCAGCAACGGATCGGGGCGACCGAACGCAATCATCCGGCAACGGCTGCGGATGGTCGGCAAGAGGCGACGCCATGAATGAGAAACCAATATAAAATAAACACCTGCGGGTGGTTCCTCAAGCACTTTGAGAAGAGCATTGGCAGCCGCCGGGTTCATCGCCTCGGCCGGTTCGATCAAAGCCACACGCTTGCCGTGACGATGGCTGCCAACGAAAACGAAATCGGCCAGCTCGCGAATCTGGGCAATGCGGATCGCGGCCTTGCTGGATTTACGCCCGCTGGCTGCAGTTGCTTTCGCTGCAGCGGCTTTACCCGTCGCTGTGGCTGGCGCGCTTTCGGCGACCGGTGCGGCCGACTCATCGGCTTCGGCTCCCTCGTCTTCGTCGGGACGTATCAAGCGAAAATCCGGATGATTTCCGGACGCCAGCCAGGTACACGAACTGCAGCGCCCACACGCCATGCCGTCACTGGCCGATTCGGGACTTTCACACAGCAGACGCGCCGCCAATGCTTGGGCGAAGGCCAGCTTGCCCAGTCCGGCCGGGCCGGCCAGAAGCATCGCATGCGGCAATGCCGATGGATCTGACGCAAGTTGGTTCCAGAGAGGAACCTGCCAATCAAATATTTTCATTAACAATGTGTTGCAATGATTTCTTCAAGAATATTCTCGATATCTTGCGGCGTCTGGCGGGCATCCACGACGACGAAACGGCGGGGATCGCGCGCGGCGCGATCCAGATAAGTCTGGCGTACGCGTTCAAAAAAAGCCTGTTTTTCCAGCTCGAAACGATCCAGCGCATGGCCGACCTTGGCCAGCCGTGTTTGCGCCACTTCGACCGGAACGTCGAACAATAGTGTCAGGTCTGGTTGCAACCCCGCCTGAACCCAGGTTTCGAGGGTTTCGAGTTTTTCCCGTCCCAGCCCACGCCCGCCGCCCTGATAGGCAAAACTGGCATCGCTGAAGCGATCGGAAACCACCCAGTCGCCACGCTGCAGCGCCGGCAGGATGACCTTGTCGAGATGTTCGCGCCGCGCTGCGAACATCAGCAAGGCTTCGGTTTCGAGATGCATCGGCTCGTGCAGCAACAGTTCGCGCAGTTTTTCACCGAGCGGCGTACCCCCCGGCTCGCGCGTCGCCACCACCGTTTTGCCGCGTTGCTCAAGGAGGTTGATGAGCCACGCATGGTGCGTGCTTTTCCCTGCTCCATCAATGCCTTCCAGCGTTATAAACTTGCCGCGCATGGATTCATCTCCCCTTTTGATATTTGGCCACGGCTCGGTTGTGCTCTTCCAGATTGCGCGAAAAAACGCTGCTGCCGTCGCCGCGGGCAACGAAATACAGCAGATTGTTTTTGGGCGGATGCAGCGCCGCCTGCAAGGCGGCCAGACCAGGCATGGCAATCGGTGTCGGCGGCAGCCCCTTGCGCAGATAGGTATTGTAGGGCGTATCGGTCTGCAGATCGCGCTTGCGCAAATCGCCGTCAAAGCCGGCGCCCATGCCGTAAATGACGGTGGGGTCGGTTTGCAACAGCATGCCGAGGCGCAGGCGATTGGTGAACACCGCAGCCACGAGGGGGCGATCGCTGGCAGCGCCGGTTTCCTTTTCGACAATCGATGCCAGGATCAGCGCTTCATAGGGGCTGGACAGGGAAAGTCCGGCATCGCGCAGCGCCCATTCGCGTTCCAGCTGGATCTGCATGGCGCGGTAGGCGCGCTTGAGAATGTCGACATCGCTGGCGCCCTTGCCGAATAGATAGGTATCGGGAAAAAAGAGTCCCTCAGGGTGGCTTTCCCGCGCGCCGATGCGGAGCAGCAATTCCTGATCCGACAAGCCGCGCGAATCGTGACGAACGAACGGATGCGCATCCAGCGCCGCCCGCAACTGGCGAAAGGATTTCCCCTCGATCAACGCCAGTTCCGCCTGGGTGACATCGCCGCGCGTCAGCTTTTCGAGCAGATTCAAGGGGCTGACTCCCGCTTCGATTTCGTAGCTGCCGGCCTTGATGTTCTTTTCCTTGCCGAGCAGACGCGCGAGCAGTGCAAATTGCCAGGGTGCAAAGTCAATTCCGGCAGCGGCCATCTGTTGCGCGGCGGCGCGCGTACTCAAGCCGGGCGGGATACTGAAATCCAGTGGCGGCTTGCCGCGCAGCGGCAACGGACTCAGCGCAAACCAAGCCAGCCAGACGCCAAGAGCACCCGCAGACAAGCCAGAAAATAGCGCCAACCGCATGAGAGATCGCATGGAGAGAGGGAGTCCGGAGACGGGCGTGGTGAATCGGGAAGTGTTTTTTTCGGCCGCTATGATAACGCAAGCGGCCTGCGCAGCCAGTGCGTCGCCATGCTTCAGCACATGCATCGGTAAGGTTTTCGGCGCAGACCGGATCGAGGGACTTGATGTTTGCCGCATTGCCCCAACGTTGTACGCTTCTGACAATTTCAATGGCCCCGGACTCATCATGATTCAGGAATGGAATGCTTTTCTGGCCCGCCAGGGCCTTGGCGCTGACGCCGCTGACTTCGGCAACCTGACGGCAGAATTGCGCACCGCGCAAGCCGGAACAGTGCTGGCGCCGTTGCAGGATCTCGGCCTGATTCGCGCCACGGGGCCGGAGGCCGCAGATTTTCTGCACCGACTGGTCACCAGCGACATCGAGGGGCTGGCCGCCAACGCCGCCGTGCGCAGCGCCCTATGCACCCCCAAGGGACGCATGCTGGCCAGCATGCTGATCTGGCGCGCGGGCGAAGATCTGCTGATCGCCGTGGCAGCCGACATCCATGCCGCCCTGCTCAAGAAGCTGTCGATGTACGTTTTGCGCTCCAAGCTCAAACTCAGCGATGCCGGCGCCGAACAGGTTCTGCTCGGCCTCTCCGGACCGCAAGCCGAAGCCGCGTTGCAGACACTCGGCGTGAGCGTCCCCGGACTCATGCAATCGGCGCAATTTGCCGGCGGCCAGGTCGTGCGGATTGGCGAGTACCGCTATCTACTGGCCGTGCCAACCGCCAGCGCTACCGAAACCTGGCAAAAGCTGGCCACCCAGGCGCATCCTGCCGGCTTGCACGCCTGGCACTGGCTCGAAATCATCGCCGGAATGCCCCACATCACAGCCGCCACCCAGGAAGCGTTTGTGCCGCAAATGGTCAATTTCGAGCTGATCGGCGGCGTCAATTTCAAGAAAGGCTGCTATCCGGGGCAGGAAATCGTCGCCCGCACCCAATATCTCGGCAAGATCAAGCGGCGCATGTACCGCGCGCGCATCGAGAACGGCGCGCCCGCGGCCGGCGCCGATCTGTTTGCCCCCGAAACCGCCGAGCAATCCTGCGGCCAGATCGTCAATGTCGCGCCAGCCCCGCAGGGCGGCCATGAGGTGCTGGCCGTGATCCAGAGCGGTTGCGCCGAGGCCGGCGAGATTCATCTCGGCGCGCCGAACGGTCCGCGCCTGGTGCTGCAACCCCTGCCCTATACCGTCAGCTGATACACCGGGTTTCAGCGCATGTGTCTGATCCTTCTGGCCTGGCAGGCACATCCCGATTACCCCTTGCTGATCGCGGCCAACCGCGATGAGTACTTTGCCCGGCCAACGGCTGTCGCCGGTTTCTGGGCCGAGGCCCCGCATCTGCTGGCCGGCCGCGATCTGCGCGGTGGCGGCGCCTGGATGGGCATTACACGCAGCGGCCGATTTGCCGCATTGACGAATTATCGCGAACCGGAACAGCAACGCCCCGCCGCCCCTTCGCGCGGCCGACTGGTCAGCGATTTTCTGCTTGGCAATCAGACTCCGGCCGGCTATCTGGCCGGTCTCGCTGCCACGGCGCAGCAGTGCAATGGCTTCAATCTGCTGTGCGGGCGAATTGCGCCGGAGGCGACAAACAGCGAACTCTGGCTGTATTCAAATCGCGGCAGCGCGAATGAAAGACTGCAACCCCGGCGGCTGGCGGCGGGAATCTACGGCCTCAGCAACCATTTGCTCGATACGCCCTGGCCCAAGGTGGCTCAGGGAAAATCCGCTCTCGCGCAAGCCATGGCCAGCCTGCCGCAGGAACAGCGGCTGTTCGATCTGCTGCGCGATGACCGGCGTCATGACTACGACAAACTGCCCGACACCGGTGTCGAACGCGAATGGGAAAAAGTCCTCTCGGCCGCCTTTGTCCGCTCGCCAGACTACGGAACCCGCTCATCCACGGTGCTCAAGCTGGATCAGGCGGGCTTTGTGAGTTTCGATGAACAAACCTATCTGGCCGACGCTGCGCCGGGGGCGCGTCAGCGTTTGCGCTTCAGGCTCGCCCGTTAGGCGCAAAAATCCACTGATCTGCGCCGCTGACAGCGGGATCGGCGCGAAAACCGAACTGGCGCAGAAACGCCTGGCTGGCCGCATCGCCGCCACGCACCTGCCATACCCCTTGCCACAGCGCGCCATCGGTGCGCGTGACTTCCAGCAAGCGGCGCAGCAAATTGGTCGCCACCCCCAGCCGTCGCCAGGCTGGCGCCACGGCCAGCGCCGTCAATTGCGCCGCGGCCGCATCCCGTTGCAACACCGCCGCACCGATCAGATTCCCTTCCGGATCAATGGCATGCACATACCTGCGGGTTGCCGAAGCGGGCGCCGCAGCCGATTGCCCGGCATGTTCGCGCAGAAATGTCTGACACGCAGCGGCCTGCCCAGCCCCCTCTTCGATGCGATATTCACCGATATTCACGCCGATATAGGGCGGCGCCAGATCGAAGAGTTCGACAATATCGGCACTGCGCATGCGCACGCAGCCGATCGAACCGGGCGCCCCCATCTGCGCCTGTTCATGCGTGCCATGCAGATACACATAGCGCCGCATGGTATCGACACACGACAGCCGGTTGAAGCCAGGCTGGCGGCCGGATAACCAGAGAATGCGCGAAAGTATCCAGTCGCGGCCGGGATGTTGCGCATGCAATTCCGGCGTCCAGATCTCGCCGGTCGGCCGCCGCTTCACAAATACGGTGTTTTCCGCGCAGCCGGCGCCAATCTTGGCGCGAATCAGATGCTTGCCGCGCGGCGTCCTGAAACTGCCGTTCTGCTCGCCGGCGCCATTTTTGGCGGTCGACACCGAATAACGACGCAACAGTTCGCCGTGATCGTCAAACAGTTCCAGCGTTTGCGCCGGCAGGCTGATGAAAATATCCATGCTCAGGCCAGCTGGGTGCGCGCACGTCGCGCCGCAAAGAATCCCGACAGCAGCGCTCCGCACTCTGCCGCCAGGACGCCGCCCTCCAGTTCGGCATGGTGATTCAGGCGTTTCTCGGCGAACAGATCAAGCACGCTGCCGCAGGCGCCCGTCTTGGGGTCGCGCGCGCCGAACACCACGCGGCTCAGGCGCGCATGAAACATCGCACCAACGCACATCAGGCATGGCTCCAGCGTCACGTAGAGGGTACAGCCGGGCAAGCGGTAATTGCCGACGCTGGTTGCGGCATCGCGCAAGGCGACGATTTCCGCATGCGCTGTTGGATCGGCACGGCCGATCGGTTGATTGAAACCGCGGCCAATGATGATGCCTTCGGGATTCACAACCACCGCGCCGACCGGCACCTCGTCGCAGCTCGCTGCCTGTCGCGCCAGCGCCAAGGCTTCCTGCATGAAAATCGTCGGATCCGCCGTCACAGCCATGCCGTCCTCCCAGAAAGAGCGGCGGATTTTACCTCAGCCCTGAACTGCTGCAGCGCCGCCACGCGGGCGCCAAAACAGCAAGCGGCGTGGCCGGTTCAGGCTTTGCGTTCGACCGCAAACAGGCGCAACACGCCATGGAAGGCGCTGGCGCTGAGGTTGGGGTCGTAGCGACCCAGAAGTTTTTTCTGCCGCACCTGCGCCGCTGCGGGCGTCAGGCTCAGGATCAGTTCGCGCTCCGCCGCAATTTCCTGGCACATGCGGTCCGTCACAAACAAAAACGGAATCGGCACATACAGCTTGTCGGCGCTCTGCGTGTGATAACGCATGGTGGGAATGCGCGTCTCGCTCTCTGAATGTCTTTTCATGATGGCAAAAACATCTCTGATGAATAATCAATCGCGCACTATACAGGGCGGCCAAAATCGGGTGAATAAGCAGATTGCTTACCCCCTGCCGTGTCGCCAGCGCGCGTAAAGCCCCAAACACAGAAATACAGCGGGATACAGCTTCTGTTTGCTGCGTTCCGCGCGCGCACTCAAGGCACACTACCGCAACTGGCCCGGATGTCTCCCGGGTTTCGAACCCGATACGACGACGCTCCGAATATGACTCTGCAGAAGAATTTCCTGAAACGATTCGCCGCGCTGCTGCTGGCCGCACCGGCACTGCTGCTGGCGCGGCCAGCTGCGGCAGTCGACAGCGATCCGGGCTTGGCGGTGCTGGCCTATCATCGTTTCGGCCCTGCCGTCGCCGACAGCATGACCGTCCGCACCGAAGTTTTCACCGCACAGCTCAAATACCTGCGCGAGCATGGCTATACGATCATTCCGCTGCGCCAGGCAATCGACGCCTGGCGCAACGGGGATAAGGCCAGACACCAGGCATTGCCGGCGAAAGCCGTGGCGATCACGGTGGATGACGGTCACAAAACGGTATTCAGCGAACTGCTGCCCATCGTGCAACGCGAAAAAATTCCCGTGACGCTGTTCATCTATCCTTCGGCGATTTCGAATGCCGAGTATGCGATGACCTGGCAGCAGCTGGCGGAACTGCGCGACACCGGGCTATTCGACATCCAGTCACATACCTACTGGCACCCGAATTTCAAAATCGAGAAACGGCGCCTGGCGCCCGAGGCCTACCAGGCCTTCGTGCGCAATCAGCTCGGAAAATCGCGCAAGACACTCAAGCAGCGCTTGGGCGTGGAAGCGACGCTGCTGGCCTGGCCATTCGGCATTTACGATGACGAACTCATGGCCGCTGCGCAGACGGCCGGTTATGTGGCCGCTTTCAGTATCGACGGCCGCCATGCATACCGCGGCGATCCAGCGCTGGGCATGCCGCGCTTCCTGATGGCGGACAGCCAAGGGATCAAGGGATTTGCCAATCTACTCAACGAGGCGAAGAAATGAAAAACCGCTTGACCAATACGCTGCTGAGCGCCCTGCTTGGCCTGCTGATCGCAACGCCGGCTGCGGCCCTGACCGGCAAAATTCTCGATGCTCAAAGCGGCAAGCCGATTGCCGATGCCATCGTAACGATCCAGAAAACCGTCACGCGCACCGACAGCGAAGGCAACTTCAGGATCGATGCCGCGCCCCCCGGCGCAAGCAGCGGCGTCACGCTGGGCGCCCGCGCTGTCGGCTATGGCCGCACGAGTCAACCTTTGCCCGCCAGCAATGGCCAACCCCTGACGATCAAGCTGCCCCCCCTGAAACCCAAGGGCCTGTATCTGTCGTTCTATGGCTTCGGCAGCCGCGTGCTGCGCAATGCCGCGCTGGATCTGATCGACCAGACCGAGCTCAATGCCCTGGTTATCGACGTCAAGGGGGATCGCGGCATGATTCCCTACAAGAGCAAGGTGGCGCTGGCGGCCGAAATCGGCGGCCAGCGCATCATCACGGTACGCGACATCAAGGAACAGATCGACCGGCTGCACAGCAAAGGCGTGTATCTGATCGCCCGCGTGGTGGTATTCAAGGACACGCTGCTGGCGACGGCGCATCCGGAGTGGGCCATCAAGGGCCCCAACGGCAAAACCTGGCAGGATCGCGAACAATTGAGCTGGGTCGATCCGTTCTTTCAGGACGTCTGGAAGTACAACATCGACATCGCCGAAGAAGCGGCCGCGCTGGGCTTCGACGAAATCCAGTTCGATTACGTCCGTTTCCCCGACACCGTCGGCCTGGTGTTTTCGCAGCCGAATACCGAGGCCAATCGCGTACAGGCCATCAGCGGCTTTCTGGCCGCCGCGCGCCAGCGTTTGATTCCCTACAACGTGTTCGTCGCGGCCGACATCTTCGGCTATGTGAGCTGGAATACCAATGACACCTTCATTGGCCAGAAACTCGAAAACCTGCACCCGCAGCTCGACTACCTCTCGCCGATGCTGTATCCGTCGGGTTTTCAATTCGGCATCCCGAATTACCGCAACCCCGTGGTCAATGCCTATGAAATCATCGGGCTCACGCTCAAGCGCGCCGCCGACCGCACGGCGATCCAGCCGACGCGTTTCCGTCCCTGGCTGCAATCGTTCAAGGATTATGCCTTCGACCGGCGCCAGTTCGGCGCGACCGAGATCCGCCGGCAGATCGACGCCAGCGAGAAATTCGGCAGCGGCGGCTGGATGCTGTGGAACCCGCGCAACAGCTACAGCAAGGCCGGCCTCAAGGACAAGCAGGGCAATCTACTGGAAGCATTGCCGGCAGCTCAGCCTGCCCTGCCCCCCGCACCGAAACTCACCAAGACCGCGCCCGCCTCGGCGGCGCCCCGCACGCCTGCCGGAGCGCAAGTCTCGGTCGCCGAGGCGACGGGCCAGATCCTCACCCGCTGACCGCCCCGACAATGCGACGCCACATGCTGCGCCGGCTGGTTGGTGCGATGCTGCTCGGCCTGCTGGTGCAGGCCGCGCTGGCATTCGAGAGCGAGAAGCTGGCGCCCATCGCCGGCATCGTCGAAGCGCAAATCCAGGCCGGTCACATTCCCGGCGCCGTCATCCTGATCGGCCACGAAGGCAAGGTCGTCTATCGCCGCGCCTTTGGCTATCGCACGCGCCAGCCCGAAGAAGCCATGGAAGTGGAAACGATCTTCGATCTGGCCTCGCTGACCAAACCGATTGCCACCGCCACCGCCGTGCTGCAGCTGGCCGAACGCGGCGAATTGCAGCTCGATGCCCCCGTCGCCCGCTACTGGCCGGAATTCGCCGCGCACGGCAAAGGCAGCATCCGCATTCGCCAATTGCTCACGCATACTTCCGGCTTGCGCGCCGGCCTCGATCTGCGCCAGCCCTGGAAAGGAACCTCCGCCGCATTGAAGCTGCTGGCCGCCGAGAAACCGCAAGCGCCGCCGGATGGCGAAGTGCTCTACAGCGACCTGAACTTCATGGCGCTCGGCGAACTCGTGCGCCGCGTGTCAGGGCAGTCGCTGGCCGACTATTGCCGCGAGCACATCTTCAAGCCGCTGGACATGCCCGATACCGGCTATCTGCCGGCGGCGGCGCTGCGCTCGCGCATTGCGCCGACGGGTTTCCTGCATGGACAACTGCGGCGCGGCGAAGTCCATGATCCGATGGCCTGGCGCATGGGCGGCGTCGCGGGTCATGCCGGCGTCTTCTCGACCGCTGACGATCTGGGGCGCTTCGCCCAGGTGATTCTCGACGGCGGCAAGTTTGCCGGCAAATCGCTGCTCTCCGCCGAATCGCTGGCGCTGATCGAGCTGCCGCAAACCAGGCCGAGCCTTATGGCGGCCACTCCCGCCGGGGAAAACATGCAGACGCCCGCACTGTGCCAGGCCGTCGCTGCCGCCGTCGCTACCGATCACGCGCTCAACGCCGCCTGCCGCAGCAATCCCAGG
Source organism: Pseudomonadota bacterium (assembly GCA_052034445.1). Lineage (GTDB taxonomy): Bacteria > Pseudomonadota > Gammaproteobacteria > Burkholderiales > Rhodocyclaceae > Sterolibacterium. Next base: position 8,483 of record JBPOIN010000047.1, on the reverse strand, counting down.
GCGCCCACTGCGGCCAACAACTACGGCCTGCAGCCGCCCTACAAATCCGCCTTGCGGACGCTGGGATGGCGAGCCGATGCGCCGCTGGCCGCGAATCGCCGGCAGCTGCCGCCGGTCGGCGCCATCGGTCATAACGGTTACACCGGCACTTCGTTGTGGATCGATCCCGTCACGCAAACCTACGTGGTCATCCTCACGCATCGCGTCCATCCGCTCGAAAAGGGCGATGCCGGCCCCTTGCGCGAACGCATCGCCAGCGTGGTGAGCGATGCCGTCGGGCCGTTGGCATGGGAACAGATCAGCGCCCGGCAACCGCTGCTCGCCGCCCATGAAAACCTGCCGCCCCTGCGCCGCGCCGCGAGCGGCCTGCAAAGCGGCATTGATGTCCTGGCTACCGATGGCTTCGCGGCGCTGTCCGGCTTGCGCATCGGCCTGATCACCCATCAGAGTGGCATCGATGCGACTGGCCGGCGCAGCATCGACCTGTTGCGCCAGGCGCCCGGCGTACAGCTCGTGGCGCTGTTCAGTCCCGAGCATGGTCTGCAGGGCAAACTCGACAGCAAGGTTCCCTCGGGCAGCGATGCAGCCAGTGGGTTGCCGGTGTTCAGCCTGTACGGCGACACCCGCCGTCCGACCCCCGAGATGCTGGCCGGCATTGATGCACTGGTGTTCGATCTGCAAGATGTTGGCGTGCGTTTCTACACCTACATCAGCACCATGGGTTACGCCATGGAAGCCGCTGCTGCCCAGGGCAAACGATTCATCGTTCTCGACCGGCCCAACCCACTCGGCGGCGAACTCGTCCAGGGGCCGCTGCTGGACGGCGAGCGGCGCTCGTTCACCGCCTATTTCAACCTGCCCGTCCGCCATGGCATGACGGTCGGCGAACTGGCGCTGATGTTCGACGCACAACTCGGAATCGGCGCCCGCCCCGAGGTTGTCAGAATGCGCCATTACCAGCGTCAAACGAATTTCGACCAAAGCGGCCTGCTCTGGATTCCGCCCTCGCCGAATCTGCGCAACCAGACGGCGGTCGCCCTGTATCCGGCCATCGGCATGCTCGAAGGGGCCAATGTCAGCGTCGGGCGCGGCACACCGACGCCGTTCGAAATCCTCGGCGCGCCGTGGATCGACGGCCCGGCGCTGGCCGCCAACCTGAATCGGCGCCAGATCGCCGGCGTGCGTTTCGAGGCCACGGAGTTCATGCCCGCCGAAAACACCTACGCCAAACGCGTATGCCACGGCGTGCGCGTGATCCTGCTCGACCGCCAACGTCTGGATGTCGGCCGGCTCGGCATCGAGCTCGCCGACGCACTCACGCGACAACATCCGCGTCAGTTCGAGCTGGCGCGAACGGTGGGTTCGATCGGCTCGAAGAGCGTGGTCGAAGCCATCCGCACCGGCGTCGATCCGCAGGCCATCGTCGCCGCCTGGCAAAAGCCACTCGCCGAATTCCGCAACCTGCGGCAGCAATACCTGCTGTATTAGGCTTCCGCACATGCCCCCTGCCCCGCAAACACCGCCGCTGCGCCCGCCGCGCCTGTTGCTGCAATGGCATCTGACGGATCGTTGCAACCTGCGCTGCAGCCATTGCTATCAACCGGAATATCGTGCCGCGGGCCTCGATTTCGCCACCTGGCAAACGATCCTGGCGCAATTCAAATCCTTCATCGCCGCCGGCCCGGACAGATCAGCCAGACCAGCCATTCGTGGCCACATCACCGTGACGGGCGGCGAGCCGTTCACACGCCATGACTTTCCCGCCTTGCTCGATCTGTTCGCCGCCGACCAGGCGCTCTACAGTTTCGCGATCCTGACCAACGGCACGCTGATCGATGCCGACATGGCCAGGCGCCTGGCGACCTGGCGCCCGGCCTTCGTGCAGATCAGCCTTGACGGCACGGCGGAAACCCACGACCGGATTCGCGGAACAGGGAATTTTGCCCGCGCCGTGCAGGCGCTCGAATGTCTCGTCAGCCACAATGTCCCAAGCGTGATTTCCTTCACCGCCCAGCGCGATAATTACCGAGAATTCGCCGCCGTGGCGCGCCTGGCGAGCGAACTAGGCGTCACCCGGATCTGGGCCGACCGCATCATTCCTGAAGCTGCCGACGCGCTTGGGAAGGCGCTGACGGCGGCGGAAACCCGGGAACTGTTCGAACTCATGGCGCAGGCGCGCCAGGCGCAGCGCCACACCACCACCCAGATCGCCATGAAGCGCGCACTACAGTTTCTGTTCGCCGACGATGCGCCGTATCGCTGCACGGCCGGCGACACGCTGATGACCATCATGCCGAACGGCGATGTCTATCCCTGCCGGCGCCTGCCGATCGCTGTCGGCAACCTGCTCGAAACACCGCTGGAGACGCTTTACGATTGCGCCACCTTCCGTAGTCTGCGCGCCCCAGCGGCGCTCCCCGCGGCCTGCGCGCCATGCGCCTTTGCCAGCCTGTGTCGCGGCGGCCTGCGCTGCCTGAGTCACGCCGTCACGGGCGATCCCCTGCAACGCGATCCGGGCTGCTGGCTGGAGATGTGAAACAACACAGGAAAAATGACTAAAGCATCGAGAGATTTACCGCCGATGCGCCATAGCCCTTACGCTCTGGGGCTTTTCGCAAAAAAATTTACGACTCTTTGATTTTTTCCTGACGACAGGCCCATTTCGTCAGCGTGAGCGGCGATTGAATCGCAAAAAAAATACATATTCAGCATTACCACATGGGGGCAATTGAGTTAGCCGCCGCAACCGCCACCGCAGCCGCCACCGCCACACCCGCCGCCATCGCAACTGCTGTTGTCCGAGTCGCAGGAGCCAGAGCTGCCGCCATCTCCGCCCGCTCCCTGCGGTTTCGGAAACAGGCGCTCGATAAAAGGGAAATGTGCGGCCGGCAAGGCCGCCAGCCCGAAGACGGCCGCCAGCACGACAGCCTCCTGGCTCGCACCGCCGGGGGTGATTTTTGCAGCGCGCCGTTTAAGACTGGCAAACAGGGTTTGCAGACGTTCGAGCGCGGCATCGCCGCGTCCCGTACGCCGACGCCGATAAGCCAGCACCAGAGCGATGCAGCCGATCAAGCCGAGCAGCACGAGAAAGCCGATATTGTGCCGCCCATGCTGCAAGGCGTAGAGGGCGCGCCAGGCGCCGACGCCGGTCACCAGCCCCAGCATGACGCCGAAGCTCTTGAAGCGCGCCTCGAAGGTTTCTTCATTGGCCAGCAGATTGGCCCGCTTGAGCTCGTTTTCGCATTCGCGCAGCGCCGCTTTGACGGCCGTGTCGGCCTTGGCGCTCTGCGGCGCAGCCGGCTGTGCAAAGCAGGTCAGCACCGCGCGCTCCAAGGGCCGGCGCACGAAATCTTCGGCATCCGGGCGTCCGCGACTGAGCAGTCCGTTCTGCTCCACGAGCAGGCCGCGATCGACGAGCGAAAACAGGGTCACCCGCAGCGCCTCTTCGACGCCGCCACGCAGCAAGGCAATTTTGTAGGGATCGGCGCTGCTGTCGAGCCGATAAACCGCACCGCCGACCTCCTGCTGGCGAATCCGCCAACGCAAATAAAAATTGGCGGCGAGAATCAGAATCAGATAGGCCGCAAGAAATTGCGGACTGCTCATGAGGCAGAGCGAAGCGACAATTCGGCGCCAGGATCGGCATCCGGATGGTTCTCCAGTTCGCAGCGCAGCCGCGCCGCCAGGCGGATCAGGGCCAGCACCGCATCACGCGCCGCGCCCGGCGGCAGGGGTGTTTCCATACGCGCAAGCGATAGAAAATCGACGGCGGCGATCAGCGCCGGGTCCTGGCTTGCCGCTGCAATGCGTTGCAGTGCGTCGCGCGGCGCCACCTCACCCTGTCCACGCAACTTGAGCAACCCCGCGGCAGCCGAGCGCAACGGGCCGGCCGCATCGGCAATGACCTTCACGAGCTGTTCCTCACGCAAACTCAGCAGCGCGTAACGCTCGCGCAGGCGCAACGCGAGATTCAGCAGCACTTCGCGCAGCCGGCGGCGCAACTCTTGGGGGTCGATCGCATACTGCGTGGTGCAATCCTGGCCCCACAAAACCCGATGGCGGGTCTGGATGTCCGAAAATTTCAGGGCAAACAACTCGGCGGCGCTGGCCAATTCCGCGCGCAGCAGAAACATGCCGCGCGCCCGGATCGCCACTTCGGCGGCGCGCAAGGCCGGCCGAAAGGCATCGATCTGCGGAGTGTCAAAATCTTCGAGCAGGAACAGCAGATTCACGTCGGAAACCGGGCGCAAGCGCCCTTCCGCCGCCGAGCCGAACAGCACCACCGATAGCAGGCTGGCGCCGAAAGCCTCACGCGCCTGCGCGACCAGCTCATCGAGCTGTGCGGCCACCAGTTCATCCTGCGCCTGCATCAAGCCTCCCCCCTGCCGATCTGCCCCATCCGGCTGATTCGCCACGCAAAAACCCCAGCCCCAGCGCAAAGACGGGCAGCATTGTTAGCTGCACAGCGCCATTTTCTTGCCAGCCGGCTTGTCATCCTTCTTGGCCGAATCCTGCGTCTTGCTGCCCTTCTCGGCCTTCTTGTCGTCCTTCTTGTCGTCCTTCTTTTCCTCGCTCGTTCCCGTCGTGCTGCCGGAAGTATCGGAGGTCGTGCTGCCGGAGGCTTCGGCCGTCGTGCCGGTCGCAGTTGAAGTGCCGGCGGAGGTTGTTCCCGTCGTCTCACCGGATGTCGTCGTGGTCGATGTGCCGGTCGAGGCGCCACCGAACTGGCCTTCCGTCCCCCCCACCACGCCGCCGTTCAGCGTTCCCGTACCCGTGGTCATGCTGGTGCTGCTGGCGAGCGCCAATGGCGGCGGGGTCTCCGGTGAGGTGTTCGACGGATCGCCCAACGATTGCTGCGCATCGTTGGTTGCTGCAAGTGTCGTGGTGACGGTTTCCTGAACGATCTGGCTCGCCGAAGCCGGCATGTCGTAGATGATCGTGCCATTCGGCGCATTGAAGTCAATGCCGACGCCGCTCGGACCGTTAACGCCGACCTGGATATTGCCAGTCAGCGCAGTCGCCATGATCAATCCGCCACCCGTCACATTGGCATTCAGATAAAGATTGTCGCCAGATGTCAGGTCGATCGTCGAAGTGAGTCCGGTTGTTGATACGACACCATTGATCAGCAGATCGTCGCCCGGATTGGCTGTGGCGCCAGCCGTCAGCGAGATATTGCCGCCAGCGGCGACGCCGCCGTTACCGATCGTCAAGGGACTATGGGCAATGATCGATATTGAGCCGGCCGGTGCGCTGATGGCGCCGCCGGTCGATATTGCGCCGGTATTGTCGACCAGGATGTTGCCGCCATTGTTCGTAATGCCGCCAATCGACAGAGCGCCGGTATTGAACAACTCGACATTGCCGCTCGTGCTGTTGCTGGCGCTAAAACTGCCGAGTGCATTGCCGGCATCGGTTAATGTCGCGCCATACGCCGACTGCGTTGTCAGCGCTGCGGTGACGAGGGGGCCGCTCTGCGAAATGGCGCCAGCCGGCGCATACAGCGCGACGCTGCCTGCCGACAGGCTGGCGATATTGAGATTGCCCGCCAGACGGTTCAATACCGCACTGGCCGCGCCCGTGAGGGCTATGTTGCCGCCAGTCTGATTGAAATTGTCGCTGACATACAGATTGCCGCTACCGTTCAACGTGCCGCCGGATTGCAGCAACCCCATCGTCGTCAGATTGTTCGATACCGTCAGATTGCCGCCCGCCATGGCCAGGCCCTGCGCGCTGTTGAGATTCTGCAGCGTGGTATTTCCGGCGCTCGAATCATAGGTCACGGTGAGACTGCCACCGGACGGGATCGAAACTGCCAGCACATTGGCGCCGTCCGGCAAGGCATCCCAATTCGACGCGTTGCTCCACTGGCCACTGGTATTGCTGGTCCAGGTCGCCAACGGGCGCACGAGAATATCCGCTGCGGCCAGCGTGCTGGGGTTGCTCACCTGGTAGTTGCCGGCATCCGCGCCGCTCAGCGTAATGCCGCTCACGGTCACGGTCTTGGCTGTACCGACGTTCTTGTCGGCGAAGTTGGCCGTGCTGCTGTTGAGCGACAACACGTCGCCCGCCAGACGATCGTCGCTCAGCGTCACCGTGGCGCCGGTCGTACCGTCATACACCTTGCTGCTGCCCGTCGCGCCGACCGTCAGCGCGCGCGCCGTGATGTCGGCTGAGGTCGCGGTATTCGCGTTGTAGGTGTAGTTGCCGGCATCCGTGCCTGTCAGCGTGATGCCGCTCACGGTCACGGTCTTGGCCGTGCCGACGTTCTTGTCGGCAAACGCCGCCCCGCCGTAGCTACTCGTCAGGATGTCGCCAGCGATGCGGTCGTCGTTCAGCGTCACCGTGGCGCCGGTCGTACCGTCATACACCTTGCTGCTGCCCGTCGCACCGACGGTCAACGCGCGCGCCGTGATGGCGCCCACATTCCCGGTTGCCGAAGGTGGCACTGTATAGCCATACACGGGCTTGCTGGAGGAATCGACGGCCGTGATCGTGAATCCCGTCGCCGTCACGGTCTTGCCGGTCGCGACATTCTTGTCGGCATACACGGCGCTGCCCAAACCACTGACCGTCAGCACGTCTGCATTCAGCGCGCCAGCCAGCGCAAAATTGCCGGCCGTCAGCGTCGCTGTCGTGCCCTGGTCATACACCTTGTTGACGCTGCCAGTCAGCCCGGCCGTCAGACTGGGCGCCACGCTGTAAAGCAGACCGTTGCCACTGCCCAGTACAGTGGCGCCACCCGGAACTGCGTTGTATTGCCTGAAATCGTAAACCAGACTGCCCAGGGTGTCGTTGAGCGGGTTCGTCGAATACACCAGCCAGCGACTGCCGCCCGTCGTCAGCGCACTACCACCGTAAGAATTGGCGAGATTCCCCCCCACCGCCGCGATTTCGATGCCATCGCCGGCGACCAAACCCGAATGCACATTGCCCATCAACGTGACATTGCCGATCGCCTTGAGCTTCACCAGGCCGTAAGGGTTGTTCACCGTGCCGACATTGAGATTATTGTTCTGGGTAAAAACCACATCCCCGCTGCCCGCATTACTGGCGGAAAACATGCTGACCTGATTGTTTGCGCCGAGAATCGCCCCGCCATAGCTCGCAACGCTCAGGTTCCCGGCCGTGATCGTGCCGCCATACTGACTCAGGGCGCCCGAGATGTTGAATTGAACATTGCCGACGCTGTTGCTGATATTGCCCAGCACCAGGGGGCCGCTGTTGGCGAAGTTGATATCGCCGCTACCGCTGTTGCTGGCGCTGAGTCCCGTGACGTTGTTGGCGCCCGACAGAGCCATGCCGCCATAGCTGGTCAGATTCAATCCTGTGGCATTGACACTGCCCGACTGGCTCAGTACGCCACCGGCGCTGATGGCGATATTCCCCGTGGAGCTCACACCGCTGCCGGCCACGCCGAGCGTCAACGGGCCGGTGTTGAGGAAATTCAGTTGGCTGACGCCAAGCGCCTTCAGGGCGCTGACCTTGTTGGCAGCGGCATTCAAGTTGACCGCGCCCGTCGTGTTGAGTTCGGCCGTTCCGCCGCCATACGCAGCGTTCAAATACGCACCGGCTTCCGCCCCGATGCCGGCGCTGCCCGCCGCGAGCTGGATGCCGGTCGGCGCCGAACTGCTGGCGGCGTAAATCTGGGAGTACCCATTCACGCTCGACAACAGAATGCCGTTGCTGCTGTTGTAGCTGAAGTTATCGACACTGCTCGTACCCAACGAACTGCCGGCGATCACGCCGATCGGGTTGGCGTTGTTCAGCGCCACGCTGGAACCTTCGGCATACAGGGCCTTGCCGGACAGCAAAGCGCCTGCGGATTGTGTCAAAGCGGCCGTCGTTTTCAGCGTGATCGTGCCGTTGGGGCTCAAATAATCGTAGCCGCCGGCGGCGTTGATTGAAACGCCGGAAAGGCCATCGATATTGGCTCCGACATTCAGCGCCGGGCCATTCGTAAAGCTCACGCTCAGATTCTGGTGCGTCGCATCGCCGACCTCGGCGGCAAAATTGCCGACCATGTTGGAGGCAGAACCCAGCATGACGTTGCCGAGCGTGCGGACCGCCAGACTCCCAGTACTGATGGTGCCGGCCGGCGCCTGCGTGACATTGTTGCTCGCCTGCAAGCTCACTGTCGTCGCATTGACTGGCGCGATCGCAGCGCTGACATTGATGGTGCCGGTATTCGAGAGCGTGCCGATGCGCAATACACTGGCCGTAACCTGGTTCAGTTCGTTGGTATCCAGACCGAGGATCCCGCCCGAATCCGCGCCGCCCAGATCGATGCTCTGACCGAAGGTTTTTTCGTGCAGCCAGACCATGCCGGCACCAACGTTCAGGTTGCCGCCCAGACTCATGTTGTCTGCCACGAGCTCAAGAGAACCGCCGTAATTAGTCCAGCCAAAGCCGCCTGTTGTGATATTGGGCGCCATCACCACGACTTTCGCCGCATTGGTGACGCTGCTTGCTGCTGTCGAGGC
>JBPOIN010000014.1:0-4565 GCA_052034445.1 Pseudomonadota bacterium | reverse complement strand
TTCATCACTGCCGGCAACGCTTCGCAGCTTTCCGACGGCGCTTCCGTCTCGGTGCTGATGAGCCGCGACATGGCCAAGGAACGTGGCCTGGAGCCGCTCGGCGTGTATCGCGGTCTCGCCGTGACCGGCTGCAAGCCCGATGAAATGGGCATCGGCCCGGTGTTCGCGATTCCGAAACTGCTCAAGCGCCACAACCTGAAGGTGTCCGACATCGGCCTGTGGGAAATCAACGAAGCCTTCGCCTGCCAGGTGATCTACTCGCGCGACCAGCTCGGCATCCCGAATGACAAGTTGAACGTGAATGGCGGCGCCATCGCCATCGGCCATCCGTTCGGTATGTCCGGCGCGCGTCTGGTATCCACCGCGCTGCTCGAAGCGCGTCGGCGCGGCGAGCGTTATGTCGTCGTCTCGATGTGCATCGGCGGCGGCATGGGCGCGGCCGGGTTGTTCGAAGTCATCTGATGTAAAGGCCTGTCCCGGCCAGGCCGGGACAGGCGCAAGCCACAACAACGGCGGCAGACCGTTGCCCTGACCACGGAGGAGCACCAATGACCAACAACACGCGCGAAAACACCGAATACGACGTCATCGTGGTGGGTTCCGGCGGCGGCGCCCTGCTGACCGCCAACCGCGCCCACGATCTGGGACTATCGGTTCTGGTTCTCGAAAAAAGCGACAAGTACGGCGGCACCTCGGCCGTCTCGGGCGGCGCGATCTGGATTCCCAACAATCGCCAGATCGGCGCCAAGGACACGCTGGAGGAAGCGCGCACTTACATCAAGGCTTCGGCGCGCGGCATGGTCAAGGAAGAGCGTCTCGAAGCGTATCTCGACAGCGCGCCGAAGATGGTCGACTACATCCACGACAAGACCCAGTTGCGTTATGCGTCCTGCCAGCGCTATCCGGATTACTACCAGGATTTGCCCGGCTCCAAGCCCGGCGGCCGCACCATGGACCCGGAGTTGTTCGACGCCAGCCTGCTCGCCGAGGAATATGAGAACATGCGCGCCTCCTATCCGGGCACGCTGCTGATGGGCAAGGTCGCCATGACAGCCAGCCAGGCGCAGAAGCTGCTGGCCAAGGAATCCGGCTGGCCGCTGCTGTTCATCTGGATGATGGTGCGCTATTTCCTCGATTTCCCCTGGCGCTTCAAGACCAGGCGCGACCGCCGCCTGTCGTTCGGCAACGCGCTGATCGGCGGTCTGCGCCACGCCATGATGCAGCGCAAGATCCCGCTCTGGCTCAACACGCCGTTCGAATCGCTGGTGCAGGAAAACGGCCGCGTCACCGGCGTGATCGCCAAGCGCAACGGCCAGAGCATCCAGCTCACGGCCAAGCGCGGCGTGGTGTTCGCCGCCGGCGGCTTCGAGCGCAACCAGCAGATGCGCGAACAATATCTGCCCAAGCCGACCAAGGCCGAATGGAGCGCCACGCCGCCGCACAACACCGGCGACACGCTGCGCGCCGGCATGGCGATCGGCGCCAGGACCGATCTGATGAACTGGGCCTGGTGGGTGCCGTCGATGCATGTGCCCGGCGATGCGGCGCAGACCGGCCTGTTCGTCGGCCGCGCCTTCCCGGGCTGCGTGGCGGTGAATGGCAAGGGCAAGCGTTTCGTGCGCGAATCGGCGCCGTATCTGGAATTCGGCGTCGGCATGTACGAGGATTACGCCAAGTCGGGTTCATCGGTGCCGGCCTGGCTGGTGTTCGATGCGTCCTTCCGCTTCAAGTACCCGATCGGCCCGCTGATGCCCGGCCAGATCTCACCCGATCGCAGCCTGCCCAAGGACTGGCTCGGCAAGGTGTATTGGAAGGACGCGACGCTCGAAGGCCTGGCCAAGCAGATCGGCGTGGACGCCAACGGCTTGCGCGAAACCGTCAACCTCAACAACCAGTACGCCAAGACCGGCGTCGACAAGGAGTTCGGCAACGGCGGCAATCTGTTCGACCAGTATTACGGCGACAGCAACGTCAAGCCGAATCCCTGCCTCGGGCCGATCGCCAAAGGGCCGTTCTACGCGGTGCGTATGGACGCCGGCGACATCGGCACCAAGGGCGGCCTGCTCACCGACGAGCATGCGCGCGTGCTCGACCAGAACGACCAACCCATCGCGGGCCTGTTCTGCATCGGCAACAACTCGGCTTCGGTGATGGGGCCATCCTACCCGGGCGCCGGCGGTACGCTCGGCCCGGCGATGACCTTCGGCTTCCGCGCCGCGAATTTCATGGCCGGTCAGTAACAGGAAGAGTCTGCCGAGGCAACACAAAAGCAACGGGCCGGGGAGGTGACTCCCCGGCCCGTTGTGTTTCTGCGCCGCCCTGCTTAGTGCGAGTTTGGCGCGCGTTTAGTGCGAAACGCGCGTCGCGCCGCTGCCGCTCAGGATGCGCACACGCTCGCCGGGACGGAACTGCTCGTCGGCTTCCTGGGTGATGGCCGTGTACGAACCGTTGTCGAGCTTGACGGTGATTTCGAGGCCAGCCTTCTTGGTCGTGCTTTCCTCGATGGCCTTGCCGGCCACCGCGCCGCCGACTGCTCCGAGGATCGTGCCGACCGCCGAGCCGCGGTTGCCGCCGCCGATATTGCTGCCGGCGATGCCGCCGATCACGCCGCCGACCATGGCGCCGGTGCCGCCTTCCTGCGAGCCTTCGATGGTGACTTGGCGCACGCTTTCGACGACGCCCATGCGCACAGTCATTTCACGCCGCGACTGGCTGGCCGAATAGCTGCTGCCGGACTGGCTGGGCGTTGCGCAGCCGCTGAGCAGCGCGACACCGGTCAGCAGACCGAGGAGGATCGAAGAAGTTTTCTGAATGCGCATTGCCGTTCTCCTTACCAGATTGCGTGGCCGAAGGCCGCACGATACAGCGCGGCGATATCGTCGCGCTTGGGTTTATGGTTCTGACCGCCACGCTGCGCGATCTTGATCGAGCCCATCAATGATGCCAGACGCCCGGTCTTTTCCCAATCCATGCCCTGGCTGATGCCGTACAGCAGACCCGCACGGTACGCATCGCCGCACCCGGTGGGATCAACCACGGCTTCCGGTTTAACGCTGGGGATAACGATGCGTTGACCGCCGGTGTAAATCTCCGAGCCCTTTTCGCCCAGCGTGACGATCAACGCCTTGACGCTGCGCGCGAGATCTTCGAGCGACTTGCCGGTCCGGTCGCACAACAGCTTGGCTTCGTAGTCGTTGACCGTGCAGTACTCGGCCTGTTCCAGAAACGCCAGCAATTCCTCGCCGTTGAACATCGGCAGCCCCTGACCGGGATCGAATACGAACGGAATGCCGGCGGCCTTGAATTCACGCGCATGCTGCAGCATGCCGTCACGGCCATCGGGCGCCACGATGCCGAGCGTCACGCCGGCCGCGTCGGCGACATGGTTCTGATGCGAAAAATTCATCGCCCCGGGGTGAAACGCCGTGATCTGGTTGTCGGCAATATCCGTGGTGATGAAGGCCTGGGCCGTGAAACTGTCGGCAATCTCGCGCACATGCTTGGTATCGAGCTTGTGATGCTGCAGGCGCTGCAGATACAGCCCGCTGTCGCCGCCCACCGTCGCCATGATCAGCGGCTCGCCGCCCAGCAGGCGCAGGTTGTAGGCGATATTGCCGGCGCAACCGCCGAATTCGCGCCGCATGTCAGGCACCAGGAAGGCCACATTCAGGATATGCAGCTGATCCGGCAGGATGTGGTTCTTGAAGTGATCATGGAACACCATGATCGTGTCGTAGGCAATGGAGCCGCAAATCAGGGTTTTCATAGCGTTGGCGCGGTTGGGAAAACGTCGATTATACCTCTGCAACCCATGCGCCCTGCCGACTGGCTTGCGTGACGGCCATATTCCTGCCGGCGCGCCTCGTTCACGGATAAAACAGATACAGCCGATAGCCAGCGGCAGAAACATTGGTGGCGCTATCGGCCTCCAGCGACAGGGTCACGCTGACATCGCCATTCGCGGCAAACCCCGCGGCAGGGTTGCTGGCTTTGGCGAGATACTCGCCAGGTGCCAACACTTTGCGCAACACGGCCTGATCAATGGTGTCGGTCAACGTGAGTTCGAGATGCGGATAGGTCTGCACGAAGGGGGCGCGATTCTTGAGCGTGGCCGTCAGCAGCAACTGCCCCTTGTACTGCGGATCGGGATGCAGATCGGAAGCCTCGATGCTCAGCAGGTCAACCTTGCGCGGCAGCGCGATTTCACAGTCGAACTGCGCGCAGACAGCGGCGAGCAGCGGCTTGCTCTCCGGCAGCAGGGTGGCGAGTTCGACGCGATAGTGCAACGCCATCTGTGCCAGCAGCGGCAGCAGCAACAGCAGGCTCGCCAGCGACCACCACCAGGGATGCCGCGCAGCGGGCGTTTCATGCAACTCCGGTTCGATCCGATACGGAGCGTCGTCCGCCGCGACGGCAGCCGGCTCACCATCGCCGACCGTGGATTCAGGTTCTTCGTCGACCGTTACCGCGCGTGCTGTGTCGTCGTCCGGTTCGGCCGCCACCGCGGCCGAACCCGGCCATGCCTGCAGATGGACCTGCGGCTCGGGTTGGGACCCCAACTCCGC
>JBPOIN010000172.1:0-3314 GCA_052034445.1 Pseudomonadota bacterium | reverse complement strand
GTGATGCCGAGGTAGTAGCCGGGAATCTCGCGCTTCTCGACTTCCGCGCCGGTGCGCCAGCCGCGGCCGTCGATGACCTGCTCGTTGGCCAGCACGGTCTGATCGACCGGATCCCAATTCACCACCTGGGTCTTCTTGTAGGCGATGCCCTTGTCCAGCATGCGCAGGAACAGCCACTGATTCCACTTGTAGTAGTCGGCATTGCAGGTCGCCAGCTCGCGGCTCCAGTCGATGGCGAAGCCCAGCGACTTGAGCTGCGTCTTCATGTGGGCGATGTTCTCGCGCGTCCACTTGGCCGGCGGCACGCCGTTCTTGATCGCCGCGTTCTCCGCCGGCAGGCCGAAGGCGTCCCAGCCCATCGGCTGCAGCACGTTGTAGCCGCGCATGCGGTGGAAGCGGGAGAGCACATCGCCGATGGTGTAGTTGCGGACGTGCCCCATGTGCAGCTTGCCCGACGGATAGGGGAACATCGACAGGCAGTAGTACTTCGGCTTGCTCTGGTCCGCCTTGGCGCGGAACGCTGAAGCCGCCTCCCAGTACTGCTGGGAGGCCTGCTCGATCTCGTTGGGGCTGTATTTTTCCTGCATGGGATTTCTGCTTGGGATGAAATGCGGGTGGACGGAATGCCGGTGGACGGGCAAACGGCAATTATAACCGGCCACCACCTTCCGGCAGGCGGCAATTGCGCCGACTGCCGGGGCCGGGAGGGTAGCGGTAGCGCGCTGCTATCGGCTGTCGCGGTGGGCAATCTCGGTGCGCAGTTCGGCGCGCCGGGCGCTGGCCTTGGCGGCGTTCTGCTGTTTGATGTGCCCGTAGCCGCGAATCTGCAGGGGCAGATTGGCGAGCTCCATGGCGGCGTTCAGCGTGGCCGGGGTCAGATGTTCCAGCAGGAAGGCCAGGTCGCTTTCGTAGTCGGCCAGCACTTGCCGGGCAAGCTGGCGTTCGGCGCTGTGACGGAAGATGTCCCAGCGCGTGCCGCGCAAATGCCGCAGCCTGGCGAGGCGGCGCAGCGCGGCCAGCATCCACGGACCGTACTGGCGTTTTTCGATCTTTCCCGTGCGCGCATCGGGACGCGCCAGCAGCGGCGCCGCGAGATGGAAGTTCAGCCGGTAATCGCCCTCGAACACCGCATCGATCTGGTCGAGAAAGTCGGTTTCGGCATACAGCCGCGCGACTTCGTATTCGTCCTTGATCGCCAGCACCTTGTAATAGGACTCGGCCACCGTGCGGGTGAGCGAGGGGCCCGTGTCCACGAGGCCGTCCGGCAACAGGGCGAGTTCGGCTGCGCGCACGCGTTCGACGCCGGTGCTGTAGCGTGCCGCATAGGCGGCATCCTGATACGCCGTGAGCTGTGCGGCGCGGCGCGTGATGAGCTGAACGAGCCCGGCCGGCGGCGCGTCCGCTGTGCCGGTGCGCGGTGCGGCGAATTGCTCGACGGCGGCCTGATTGTGCGCAGCGCAGCGGCCCCAGTGAAACGCCTGCAGATTCAGGGCCACCGCAGCGCCGTTGAGCTCCAGCGTTTTCTCGATGGCCGCGCGCGACACCGGCACCATGCCAAGTTGCCAGGCATAGCCGAGCAGGAACAGGTTGGTGGCGACGGCGTCGCCGAGCAGCCTGCCGACCAGCGTCGTGGCGTCGATGAACCAGGCGGCCGGCGTTTGCGGCGAGCCACCGCCATGGCTGCCGTTGCTGCTGACGGCTTCGTTGATCACGCGGCGCATCTGTTCGAGCGGGAACTGCCAGTCGGGATTCCAGGTGAACTCCGCGGTCGGCGTGGCTGTGCAATTCACCACCACGCGCGTGCGGCCGGCGGCCATCTTGACCAGCGCGTCGGTACTCGCCGTGACGATGGCATCGCCGCCGATCACCGCGTCGGCTTCGCCTGTGGCGATGCGCACGGCATGCAGGAGGTGCGGGTCGTCGGCGATCCGCACATGCGAGGTCACCGCGCCGCCCTTCTGCGCCAGCCCCGTCATGTCGAGCACGCTGACGCCCTTGCCGTCGATGTGCGCGGCCATGCCGATCAGCGCGCCCAGCGTGACGATGCCAGTGCCGCCGACGCCGGTGATCAGTACGCCATATGGTTCCAGCGTGGCGGGCAGCGCTGGCTCGGGCAACGCACCGAAGCGCCGTTCGAATTCACGGCAGGCATCCGCTGCGGCGCCTTTGCCGCGCCGCAGCTGGCCACCTTCGATGGTCACGAAGCTCGGGCAGAATCCCTGCAGGCAGGAGTAGTCCTTGTTGCAGGCCGACTGGTCGATCTGGCGCTTGCGGCCGAATTCGGTTTCGACCGGAACAACGGCCAGGCAGTTGGATTGCACGCTGCAATCGCCGCAGCCTTCACATACCGCCTGATTGATGAAGACACGCCGTTGTGGGTCCGGATAGGCGCCGCGTTTGCGCCGCCGGCGTTTTTCGGCGGCACAGGTCTGGTCGTAGATCAGCGCCGAGACGCCCGGATATTCACGCAGCTCGCGCTGTACGCGATCGAGTTCGTCGCGCCGGCGCAGCTCGATGCCGTGCGGCAGATCGCTGCTGGCGTAGGGGCGCGGGCTGCCGTCACTGACGATGACGATCTGATGTACGCTTTCGGCCTGCAGTTGCCGCGCGATGATCGGCACGCTGAGCGGGCCGTCGACGGGCTGGCCGCCGGTCATGGCGACGGCATCGTTGTAGAGGATCTTGTAGGTGATGCCGCCCCCTTCCCCGGGAAGGAGAACGGGGGGCTGGCGGTTCTTGTAGGCAGCCACCGCGGCGCGAATCGCCAGGATGCCGGAATGGAAGTAGGTGCCGTCGCCGAGATTGGCGAACACGTGGCGTTCCGCGGTGAATGGCGCCTGGCCAAGCCAGGCCACGCCTTCGCCGCCCATGTGCGAGAAGGTTGCGGAATTGCGGTTCATCCAGGTCACCATGTAGTGGCAACCGATGCCGGCCAGCGCGCGACTGCCCTCCGGCACGCGTGTCGAGGTGTTGTGCGGGCAGCCGGCGCAAAAGAATGGCGTGCGGCTGCAGTCGAGCGCCTGATTGGCGAGTGAGCGTTCCTTGGCGGCCAGGAAGGCCAGGCGTTCCTCGATGCGCGGCGAGGTGAAGAAGCGTGCGATGCGCGCCGCGATCACGCGCGCAATCAGCGCCGGCGAAAGCTCGCCCGTGGCGGGTAACAGCCATTCGCCGTGCGGTTGCGACCATTCGCCTTTTTCGTCGAATTTGCCGATCACGCGCGGTCGCACGTCTTCGCGCCAGTTGTAGAGTTCTTCCTTGAGCTGATATTCGATGAGCTGGCGCTTTTCCTCGACGACGAGGATTTCCTCCAGGCC